>VAXR01000234.1:0-1371 GCA_005885165.1 Actinomycetota bacterium
CGTCGTCGCCTTGCACAAGCCGGCAAGAACCTGCCGGCGCATGCTCCACGGGAGAACGCGTGCCAGCCACGGGTTGTCGATCCAGTCGATCGGCAACCCGCCGATCCGCCGGGTCATCATCCACAGCGGCGAGCGGACGGACACCTGCACGGATCGCGCCGTGCCGGCGATGTCCCCCGCGACCTCGCCGCCCGAGGTCCCGAGGCCCACGACCAGCACGTCCTTCCCGGCGAAGCGCTCGGGCGTCCGGTAGGCCGCGCTGTGAAGCTGCTCTCCGTCATAGCTTCCCGGCAGCTGCGCAAATCGTGGGCGCCCGCTCGCCGGCAGCGCGCACACGACGGCGCCATAGGCGCGCTCCTCGCCCTCCTTCTCCACCAACGTCCAGCGGCCGTCGTCCTGACGCGCGCCGGCCACCGTCCATCCGAATCTGATGCTCGGCAGCAGATCCTCGTCGCGGGCCAGGTCCTCGAGGTAGGCCAGCATCTCGGTATGGGAGGCGTACTCCCACGGCCGGCCGGGGATGCGCTTGCGGCCGACCGACATCCGCAGCTTGCTCGTGTTGGCGACCAGCGACCGGTAGCACGCCGAGCCCGAGCCGTCCTCGTCATATCGCCAGGTGCCTCCGACGCCGTCGCGAGCCTCGAGCACCTCGAAGGCGACGCCCGCGCGGCGCAGCGCCGCCGCTGCCAGGAGCCCCGCGCCGCCTGCTCCGATGACGGCGACGGGAAGATCCGAGGAGCGGAGGCTCACCCGGCAAGACTCTCCGCTGGCAAGACCGAAGTCAACCCGCCGTAGCCGCGCGGAGCGGCCCACGTCTCGACGTTTGAGTTGCGGCGCAACGAGCCATACCGACCTGTAACTTCATCCGACCGACGTGCGGCAGGGGAGCACTGCATTGAGGATCCGACGATTCGCGTTGGCGTTCGCGGCCAGCGCCTGCGCCGCGATCGGCGGCGGCACAAGCGCGTCCGCGGCCACCACGGCGCTCTGCAACGTCCCGATTCGAATGAGCGACGGCGTCGTCCTGCGCGCGAACGTGTGGCTGCCCGCGCCCAGCACGAAGCGCTACCCGACCATCCTCACCGCCACGGGCTACAACAAGGACACGACCAACCCCACGGGTAAGGCGTGCACGGGCTCCGGCGGGATCGCGACGGCGGACACCTCGCTGACGAACAAGGGCTACGCCGTGATGCTGCTCGACGACCGCGGCACAGGCGCGAGCCAGGGCAAGTGGGACTCCTGGGGCGCGCGCACCCAGCTCGACTACCAGGAGGTCCTCGACTGGATCCAGAGGCAGTCATGGTCGAACCGCTCGGTCGCGACCACCGGCGGGTCCTACATGGGGATCACGTCGTTCCTGATCGCCGA
>VAXR01000234.1:1413-4176 GCA_005885165.1 Actinomycetota bacterium
ACGTTCCACGGCGGCGCCGTGGACTCGGGCTTCATCCCCCTCTGGCTCGGGCTGACCACCGGGCTGTCCGACATCCCGCCCTCGACGACCGCGAGCGACCCGACGGGATCCGCGCCCACCTACCTCGACCACCTGCGCAACGGTTGGGACTTCGCGGCCCAGAAGATCCTCGAGACGACGCAGGGTCAATGGTCCGCCTACGACGGCCCGTTCTACCGGCTGCGCTCCCCGGGCGACCGCGCCGGCCAGATCCGCGTGCCCGTCGTGATCACGGGCGGCTGGTGGGACATCTTCCAGCGCGGCGAGCCGCGGCTCTACGAGCAGCTCACGAAGCTGAACGGCACGACCAAGAAGATCTTCATGTCGGCGCACTACCACACGACGAGCGGGCCGGCGATGCAGGATCCCAACCTCAAGCAGAAGTGGTTCGATCACTGGCTCAAGGGCGCCCGCAACGGTGTGCAGAAGACGCCCTCAGTCAACTTCTACCCGATCAACGGCACCCACTGGGAGCACTACTCGACCTGGCCGGTCCCGGGTGTGGGCTACCGCCCGCTCTACTTGAGGGAAGCCCACGCAGGGCAGCGGCGACAGCGCGCCGCTCCTGCCGGCGTCGAGCCCCTGCTCGCGGATGACCGCCCAGTGGACGGCCGGTGCGGCCCAGGGGCCGTGCGAGACGGACAACCGCACCTGGGAGGCGTCATCGCTGACGTATACGAGCGCGCCGCTAGCCAGGAACACGAAACTGACCGGCCCGATCGTTGCCAACCTCTGGGCCGAGCTCACCTCCAAGGACGCGACGCTCGTGGGCGTGCTGAGCGAGGTCGCGCCGTCGGGAGACTCGAACCAGGTGACGGCGGGGTTCCTCCTTGCGAGCCAGCGCGCGATCGACCAGCGCAAGTCGAACTACGGCCCGCACCACGTCCTGATCCGGCCGTGGCACCCGTTCACGCAGCAGAGCCAGAAGCCGGTCACGCCTAACGATCCGGCCCTGTACCGCATCGAGATCTACCCCACCGACGCGATCCTGAAGAAGGGCGACCGCCTCCGCCTCACGATCGGCACGGCCAACACGCCAGGCACATCGGCACCCCTGCCGGACGTCCTGAACGAGGCTGGCGGCGAGATCCGGGTGCTGAACGGCGGGCCATACGCGTCGAACGTCCTGCTGCCGCTGAACAGGTAGCCGGCTGCGGCTCGGACCGCCGCGCGCGTCTCAGGCTTTTACACAGACTCGCCTCCACGAGGCATACCCTCCGCGCGGAATGGATGTGGTCACGAAGTACGCACGCAGCGGCGATGCGCAGGTCGCCTACCAGGTCGTCGGCGAGGGGCCGCTCGACGTCGTCGTCGTGCCGTCGTTCTTCTCGAATATCGAGATCGACTGGGAGTTGCCGCCCAGGGCGCGCTTTCTCGAGGGACTGGCGTCCTTCGCGCGGCTGATCCAGTTCGACCGGCGTGGCGCGGGGATGTCCGGTGGGGTTGCCGGGGCGACTCCGCTGGAGGAGCAGATCGACGATGTTCGGGCCGTTCTCGAGGCGGCGCAGTCTGAGTACCCGGCGCTGATCTCGATTGCCGAGGGTTGCGCGCTGGCGGTGCTGTTCGCGGCCTCGCATCCGAGTCTCGTTCGGGCACTGGTCTTGATCACGCCGACCCCGCGCGTCGTGAGCGGGCCAGGCTACGAGTGGGCACAGACCCGCGAGGAGCGCAGTGCGATCGTCCAGGCAGTCGTAGAGCACTGGGGCAGCAGTTCGCCGGAGCAGCCATGGGGCGCCTTCGCCGGTGACAACGAGCACCGGCGACGTCTCCTCGCACGCCACCGGCGTCTGTCAATGACTCCCGATGCCGCCGCCGCATCGCTGGTCATGGTCGGCGAGCTCGACGTGCGTGACGCGCTTCCCAGCGTGCAATGTCCGACGCTGGTGCTGCGCAGAGCGAACGACACCTTCGTCGATCCGCGTCACTCGCGTTACGCCGCAGATCACATCCCGAACGCGCAGTACGTCGAGGTCCCCCCGGATGGCCGGGCCGTCCATGAGATCGAGCAGTTCCTGACCGGCGTGCGACGCCCGGCCGTCAGCGACCGCGTGCTCGCCACCGTGCTCTTCACCGACATCGTGGACTCGACCAAGCGCGCCGCAGAGCTGGGCGACAGCGGCTGGCGTGCGCTGCTCCAACGGCACGACGAGCTCGCGCGGGAGCAGGTGGAGAGACACCGGGGGCGCTATGTCAAGTCACTTGGCGACGGCATGCTCGCCACGTTCGACGGCCCGAGCCGCGCGATCAGCAGCGCGATCGCCATCCGCGACGGTGTCCGAAGGCTCGGCCTCGACATTCGCGCCGGACTTCACACGGGAGAATGCGAGCTGCTGGCAGGCGAGGACATCGGCGGCCTTGCGGTCCACATCGGCGCGCGCATCAGCAGTCTTGCCGCACCGGGCGAGGTGCTCGTGAGCAGCACGGTCCGCGACCTCATCGTCGGTTCCGGGCAGACGCTGTCCGACCATGGGGCGCACGAGCTGAAGGGCATCCCCGGCACATGGCGGATCTTCGCAGTCGAGTAAGCAGCCGGCTTGACATGGATGGCCCGACCCCGAGAGACTCGCTTCGACGGACTGGACGGTCCGGACTCCCACCCTCTTTATCTGATCGAGGTTCGGATGAAGCGCATGGTCGTGCTTAGAGCATTCCCGCTCGCGTGTGGCTTGGTGTTGACGTTGGCCGCGCAATCGCCCGAAGCGTTCGCAGCATCGTGGGCGACCG
>VAXR01000033.1:0-29027 GCA_005885165.1 Actinomycetota bacterium
CCTCCCGCAGAAGGATGTTCGCGGTGCCGAGCAGCGCGTTGACAGGCTGGCCGGACGCGTCGGTGATCGTCTTCGGCAGCGCGTGGAAGGCGCGGAAGAGGAGAGATGGGGCGTCGACGGCTAGGAGCGGGCGCGGCACGCCGCTCAATCTAGATGACTACGCCCGCTCGCCCAGGCCCTCGCGGAAGCCCTGCCGCCAGCTCGAGTAGCGCGGCGCCCACCCCAGCTCGCCCTTGGCCTTGGCGTTGGACGCGCCGCGCAGTGTGGTGGCCATCCCGACCGTTGCCTTGCCGGCCACGAGCTTCGCCAGCCAGACCGGCACGCGCCGCGGGGGCTGCGCACCGACCGCGTCCGCGAACGCGGGCGCCCATTCGTCCATGCGCGCCGGTGCGTCGTCCGCGACGTTGTAGATCCCAGGAGCGCCGCGCTCCACCGCCGCCACCGTTGCGGACGCCGCGTCGTCGACGTGGATGAACGAGAACACGCCGCTCCCCTCCCCCACGATCGGGAACCAGCGCTTCTTGAACGCCGTCTCGAGCTTGGTCCCGTGCGCGTACCAGGTGCCGGGCCCGTAGAAGAACCCGTACCGGAGGACGAGCCCGTCGATGCCGTCGGTGCCGGTCACGCGCCGCTCGAGGTCAAGCGTGGCCTCCACGGCGGTGGCGAAGGCGCCGTCGCCGGTGCCCCGAATGGTCGGCTCGTCCTCGTCCTTGACCGGACCTCCGGTCGGCGCGTAGATGAACGCGATGCTCTGCGCCACGACCCGCCCGGCTCCGGCGGCGCGCGCAGCCTCGACGAGGTTGCCCGTGCCTTCGGACCGCAGTCGCGATGTGGCGCCGTAGCCGTAGCGCATGCTCCAGTCGCGCGGGAGGTCCGTGAGCTGGTGGACGAGGACGTCCGGTGCGGCCTGGCCCACCGCGGTTCGCAGCGCCTCCGCGTCGAACGCGTCGCACACGACCGGCGTCGCACGGGCGCGGCGGATGTCCTCGGCGCGCGCCTCCGAGCGCGTCATTCCCGCGACCTCGTGGCCGGCATCCACGAGCTGGCGGACGAGCGGCCGCCAGATGGCGCCGGTCGCGCCTGCGACGAAGACCTTCACCAGCGGGCTGCCCGTCGCTCGCGCGCTGTCCGGACGAGGAGCCACCCGATAATCGCCGCCGTCACGGCGAGCTCCACGAAGTCCTCGGGCCCGAGCCGATGCGGGTGCGCCTTGTTGATGTCCACCAGGTGGTTGATCGAGTGGAACACGTACTGGAAGAACGCGTACCCGAGGACCCCGAGGCGCCAATCGGGCCACCGGACCGCCACCGCGAACGCGACGCCGAGTGCAACCGTGAACGTTCCGGAGTCGCGCGTGTAGTGGTCGTTGCGGACGCCCAACGGACCGATCTCGCGGAAGAAGGACCCCGGGTCGATCAGCTGGTAGGCGCCGAGCGCGAGGTGGCCGATCGCGAGCGCCACGAGGAAGATGCCAACGACATCGCGCCCGCGAACTGCTCTCTGCCCCTCCACCGTCACCTCCTGGCCTGAGGCCTAGAGGGACGCTTGCACGCCGGGGGTGCGGCTTATGTGATGGCCGTCACGCCGCCGCGGGGGCGGACTAGGTCGGCCCGGCTACTCGCCGTTGGCCCAGGGGTGATCGTTGCCGTCGAAGAGCCAGGGTGCGGCGGGCGGCGCGCCCAGCGTCTCGGGATCAGGACCAACCCAATCCTCGCTCGCCTGGTAGTAGCCGAAGTCGGGGTGGATCCAGCAGGTCTTGGAGTCGACCGGCTTGCACGGGTCGTAGGGCTGGACGCGCGCCCACGGGTTCGGGCCGACCGCATCGGGGATCAGGCCGCCGTTCGACACCTTGTCCGGGGCTGGGACGACACCGGGGTGCAAGGAGGAGACATAGGTGTCGAACCAGTCGTAAGGCCTCGAGACCTCGAATTCGTTGCTGAGGCCGTCGTGATCCTGGTCGTCGAGGCCGTCCGGGATCCCGTCGCCGTCCGTATCCCGGTTCATCGGGTCCACGCCGGGGAAGGTGTTCGGGTAGCGGGTCTCCTTGGGCCAGCCGTTGCTTCCCGAGTACTCACTGGCCCACCAGTCCTGCGTCATGCGGCCGCAGCACTCGTCCCAGTTGGTGAGCCCGTCATTGTCGGCGTCGCGCTCGTCGTCGGAGAGGTATCCGGCCTGCAACAGCGGGGTCTTGTTGAGGTCCATGTAGGCGAAGACCGGATCGGCGGGCGCGGTGACGTCCTGGCTGCGCTGCTTACCGTCGCTGTACTGGAGGTTCCCCACCTTCGGCCCATGCACGTACTTGTTGAGCTTGTACTCGAGCCACATGGGGAGGCCGTCGCCGTCGTGGTCGATGTTGAGGTCGCTTGGATCGAGCGGGTTCGGATATGGCTCCTTGCACGGGCACGGCAGCGCGTTCTGGCTGTCGCGGCCGGTGAGCGTCGTGTTGTTCAGGTCCAGCGCCGACTGGTACTCGTAGCCGTCCGGGACCCCGTCGCCGTCGGTGTCGGCCTTGCACGGGTCCGTGTGGAGCGTGTTGATCTCGAGGGCGTTGGTGAGGCCGTCGCCGTCGGAGTCCTGCGTCGTGGCCTTCTGGCACGCGGGAGTCGAGGTGCCGCCGCCGCCGCTCTTGCCCGACGTGGGCACGATCAGCGGCGACTTCGAAAGCTTGGTGGTGTTCCCGAACTGGTCCGTGAGCACGCGGAGCCGGAGCTTGGTGGCGACGACGCTTCCGCTCTTCACGTCGAGGAGGGTCGTCACCTTGCTCGGCACCTTTACGACGAGGCGCGTCGAGGTGGCGGTCTGCGCCTTGACGATCACCACGCCGCCGCCCGGGCGCAGGAAGAAGACCTTGTCCTTGCCGGCTCCGGAGCGGAAGTTCTTGCCGTAGATCACGACCTTCTGCCCGACCTTCACCTGCATCGGGCTGACCTTCGTGATCGTCGGACGCGGGCCCGAGGCCTTGTGCAGCCGCACCGACTCCGGATGCAGGTAGTGCAAGTGGATCCCGTGCGTGAACGAACGCGTCATCGCCGACGCCGCGCCGGCGACGAGCAAGGAGAGGCATGCGACGAGAGCCAGGGCGATCGGAAGGCGCCGGGTCATCGTCCCCCGTATCGGCGCGCGCGGCCCCGGACTTGACCCCCGGAGCGGGAATTCGGGCGGTCGCTCTCAGGCCTAGGCGCCGTGCGTCCTGCTGTGCGAGCGCTTGTGGCGCTTCGGGATGACCCTCTCCCCCACGTGCTCCGCGGGCGTCCGGTGCCGGAAGCCCTTCGGCCGAGCCGGCAGGCCGAGCTCGTGCCCGCGCAGGGTGAGGTGGTCGGCGGCGCGCTCGGAGACCGCCGAGATCGTCAGCGACGGGTTGACGCCGAGTGACGTGGGGACGGCGGAGCTGTCGATGCAGAACAGGCCCTCGTTGTCGAACGCCTCGCCCCAGTGGCTCACCACCCCGAGGTCCTTCGACTCGGCCATCCTGCAGCCGCCGAGCGGGTGCGCGCAGTACACGCCGCGCGTCTCCGTGAGCTTCATGAACCGGCCCAGCCCGCTGTGTCCGGCTATCTGCTTCATCGCCTGGTTCGCAAGCTCCCGTACCCGCACCGACTGCTCGGATAGCTCGTAGGAGAAGATCCCGACCTTGACCGGCCCGGCGTTGGGTGAGACGGCGTCGCCCTGGGGCGGCGGCGTGAGGAACGTGCCGTCATGCGTGTCCTCGACCATCGCCAGCAGCTCGATGCGGTTGTTCCAGTGCGCGATCGCGTGCTTCTTCTGGAGGCCCCACCAGGAGGGCTCGCCCTCCGGCGCCCGCCCGTCGTCGTAGAGGAAGTTGGTGAGGCTCGAGAGGAAGATCTCCTGGAGCGTGAAGCGCGTCCCGTCGTAGCGGTGCGCACGCCTGCCGACCCAGAAGTCGTAGGTCATGGTGGTGATCGGCTTCCCCTTGTAGAACTGGCCGTAGCCCGGTAGGCCGAGCACGCTGCGGACCTTCGCCGGGTTGTACTCGATCGCCGCCACGTGGTCGCCGTTCACGCCTAGGTTCTTGCCGAGCTGGCTCGACAGCGACGGCAGGTTTTGCTGGGAGCGCATGAGGATCGGCGGGTTGCCCATCGCGCCCGCCGACATCACGAGCACCTTGCACTCGATCTGCTCGGACTGGCCGTTTGGCATCCGGGTCGGGTTCGGGCCGTCGTTGTCCATCACGTCGGCGTTGACGAGGTACCGGTAGCCGGGGGTGCTGGCGCGGTCGATCGACTCGACCTGGCGGTTCGGGCGCACCCGAACGCCGGCGAGCCTCGCCGAGGCCAGGTAGTTCGTGTTCACCGTGTTCTTGGCGCCGAAGATGCAGCCCGTGTGGCACCACTTGGCCTCCACGCAGCGGTCGGGGTTGATCGCGACGGGCACGCGGTCGCACGTGTAGCCGCCGGCGTTCAACGTCGCCGCCCAGAGGCCGCCGGACTTCGACACCCGGTTCCAGCTCGGCCGGTTCACGCGCAGCCCCCTCTCCACGCGCGCGTAGAAGGGGTCGAGCGTCTTGCGCGAGATCTGGTGCGGCCACATGCGGCGGTCCGTGCCGTCGTCCGGGCGGTGGTCGCGGCGCTCGAAGATCTCTCGCGGGGCACGCAGCGACGCGGCCAGGTAGAGGTTGGAGCCTCCGCCCACCGCGCTCGCCGTCACGACCTGGCAGCCCTGCGGCCCGGAGGCGAGCAGGACGCCCGTGCCGCCGCTCGACTGGGTGAGGTTGTAGACGTCGGAGAGGTGGTCGATCCCCATCGTCTGCTTGAAGTCGGTGTGCTTGTGAGGCCGCCCGCGCTCAAGGACGAGGATGTGCTTCGGATCCCTGCCGGCCGCAACGTAGAGCTCCGCCAGGCGCCAGGCGGTGATCGACCCGCCGAAGCCGGAGCCGACGATGCAGACGTCCACCTGCTCAGACACGCCGGTCTTCTCTCACGGCAGGTATCCCTTCTTCGTGCGCTCGCGCGAGAGCTTGCGGCGGTAGCTGAAGCCCGTGTAGCCGTTGGGCGCGGCCCCCGGACGACTCGTGCCGATCGGATGCTCGATCGCGGCGCAGAACGTGGCAAAGGGGACCGCCGCGGCCGCCTCCCACAGCGGCCGCGATCCGTTCCCGAAGTCGAATCCCGAGAGGCAGACCTTCACCCGCTTGTCGAAGGGCAGGGTGAGGAAGGGCCCGCCCTGCGCCAGCGCGCGTCCGTTCAGGTCGGCCTGGAAGGGCCCCGCGAGCGTCTCGAAGCCGAGCCGAGAATCGTGGTAGGCGAGCAGCGCGTCCGCCTCCACGGCTCCGGGCAGCTTGTCGACGCCGGCGATTGCCAGTGGGTGGACCTCGTGTCCGAGGTCCGTTCGCGTCACCTTCCGGCCTGGGATGACCGTGTCCGCGAACGCCT
Source organism: Actinomycetota bacterium (assembly GCA_005885165.1). Classification (GTDB taxonomy): domain Bacteria; phylum Actinomycetota; class Thermoleophilia; order Solirubrobacterales; family Thermoleophilaceae; genus AC-37. The sequence goes on from VAXR01000033.1 coordinate 5,391, forward strand.
GGAGCGTGGCGTCGTCGAGCGACACGGCCGCGAGGGCGGGCTCGGCCGCGATCATCCGCTCCGCGACGGGCAGCGCCGCGATCACGAAAGCGCCGGCTCCGAGCGTCCCGACGCGCCGCACGAAGTCCCTGCGTGACAGCTCGTCGGCAATGCTCCCGCCGGGCTGCGTCATGCGCTGGAACCTACATCAGCAACCCCGACCGATGTGGCACATTCGCGTTTATGCTGGGCTCATGCGCCGGGCTGCGGGCACCGGGCTCCTGACGGTCGTGCTCCTCTTCATCTCCTTGCACGCGGCGCTCGCCGACGACCAGGGCGTGACCGGGTACGACGGGAAGAACCCGTTCGCCTGCACGCTGCAGCAGGTCGGGCAGGGCACGAACTTCCCGGAGCCAAACGCCGACCCGTTCTGCGTCGAGTACGACAAGCGCCACCAGAACATCGACAAGCTCGGCGTCGTCGACTTCCTGTCCAAGGAGCCCGCGCGCTTCGCCGCGGCGAGCCCGAAGTGCTTCTACTTCCAGCGCGACCACTGGCGCGGCTACGTCTCCGAGAGCCAGCCGTCCACGCAGACCTACGCCTGGGACGGGAGCTACTTCTTCGACAAGGCGCGCGGCATCGGCGGCGCCTACGTCGAGAACTTCTCGTTCGCAGGCGAGACCGGCGATCCGACCCAGCTCCCTGGCTTCCCCGACCAGTACAAGCCGTACTTCTCGAAGGGCCGCGGAGGCGTGCAGAAGAGCGGCGATGTGACGGTCGACCCGAACTGCGTGAAGAAGTTCCAGCGGCACGATCCGCGCGCAGGCGGCGGACCGGGTGGAGCCGGCGTCTCGCACGGCTGCCGCGTGCCCGGCGGGAGGGTCGGGCACGGGATCGGGGGGATCCGCCTGGGCGCTCGGCGATCCGGCGTTCGCCACGCGCTTGGGGCGCCGACGGTCGAGAGCCTGCGCTTCGTGAGCTACTGCATGACGGGCGGCGGGCGCCTCGCCGCGGGGTTCGGAAAGGCCGGCGCGAGCGGCAGGGCGCTGCTCGTGATGACGAACTCCACGCCGTTCGACGCGCGCGGAATCCACGTGGGCTCGAAGGTCGCCGACGCGAAGAAGCGCTTCCCCTATACGCGAGCCCTCACGCGTCGCGGGATCCGGCTCCTCGTGAAGGGCCGACACGGCTACACGCTCCTGTTTGGGATCGCCCACGGCCGCGTCAGGTTCGTCGCCATCTCGAAGCCGGGGCTGCCGCTCGCGCGCGTCGCGAAGCTGATCCGCGCGGCGCCCCGTTAAAGCCTCAGCCGTCGGGGAAGGGCTCGATCGACATGCCGTGGTCGGTCTCGCGCATGCCGAGCTCGTACGCGGCGCAGTGGTCGGTCGCGAGCTCCGTCGCCGGGACGCCGTCCGCCTCGACGGTCGCGCGCATCTGCGCGATAGAGCAGTTCACCGTGTTGTGCTCCGGGCCGTCCGGATCCGCGTAGACCCAACCGACGAAGTCCTTGGCGGGCGCGCGCACCTCGCCGCGCAGCGTCATTCCCCCGCCCGGGAGGGTGAACTCGCACCCGTCCGGCCGCTCGTCGACCTTGGTTCCGCGCGCGCCCGGGCCTCCCACCCGGTGCAGCTGCCCGTCGAGCCACACGGCGCCGTTTGCGATCCAGGGAGTTGTGACGGGGCCGAGCTTCACCCGCCCGATCGCGACGTCGAGCCAGGCATCGCCTTGCTCGCCCAGGCCGAGACCGTTCATCCAGATCCAGCGCTCGGCGTGCTGCGAGCCCCAGTTGTGCCCGACCATCCCGCGCCACCCATCGATGTCGATCCGCCGCTCGTCGACGTCGAGAACGCCGCTGAAGGTCGCGATCGGGGCGGGGCTCGTGAGCTTGGTTCGGGGAATCGGCGCGCGGTACATCCAGTCGCGCGGGAGGTGGTTGAGCGCGGGCGCGTGGCTCTCGTAGATGAGGCGCCAGTCGGCGCGGGCCTGCTCGGTGTGGGCCGAGCCGGCTGCCTCGTTCGGGCCGAAGCTGCTGGCGCCGATCCGGATGAAGGACCCATCTCCGGCCGCCACCTCCTCGGAGGGGAGCGTGACCTTGGAGGCCACGGGCCCGGGCGCCGACGCATCGAACAGCGTGAACCACAGCGAGCCGGTCGGCTCGCGGCCCGGCCGCTTGTGGACCGTGTAGCGGATCCACACGCCGAGCGGATCCGATGGATGGCACGCCCGCATGTAGAAGCTCTCGTAGTGCCCGCGCGAGCGCGGTATCGAGGGAAAGCGAGCCTCGGTCGGGTCCACAGGCATCCGGGCCCGGAGCCTACCGGCGGGCGGCTGATAGAAACCGAGGCCATGCCCGACGAGCCGGTCATGCTGATCACGGGCGCGAGCACCGGCATAGGTGCCGCCACGGCGCGGCTGGCGGCCGACGCCGGCTACCGGCTCGTGCTCGTCGCGCGCTCGGAGGACAGGCTGCGCGAGGTCGCGGCCGAGGTGGGCGGCGACGAGCGAGCTCTGGCCCAGCGCTGCGACGTCTCTGTCTGGGACGACCAGGAGCGGCTCGTGGCGGCGGCGCTCGAACGCTTCGGCCGCATCGACGTCGTCTTCGCGAACGCCGGCTTCGGCGCCAAGCGGGGCTTCCTCGAGGAGTCGCCGGAGCAGTGGCGGTCGATGGTCGAGACGAACGTGCTCGGCGCGGCGTACACGATCCGCACGGCCCTCCCCCACTTCCGCGAGCGCGGCTCCGGGCATTTCCTGCTTACGAGCTCAGTTGCCGGTCGGCGGGTGCTCCCGGGCTCGCTCTACTCCGCGACGAAGTGGGCCGTCTCGGCGATGGGAGAGGCGCTGCGCCAGGAGCTCGCGGAGACCGACATCAAGGTGACGCTGATCGAGCCCGGCATGACCGACACGCCGTTCTTCGACGAGCGGCCGAGGGACGCGCTGAAGGACGAGGACATCGCCCGAACGGTCATGTTTGCCCTGTCACAGCCGCCGCACGTGGACGTGAACGAGATCCTCGTGCGGCCGATCCATCAGGCCGGCTAGGGCCTGTTGTGGCACCTGACGGGTCCCGAGCTCTGATCGATGAAGGTCTCGCCCGCGACCGGGATGAACTGCCAGCTGTAGCTCGAGCTGGCGAGCGTCAGTTCGAGTACGCCGAACGTCTGATCGTCGCCCGCTTCGCTGTTCGGTGCCCGTGCGGCCGACGGGAAGGCCTTGTGGCTTCGGCCGCCGGTCCCGACCACGAACTCCCGGATGCCGTTTGGACCCGCGTTTCCCGTCGAGTCTTGTTGCGCGAAGCGCTCGTAGTTGTGCTGATGCCCGTTGAGGACGATGTCCGCGTGGTAGTCATACAGCGCCTTGAACAGCGGGCGCACGGCGCCGTCCTGCACGATGTCGCCCTCGCTGTCGGTCTGGGAAGAGCTGTAGAGCGGGTGGTGCCAGTAGGCGAGGATGCAGTCGTGCGTGTGCTGCGCGAGATCCGCGCGCAGCCAGGTCTCCTGATCTGAGCCGCCAGCGCAGGAGATGCTGCTGCAGTTGCTGTTCGAGTTGAGCGCGACGATGTGCCACGCCCCGAGGTCGTAGCTGTAGTAGCCCTTCGTTGAATCCCCCGCAGCGGCGCCGAAGTAGCCGAAGTACCCGGCCGCGCCGCTGGTGTTGTACTCGCGATTGCCGGCGGAGGGCTTGGTGCGCGACTTGAAGGCGCCCCAGGTCGGGTCGTACCAGGAGTTGAACTCGGTGAGCGTCCCGTTCTCGTAGGTGTTGTCGCCGAGCGTCACCACCTGGCCTGCGCGCTGCTGGATGAGCGCGGCGGTGTCGGCGCCGGTCCCGCCGGTCGTGGGATCGCCCGCGATGTCGCCAGCGGCGAGGAGCGTCGTGAGCGTCGTCGTCTCATCGGGCGAGCCAGGTGCCGCTTCCACGTTGCCCGCCTTGTCGTAGGCGACCGTGTAGAAGGCGTAGTCGCCGTCGCCGGCTGTCGCCGTGTAGTCGAAGTGGCCGCCGGTCGCGGCCGGCGAGCTGTCAGTCGCAACCTTCGAGAACCCCGTCTCGCCGGGCGCCTGCGCGTAGAGCTGCACCTTGTCCAATGCGCTTCCCGTGCCGTCGGCCGTGTAGTCGACCTGGATCGAGCTCGCATCGATGGCCGTCGCTCCGGACGCCGACGAGGTGGGAGCCGCCGTGTCGAGCGTCGTCGTCGCGTCCGGAGCGCCAGGTGGTGCTTCCACGTTGCGCGCCTTGTCGTAAGCGACCGTGTAGAAGGCGTAGTCGCCGTCGCCGGCCGTCGCCGTGTAGTCGAAGTGGCCGCCGGTGGTGGCAGGCGAGGCGTAGGTGGCGGTCTTCGAGAAGTCGGTATGGCCCGGTGCCTTGAGGTAGAGCTCGACCCGGTCGAGCGGGCTCCCGGTGCCGTCGGCGGTGTAATCGATCCGGATCGAGGTGGAGTTCGTGAGTGTTGGCGCCGAGGCGCGCGAGGTGGGAGGTGTCCGCTCCCGCGCCAGCACACGGATCGTGGAGGACGCCACTCGGCAGTTGTTGTGCTCGTGGCGCTCCTTGACGTGATCGCGATCGTCGGCGCATGCGGCGAGCCTGTAGGAGGCGGACGCGAGGTTCGTCGGCAGGCGCACCGTGGTCGTCGCCGACGAGCTCTTCCCGCGCGCGAGTGAGGACACCTTGCGCCCGCCAATTCGCGTTCGACCGACGGGCAGCTCGCGCGTCAGATAGAAGCCCACCGTAAAGCTGCCCGCTCTGGCCCGCCCTTTGTTGAGCGCACGGTCGCGAATATGGAGCGCCCCGCCCGGGCGGACGACGTCCGGCGCGTGGCTGACGCTCCGCTCCACGAGGTCCGGCCGTCGCTTTGCCGCGGCCGGGCGCGCTTGGTCGCCGATTGCGACGCCGCCGATGAGCACCGCCCCGGCAGTCCCGATCGAGAGGACGCTGGCCGCGAGCCGTCGTCCGCGACGTCCACTCAATTCCTCACGCCGGGATGGCGCCCCGCGTTCCTGGGTCGATCCGGTCGATACATCGAACAACCCCGATCCTAGGTCCGGGATTCGGTTGGAAGGAGCAGGTGGCGCCGGCTGTCCGGTCGCCTCCGTAGCGTCGCGGCAATGGAGCGGCGGGTGATCGCCCACGTCGACATGGACGCCTTCTACGTGAGCGTCGAGCTCCAGCGGCGTCCGGAGCTCCGCGGCCTGCCGGTTGTGGTGGCCGGGACCGGGCCGCGCGCGGTGGTGACCACCGCGAGCTACGAGGCGCGTAGGTACGGGATCTTCTCCGCGACGCCTGCCGAGCGCGCCCGGCGGCTGTGCCCCGAGGCCGTGTTCATCCCGCCCGACTTCGACCTCTACCGGGCGCGTTCTAAGGAGGTCATGGTCGTGCTCCGCGAGCACGTGGACCGCGTGGAGGTCGTCGGCCTCGACGAGGCGTACCTGGACCTGATCGCGTTCGACAGACCTCGCGCGGCGGCGCGGCGGGTGAAGGCGGCCGTCCGGGAGCGCGCGGGCCTCGGGTGCTCGATCGGGATCGGGCCCAGCAAGCTCGTGGCCAAGGTCGCCTCCGACGCCGAGAAGCCCGACGGGTTCGTGGTCCTCAGCCGCGAGCAGGCCTGCGAGCGCTTCGCGGGCGCCTCGCCGGGCCTGATCCCAGGCATCGGGCCGAAGACGGTCGACCGGCTCAGGGAGCGCGGGATCGAGACCCTCGGCCAGCTCGCGGCGGCGTCGCCGGCCGACCTGGCGCGGACGTTCGGCGAGCGCCTCGGACTGCACCTCGCCCGGCTCGCCTGTTTCGAGGACGGCCGCGAGATCGAGACCGTCCGCGTCGCCAAGTCGGAGTCGAGGGAGACGACCTTCGACACCGACCTGCGCGGGCTGGACGCGCTCGAGCCCGTACTCGATCGGCTATCGGCCGAGCTCTGCCGCACGCTCGCCCGCCAGGAGCGGACGGGGCGAACGATCGGCATCAAGGTGCGGCTCGACGACTTCTCCACCCATACCCGCGCGCACACGCGCGACGAGGCGACCAACGACGTGGCGGTCGTGAGCAGCACCGCCCGCGAGCTTCTGCGGCGCTTCGACCCCCCGCGCCCCGTTCGCCTGCTCGGCGTGCGGGTGGCCGGTCTGGACGAGGCCGAGACCGGCCGGCAGCCGCACGCTGCGGCCGCCGGCCAGCTCGAGCTCTCGATGTAGAGGCGGTAGCGCCTAGAGGGGCGCCGACCAGATCGTGCCGGTCGACGGAGCCCCGAGGCGGTCGCGGGTCGCGGCGGTGAGGTCGTACTCACGCCCCGCCGCGTACGGCCCGCGGTCGATCACGGGCACCGTGACCTTGCGGCCCTGGTAGTAGAGGGCCACTTTCGTCCCGCACGGGAGCGTCTTGTTGGCGACGCCGAGGGTGTTCTGCGAGAGCGTCTCGCCGCACGCGGTGCGCGAGCCGTAGAAGCCCGGGCCGTAGTACGACACGCTGCTCTCGCGGTAGGCGGTCACCTTGCCCTTTGGCTTGCCCTGGGCGGTGCCGTCGGCGAGGTGGGCGCGAACCGCGTAGCGGCCGACCTGACCGGGCTGCCACTCGGCGGAGAAGCGGCCCTTGCGACCGGTGCGCACCTGTGCGACGTTCTGCCAGGAGCCACCCTGACGCGTCTCTACGACGACCGAGCGGCCGGGCTGGCGCGTGGAGAGCGAGCCATGGACGCGGTCGTTCGAGCCGGCCAGGAGGTTCTTGACGGCGTGGACCTTCAGTTTCACGATCGTGCCCCGCGCGGTTTCGTTGCGCGGCTTCTGGCCGGCCGAACCGCTGGCGGCTAGCTGCGAGCTCGGCGTGGCGGCCATCGCGATGGCTGCGCCGGACGCGACAAGCGGCACGATGATTGCGGCGAGCGCCCGGGCGATTCGGCGCCCGCGCGCACGTCTATGCGTTTTCATTACGTTCCCTTCCCGGCCCCGGCCTACGGAGTTAGCTGCCGGGCTCGCGCTCGCCGCTCAGAAAGAGGCTTTGGCGGCGCTACGGCCGGAAATCACCGACCGACTCGCCCCGTGCCGCGGCTGCTCGCCGCGACGGGTGGTTCCCCCGCCCACCGGCTCACTGGGAGGCGGCGGTTCGGTAGGGCCGTTCGAACTTACGTTCGTCGTTGAACGTACCCTCGGGGGGCCATCTAACTGTGCCCTTCATCACACTGCACGGCCTGGGCCCTCACCCGGAATGGGGACAGTGTCCGCTACGGCGTCGGGCACCGGGGCAGGGACGTCGGGCGTCATGGCTATCGCCGCCGCCGCGATCACCATGCCCACGGCGGGAAACGGGCGCGGCCGGCTGTGGTCGCCGGACGGGCGCGTGGGCTCCGACGCCTCCGCCGAGTAGGACTCCGCCCGATCGAGCAGCGACAGGATCGACGCGCAGATCTCCGCCTGGGGAGCGTCCTCCCCCACCTCGCACGACAGCCGCGCGAGTCCGAGGTAGTCGGGCACGTCGTCGCCGATCATCATCCGGCCGGCGGCCGTGGACAGGTACGTGTGAATCCGGCCGAGCACGAGATCGCGGCGGATCGCGGCGTCGCCGGGCGGCGGGCCGAGGTCGAGCGGCTCCTCGCCGGCGAGGAGGCGCTGCAGCTGGCGCCCGCCGATCTCCCGCACCTGATCCAGCGTAAGCCCCGCTTGGAGCGCTGCCCGGAGACCGAGGATCGTCGCGATGACGGTCGTGCCGTACGGCATGTCGCTCGCGAAGAGGATCTGCCCGGGCGGGACGTAGGCGAAGAGCGTCAGGTGGTCGAGCGTGCTCCACCACGCGGTGTCGAAGAAGAGGTTCGGGTGATCGGCCGCGTGGCGCCAGATCCAGCTCAGGTCGCTCACGCCCGCGTGCGCGAGGATCAGCTTGAGGCCCGGGTAGCGCCCGGTGATCTCCAGCGCGTCGCGGCCGAGCGCCGGGATGCCGCGGCCCGCGTGCGTGATCACCGGCAGGCCGCGCTCGTTCGCAAGCGCGTAGACGCGGTCGAGGCGGTCGTCGGCGAGGCGGAACTGCTTGGCGCGCGGGTGTAGCTTGATCCCGCGCGCGCCGCGCGCGAGGGCGCGCTCGGCCTCGGCCAGGGGATCGTCGGCCGGATCGAGGCGGCAGAACGCCACGAGCCGCCCATCGGAGGCGGCGGCCTCGTCGATCACCCGGTCGTTCGCTGGCGGGTAGCCGTCCGGCTCCTGCATCGTGAAGATCACCGCGCGGGCGTGCGCGAGCTCCAGCCCCTCGACGAGCTGCTCCGCGCTGCAGCTGAAGCCGTCCGGATCGTTGAACCCGGTGTGGGTGTGCGCGTCGAAGAGCTCGATCCCCGGCAGCTGCTCCATGACCGCCTCGTGCCAGGGGAGCAGCAGGTGGTCGGCGTACACGGCCACGTAATCTACGGCTACCGGGACAGCGAGCGAGAGGAAGGGACCTGAAATGGCGACGAACGGCGACCGTCTGACGGGGCTCGACGCGTCCTTCCTGCATCTCGAGGGGGACGCCGCGCACATGCACGTCGCCGGCGTAATGCTCTTCGACGGCTCGGCGCCGAAGCAGGACGAGATGATCTCGACGATCGAGTCGCGGCTGCACCTCGTTCCGCGCTACCGGCAGCGTCTCGCGTTCGTCCCATTCGGTCAGGGGCGGCCGCGCTGGGTCGACGACCCGCACCTCAACCTGAGCTATCACGTAAGGACCACCGCCCTCCCCTCGCCGGGGAGCGAGGATCAGCTGCGCGCGCTGGCCGGGCGGATCCTCTCCCAGCGGCTCGACCGCGACAAGCCGCTCTGGGAGATCTGGGTGGTCGAGGGGCTCGACGGCGGGGAGCGCTTCGCCGTGATCAGCAAAACCCACCACGCGCTCGTCGACGGCATCTCGGGCGTGGACATCATGAGCGTGATCTTCGACAGCTCACCCGATCCCGCGGCCCCGCCGGACCCGGGCAAGCGCTGGCTCCCGCGGCCGCTTCCATCGCGCTCGCAGCTGCTCGCCGAGGCGCTGGTCGAGCGCGCGACCGTGCCGGCCGAGGTCGTCCGCGGCGTGCGCGCGGCCTTCCGGGCGCCCCGCCGGATCGCGACCGCCGCGCTCGGCGCGCTGGCCGGTGTAGGAGCGCTCGCATGGGCCGGGATCAATCCGGCGCCGGAGAGTCCCTACAACGTGGAGATCGGCCCGCACCGGCGGTTCACGTGGGTCCGCGCGGCGCTAGCCGACGTGAAGGCGATCAAGGACTCGCTCGGCGGGACCGTCAACGACGTGATGCTGGCCGTGGTGGCCGGCGCGCTCGGCCGCGACCTCCGGCGCAGGGGGGTCGATGTGCGCGGCCTAGAGCTCAAGGCCATGGTTCCCGTGAGCGTGCGCGGCGAGGAGGGTCGCGGGCAGCTCGGGAACCAGGTTGCCGCGGTGATGGCCGCGCTTCCGGTTGGCGTGGATGACCCGCGGATGCGCTACGAGGCGATCAGCACGAGCATGCGCAAGGTCAAGGACTCCGGCCAGGCGGTGGGCGCGCAGGTGCTCACGAACCTGACGGGCTTCGCGCCGCCGAACGTGATGAGCCAGGCCTCGCGCCTGGTGGCTCGCCAGCGCTGGTTCAACCTCGTCGTGACGAACGTGCCGGGCCCCCAGATCCCGCTCTACCTGATCGGCCGGGAGATGAGTGAGATGTTCCCGATGGTCCCGCTGGTCGAGCGGCAGGCCGTGGGCGTGGCGATCATGAGCTACAACGGCAGGATCGACTTCGGGCTGGTCGGCGACTACGACGTGATGAGTGACATCGACCAGCTCGCCAAGGACTTCCGCTCCTCCCTCGCCGAGCTTGCGGAGGTGGCCGGAGTCACGCTGAGCGCTCCCGACGGCGAGCGGGCGCGCGCCCGCAACGGCCACAGGCCCGCCCGCGCCGTCGGAACGCGGCAGGCCGTGAGCGCAGCCGCACCGACCGACGGCGAGGAGGCCGCGGCGCCGCCCGACGCTTCGTAGATGACCGATTCCGCGTCCTTGGACGTATACCCGGGCAGGTGCGCGAGCGGGTAATCGAAACGGCCCGGGAGCTGGGCCTGGAGGTCGACGTGAAGACGCTCGACACGCCCACCCGCACGGTGGCCGAGGCGGCCGAGGCGGTAGGGACCGATCCATCCCAGATCGCGAAGTCGCTCGTCTTCGTAGCCGACGGCGAGCCTCTCGTCGTGGTCGCGTCGGGCGGTCACCGCGTGGATCCCGACCTCTTGGCGGTGGCGTGCGACTGCGCGGAGGTCCGGCAGGCGAGCGCGGACGAGGTCCAGGCGGCCACGGGCTTCAAGGTCGGCGGTGTGCCGCCGTTCGGGCACGGCCTGCCGGTCATGGTCGACGCCTCCCTCCTCGAGCACGACGTCGTCTACGCGGCGGGCGGCGACGGCAACACCCTGTTCAAGGTAGACCCGCGCAAGCTGGTGGAGGCGACGAATGCGTGCGTCGTCTCGGTCGCCTGAGGCCAGCGTGCCCTGCGAACGCTTCGTGGACCACTTAAGTACTCCATGGGATACCTAAGTGGCCCATCAACCGCCGTTTGGCGTGTTCACAGTCGCCCTTTGAGGGGATTTGGGGGCTCCGGTGCGGCCAGTCCCCATTCCTTTTACCGATGCTGTTTTTCAGCCTGCGAGTACAGCTCGGGCCAACCGCGTGCGGCGCCGCGCCCTACAACTGCAGCGACTTCACCTCCAGGAACTCCTCCAAGCCGAACTTGCCGAGCTCCCGCCCGTGCCCTGACTGCTTGTAGCCGCCGAACGGCGCGACCGGGTTGAAGGTGGCGCCGTTGATCTCCACCTGGCCGGTGCGGATCCGCCGTGCCACGCGCTTCGCGTGCTCGGGATCGCCCGACCAGACGCCCCCGGCGAGACCGTAGATCGTGTCGTTGGCGATCCGGATCGCGTCGTCCTCGTCGTCGTAGGGCATGATCGTGAGCACCGGCCCGAAGATCTCCTCTTGGGCGATGGTCATGTCGGGGCGCACGCCCGAGAAGACGGTCGGGCGCACGAAGTAGCCGCGATCGAGGCCCTCGGGCGCCTCGTCTCCGCCGGCCACGAGCTTCGCGCCCTCCTCCTTGCCCGTGCGTATGTACCCGCGCACCCGTTCGCGCTGGGCGTCGGAAACGAGCGGCCCAAGCGAGGTGCCCTCGGCCAGAGGATCACCCAAGCGCACGTGCTCGACCACCGCGGCGGCGATCTGCTCGGCCGCCTCGAGCTTCTCCCGCGGGACGAGCATGCGCGTCAGCGCGCTGCATGTCTGGCCCGAGTTGAGGTAGCACTTCTGGATGCCGTCGGCGACGGCGGCCTGCAGGTCGGCGTCGTCGAGGATGATGTTCGGGGACTTGCCGCCGAGCTCGAGCGCGACGCGCTTCACGGTGCTCGACGCCACCTCGCTGACGCGCCGCCCTGCGCGGGTCGAGCCGGTGAACGACACCATGTCGATCCCGTCGTGGCCGGCGATAGCCTCGCCGACGGTCGGCCCGTCGCCCGTCACCAGGTTGAAGACGCCGGCGGGGAGGCCGAGCTCCTCGACGATCTCGGCGAGGATGAACGAGGTGAGCGGCGTGACCTCGCTCGGCTTGACGATCACCGAGCAGCCCGCCGCAAGCGCCGGACCGGCCTTCGCGCAGATCTGGTGGAGCGGGTAGTTCCACGGCGTGATGCAGCCGACGACGCCGACCGGCTCGCGCACGATCAGCGAGTTGCCGACCTGCTCCTCCCACGCGATCTCCTCCACCGCGCCGGGCATCGAGGAGAAGTCCATCGCCGGCAGCCCGGCCTGGATCATCAGCGACAGGTTCAGCGGCATGCCCACCTCGCGGGCCACCAGCTCGGCGATTTCCTGCGCCCGCTCCGCGAGCTCGTGCGGCGGGACCTGCGACCACTGCTCGAACGCCGGCCGGGCGGCGGCTACGGCCCAGTCGATGTCCTCGGCGTCGCCCGCCGGGACGGTGCCGATCACCTGCTCCGTCGTCGAGTCCACCACCTCGAACGTGCCCGAGCTGTGCGGCTCCACCCACTCGCCTCCGATGAAGAGGCGGTCGCGGGTTATCGGCTCGTGCTCGTGGGTCGGCTGTGGCTGTGGCTGTGTCTCGACTGCCATGGGTTCTCTCCTTCTCCAGGGTTCCTAAGGGCTAGCTCGCGTGCGCGGCCTCTGCGGCGGCCTCGGGTTTCGCCGCGCTGGCCGCCGTCTCGGCCCGCGCGCCTGCCGCGTCGGCGATCGCCTCCGCCGTCCGGTGCGCCAGGGCCATGATCGAGACCATCGGGTTGGTGCCGGACGGCGTCGGGAACGCGCTCCCGTCGCCGATCCAGACGCCCGGGACGTCGTGCAGCTCACCCCACGGGTTGGCCACCGACGTCTTGGGGTCGTTGCCCATCCGGCACGTCCCCATCTGGTGGGCGCTGAAGAGGCGCTGGCCGCCGGCGCGCTGGGGCACGCGCCAGCAGCGCTCGACGAACGCCTCGAAGTCGTCTCCGTAGCGCCAGCGGGGCAGGCCGGCCGCGAGCGAGTAGATCGCCTTGGCGCCGGCCGCGTGGTGGAGCCGCGCCTGGGCCTCCACTCCATGCCGCAGGCGGCGGATATCGTCCGGATCCTCGATCGAGTACCAGGGGACGGACTCGCCGCTCCCATCGATCTCCACCCGGCCGTGGCCGCGATCGCGCGACAGCGAGATGAGCGTGGCGCCGTACTTGAAGTCCGACATCCGCTCCTTGTGGTCGGCGGCGCTGGTCCACGGAACCGCGGACGCGCCGATGGCCGGCGCGTACTGCGCGCCCTCGATCAGGAACCCGTAGCCGGAGCCGTCGGGGTTCTCGAACTCGTGTGAGAGCCCGGTCTGCGGTGCCCCCCACCACGCTTGCTGGTCCTCGGAATAGACCCCGATCGTCGCGTTCGCGGGGTGGAGCCGCAGGTAGTTCCCCACCGCTGGCCCTCCGATCCGCGACCGCAGCAGCACTGCCGGCGACTCGAGCGCCCCGCACGCCACCACCACGTGCTTCGCCCGAACCGTCACGGGCCGCTGTTCGGTGCCGTCCTCGCCCACGTAGACCGCCTCGATGCCTGCGGCGCGGCCGCCGTCGACGATCACCCGCATCGCCCGCGTCCGCACGAGCATCTCCGCGTCGTTTCGGGCCGCGTCGAGCAGCCACGTCTTGTCGTTGCTCCGCTTCGAGCCCGACTGGTCGCCGAACCCGAGGTAGCCCGCCGTCTCCGGCGCGTACGTCGAGAGGTCGGCGTTGCGCACGATCGTGCCGAAGTGCCAGCCGAGCGCCTCGCAGCCCTCCCTCAGCCGCTGGTGCGGCCCGTTGAAATCGCTCGCCTGATCCGTGGCGCCCATTCGTTCAAGGACGACATCGAGGTGACGGTCGTAGTCGGGCTCATCGACCCCCTCGAGCCCGAACTCGGTGGCCCACTGCTCGCGCACCCAGTCGCGCGTGCGCAGGCAGTTCATCCAGTTGATGACCGACCCGCCGCCCAGCGCGGCGCCCGCCTGGAGCGTCACGTTGCCGTCGGCAGTCGGCGCCGGGCCGCCGCGCCAGTACATCTCCTGGTAGGCCTTGAGCTCGAGCTGGCTGAAGTCGGACTCGTTGTAGTAGCCGGAGGCCTCCAGCACAACGACCTTCAGGCCGCGCTGGGCGAGCGTCCCGGCGATCACCCCTCCGCCGGAGCCGGACCCGACGACGCACACGTCCGCCTCGAGCACGGCGCCGGGTTCGGGGACCACGGGCTCGATCGCCTTCTCCACCTGCGGCGGCGGGCTGGCCGGGCCCGGGTAGCCGAACGCCTTCCAGTTCGGGTTCTGGCCGGTCTCGGGGTCGGGCGCGCCGTAGTGGAGGAAGAGAGTCATGGACGTGAGCGCGGCGATTCCCGCGGCGGCGTCCGGGGAGGCGAGCTGCAGGTTCCGCACGATCTGCTCCCGCGAGCCCTGCGACGGGGCAGTCGCGATGCTCTGCGAGCCGAGCACGTCGAGGAGCTCCAGGAGCCCGCCCTGGATCACCTCGTCGGGGATCCCCGCGATCAGCTCCTCAACGCCCGCCGGAACGCCAAGAGCTGTGGCCGACAGCGCCCATAGGCCGTCCGGATCGGGTTCGCGTTCGATGCTCGGGACGATCGTGTCGCAGAACGCGGTCAGAGCCGCTCGCCGGCCCTCGTCGAGCTGAATGGTCATGCCTCGCTCTCCTCCGGACGGGTTACGGCCTGATTGTCCCATTCCGCCGGTGTTTGCGACGTCCTCCCTCCGTTCGTACAAAGCCGCGAGGTCAAATCCTGTACGGCGGGCGAATGACAGCGGGGGCCGACCAGCCGACAATGGCTGCCCGGGCCCTCGCGGGGGCTTCGGCCCTGGGAACCCGAGCGAAAGGGACGCCGTTGCCGCACTACACGCTGAACCATGACGTGATCCCGGCCGTCGAGACCACCTGGGTCATCGTCGCCGGGGTCTTCGTGATGTTCATGCAGCCGGGCTTCATGCTGCTCGAGATCGGGTTCTCGCGCATGAAGAACGCCGGCACGATCGTGCCGAAGGTACTGGCGAACTTCTCGATCGCCGCGATCGGGTACTGGGCGATCGGGTTCGCGCTCGCGTTCGGCGGCTCCGGCTGGTTCGCGGGCACACACGGGCCCTTCCTGGACACGAACAACGGCGCGCTCTTCCCGGCGATGGCGGCGTCCGCGGCGACCGTTCCGTCGAAGTGGTTCTTCCAGTTCGTGTTCTGCGCGGTCTCCCTGGCGATCGTCTGGGGCACGACGATCGAGCGGATCAAGTTCGGTGCGTACCTGATCTACGCGGTCATCTTCTCGACGCTGATCTACCCGATCGTCAGCCACTGGATCTTCGGCGGCGGGTGGCTGTTCAAGACCTTCCACATGCAGGACTTCGCCGGCTCGACGGTTGTCCACCTGATCGGCGCCACCGGCGCGTTCGCGGCATTGCTGCTGCTAGGCCCGCGGCAGGGGAAATACGGCCCTGACGGCAAGCCGAACGTGATCCCCGGCCACTCGATGCCGCTGGTCGGGCTCGCCGTGCTGATCCTCTGGTTCGGCTGGTTCGGCTTCAACCCGGGGTCGACGCTGAGCGCGATCTCCCGACCGGGCGCGATGGCCACGATCTGGCTGATCACGCGCACCTTCGACATGGGCATGACCTGCAACGGCGCCATCGCCGCGCTCGTCGCGATCACCGCCCCGTCGGGCTACGTCGAATTCTGGGCCGCGCCGATCATCGGCTTCCTCGCGGGCGTGATCGTCGTCGTGTCGGTGATCCTCATCGACCGCAAGATCGACGATCCGGTGGGCGCGCTGTCGGCGCACGGGATGGCCGGCATCTGGGGGACGCTCTCGTGCGGCCTGTTCACCTCGCCGCGGCTCGCCGCGTTCAACGCCAACGGCCACGCCGGCCTCGTGTACCACGGCGACTTCCACCAGCTCGGAGCGCAGGCGCTCGGAGTAACGGCGGCGTTCACTGCCGTGTTCATGATCTCGTTCCTCGTCTTCTTCGTGATCAAGGCGACCTACGGGCTCCGGGTCGAGTCCGAGGAGGAGCGGTACGGCCTCGACATCGTCGAGCACGGGATGTGGGGCTATCCGGAGCAGTTCATGCCGGTGCCCGGCTCCGAGTACCACCCGCCCGCGCCGCCCGCGCAGCGGCCGAGACCAAGACCGGTGCCGGCCGGGCTGGCGGCTCGAGGCGAGGCGTGAGGGGAGGCTGAGCGATGAAGAAGATCGACGCGATCATCCGACCCGACCGCCTCCAGCCCGTGCAGGACGCGCTCGACGAGCTCGGCGTCTCGGGCCTCACGGTGACCGAGGTGATGGGATGCGGGCGGCAGAAGGGCTACACCGAGCAGTACCGCGGCTCCCGGGCCAACATCTCGCTGCTGCCGAAGCTGAAGGTGGAGTCAGTGGTCTCGAACGAAGTGGTTGAGCCCGCCGTGGAGGCGATCGTCGGCGCCGCTTGGACCGGCGAGACCGGCGACGGGCGCGTCTTCGTCTACAACGTCGAGGACGCGATCCGCATCCGAACCGGCGAGCGCGGCGAGGAGACCGTGAGCCACGAGACGCGCGTCGGCTGGGGGTACTGAGCCAGCCGCGCTCAAAGTCATGGGTCTCTGGAGCTGGATGCGTGAGGTGATCGCCTACCAAGGCGAGCACGCTCCCGTGCCCATACACCTCGAGCGAAGCGACGACGGGTACGTCTTCCGCCTCGGGGTCCGGGCCGGCA
Organism: Actinomycetota bacterium; assembly: GCA_005885165.1. GTDB lineage: Bacteria > Actinomycetota > Thermoleophilia > Solirubrobacterales > Thermoleophilaceae > AC-37. The sequence goes on from VAXR01000033.1 coordinate 21,553, forward strand.
TCGGCGGCCAGGAGACCGCGCGCCTGCCGATCCAGCAGCGCATGAACGACTCCCCGCACCCGGTGCTCAAGGAGATCCACTCCTGCGAGGTCGCGGGCCGCACGCTCGAGGCCGCCAACCAGTTCGCGCTCCGCGAGAAGGTGGCGATGCTGCTCGACTCGATCGCTCCGGCACGCACCCTGCCGCTCGCCTACTTCCGCGTGCCCGAGATGGACTACGAGCTGCCGGTGTACGAGGAGGACGGCGAGATCGTCTCCCCCGTGCTGAGCGGGCCGAAGCTGAAGGCCCCGGACCTGGCCGGCATCCGGCGCGCGGTCTGCAACTACCTGATCTCGGCCGGCTACGTCGAGGAGCCCGAGCAGGTGACGGTCGGGGTGCTGCGCCCGCGCGATCTGCGACTCGTCGAGCCCGCCGCCGTGTTCCGCTCCCAGGTCGATCCCGACATGTGGCTGCCCACCGTTGAGGGGATCTCGAGCGAGGGGCCGGTGATCGGCGTGCTCGCGAGCGCGGCTCGCCTCGGCGAGCCCGAGCGTCCGCGCCGGGGCGTCGGACCGCTCGCGCAGGACGCGGCGCCGGCCGCCCCGGACGTGATGACCCTCCTTCGCCTGCTGCGCGCCGAGCTGGCGCCGCGCCTCGACCTCGAGGGCATCGCGGGCCTGTACGCGTCCGAGATCCGGTCGGAGATCTGGGACGCCGTCGAGGCGCGCAGCGAGGAAGCAGGCACGCGGCTCGTCGCCTACCTGACGGACGACGAGGGCACGCGGCTCGAGCTGGCGGTTCGCCGCACGGCCACCGGAGAGGTCTGCGCGGCCCTGGCCGACACCGGCATCAACGCCTTCCTGGCCGACAGCGAGAGCACGCTCGCGACTCTCGTCGGCCGCCATCTGTACGCGAGCGGATTCCTGCGCTTTGCGGAGGAAATCGAAGTGCACGCCGCGGAGGCGCCTCGCGCCGAGCGGCTCGAGACGGACGCAATCTGGACGCACGACGACGGGATCGCCATCGGCGGTCCGGATAGCGCCGGCGTCGAAGAGCCCGAGGAGGTTCACACCTGATGTTGGTCATTGCCCTTGCAGCAGGGTGGGTTGCCCTGATAATTGCCGGCGGCGTGCTGCTGGCGCTCGGAGTGATCGCTTTCGCGGTCTGGGCGCACCAGTACACGAAGGTCGGCCCCAACGAGGTGTTGATCATCTCGGGTCGCCGGGGGCGCAAGAAGGGCCCCGGCTACCGGATCGTCCGCGGCGGCGGCACGTACGTGCGCCCCTTCCGCGAGAAGGTCCAGCGCCTCTCGCTCGAGCTCATGCAGTTCGACGTGCGGAGCGCGGAGACCTACACGGCGCACGGCGTCCCGGTCCAGATCGACGGCGTCTGCATGGTCAAGGTCGACAGCTCCGACGGGGGCATCGAGCACGCGGCTACGCAGTTCCTCTCGCGCGGGCGCGAGGACATCGTGCGGACCGCCATGCAGGCGGTCGAGGGCCACATGCGCTCGGCCATCGGCGCGCTCTCGATCGAGGACATCTACCGGGAGCGCCAGCGGCTCGTCGCCTCGGTGCGCGAGCTCGCGGGTCCCGATATAGAGCGCATGGGCCTCGAGATCGTGAGCCTGACGATCCGGAACATCGGGGACAAGCAGGGCTACCTCGAGGCGCTCGGCCGCCCGCGCACGGCGCAGGTCAAGCGTGACGCGATCCAGGGCGAGGCCGAGGCCGAGCGGGAGGCCAAGGCCGCCCGCTACCAGGCCGATCTGGCGATCGAGTCGTCGCGCCGCGACTACGAGACCGAGCGGGCGCGCTTCAAGTCCGAGGGCCTTCGGGCCGCGGCCGAGGCGGACCTCTCGTACGAGCTCCAGCGGGCGATCACGCGCCAGCAGGTGCGCGCCGAGGAGCTCAAGGTCGAGATCGTGGAGCGCCAGAAGGCGATCGACCTCATGAAGGCCGAGGTGGAGCGTCGCAAGCGCGAGCTCGAGGCGGAGATCGTGGAGCCCGCGGTGGCAAAGGCACGCGAGATCACGGCCGTGGCGGACGCCCACCGCGAGGAGGCGGCCGCCATTGGCGCCGGCGAGGCGGATGCCCTTCGCCTCAAGGGCCTCGCGGAGGCCGAGGCGATGGCCGCCAAGGCGAAGAGCTGGGGCGACTACAACGAGGCGGCGATCACCGATCGCGTGCTCGAGATCCTCCCGCAGCTCGCGTCCGCGGTGTCCGCGCCCCTGGCGCAGACCGAAAAGATCGTGATGATCGGCGGCAACGGGTCGTCCCCCGGCGCCTCGAAGATCACGAAGGACGTGACCCAGGTGGTGGCCGAGCTGCCCGAGGTGCTCGAGGCGCTCACCGGGCTCCGGCTCGATGAGCTCGCCAAGCGGATCCCGGGCGTCAAGGGAAGCGAAGACGCGGTTGACGGCGAGGCGGAGGAGGTCAAATGACGCCGATGACCGTCGAGCGGTTTGCGGCCGGCCGGGAGGTCAAGCCGGCCGACGTCCTGGCGCTCGCGCAGGAGCACGGGGTGCGGATGGTGGACTTCAAGTTCACCGACCTCCCCGGCACCTGGCAGCACATCGGGCTGTCGATTCACGCCCTGGACGAGGACGCGTTCATCGAGGGGCTCGGGTTCGACGGCTCGTCGATCCGGGGCTTCCAGGAGATCTCGGAGTCCGACATGGTGCTCATGCCGGACGCGTCCACGGCGGTGATCGACCCGTTCCACGAGCAGAAGACGATGTCGATCATGTGCGGGGTGATCGATCCGATCACGCGCGAGCAGTACTCGCGCGACCCGCGGTACGTGGCGCAGAAGGCGGAGCGCTACCTGCTGGACACCGGCATCGCGGACACCTGCTACATGGGGCCCGAGGCCGAGTTCTACATCTTCGACCACGTGGCCTTCGACCAGCGGGCGAACACCGCGTTCTACGAGGTCGAGTCGGAGGAGGCCTACTGGAACATGGGCCGCGGGTTCGGTCGGAGCGACCTGAACGGGAACTCCAACCTCGGCTACAAGATGCGCTCGCAGCAGGGGTACTTCCCGGCCTCCCCCGCGGACGTCCACGGCGACCTGCGCTCGCGCATGGTCACCTCGCTCGAGTCGATGGGGATCCACTGCGAGTTTCACCACCACGAGGTTGGCTCGGCCGGTCAGGCGGAGATCGACCTGCGCTTCAACACGCTGCTCCGGATGGCCGATCAGATCCAGCTGTCCAAGTACGTGGTGAAGAACGTGGCGCGGGAGGCCGGCAAGAGCGCCACCTACATGCCGAAGCCGCTCTACGAGGAGAACGGATCCGGCATGCACGTGCACCAGTCGCTCTGGAAGGGCGGCGAGAACCTGATGTACGACTTCCAGGGCTACGGCCTGCTCTCGCGGGAGTCGCTGAACTACATCGGCGGGCTGCTCCAGCACGGGAAGGCGCTGATGGCGTTCTGCGCGCCGACGACGAACTCGTACCGGCGCCTGGTGCCGGGCTACGAGGCGCCGGTGAACCTGATGTACTCGCAGCGCAACCGCTCGGCGGCGGTGCGGATCCCGGTCTACTCCGACGCGCCGAAGGCCAAGCGGCTCGAGTTCCGCCCGCCGGATCCCGCGGCGAACCCGTACCTGGCGTTCTCGGCGATGATGATGGCCGGGCTCGACGGGATCCAGAACCGGATCGACCCGGGCCAGCCGCTCGACGTCGACGTGTTCGAGCTGCCGGCGGAGGAGCTCGCGAAGATCGAGCAGGTTCCGTCGTCGCTCGACGCGGCCATCGACGCCCTCGAGGAGGACCACGAGTTCCTCCTGAAGGGCGGCGTGTTCACCGAGGACCTGATCCAGACCTGGATCGAGTACAAGCGCTCCGAGGAGGCCGACCAGGTGCGGCTGCGGCCGCATCCCTGGGAGTTCGCGCTGTACTACGACACGTAGTCCGGCCGTGCGCGGCGCGGGTTGCCCCGGGGCAAGCCCCGGGCCGACGCATTAGCACCACCCAACAGCATCGATAAAGGGGTTGGGTTCGAACGCTCAGGTCGGCCGATTGCCTCCCAAATCGACCCCTGCGCTTGGTGGACCAGTTAAGTAGCCCATGGGATACCTAACCCGTCCATCAACGCGGATTTGGCGCGTTGGCGCTTGCATCGGGGGCGATGGTGGCGCTAAACGAGGAGCGGCCCATCCCGTCCCCCTTTATCGATGCTGTTGGCCTGAACCTGGCGAGGCGCAGCACGGGAGAACGCGGCGGTCAGTGGTGGCGCGGGCGGTGCCGCCGCCCCCGCGCCCGCTCGTACCGCACCCCCGCGATGTGCTCCGCCATCCGCAGCGAGAGCGCCATGATCGTGAGCGTCGGGTTGAAGCCGCCGGCGGTCACGAACGGCGAGCCGTCCGCGACGAACAGGTTCTCCACCTCGTGCGCGCGGCCGAAGGCGTCGACGACGGAGTGGCGCGGGTCGTGCCCCATGCGCGCGGTGCCCATGATGTGGGCCGTCGAGGCGAGGCCGCCGGTCAGGTCGCCGGTGGCGTTGTTCGACGAGAGCGTCCCCGCAGGGATGACCTGACCGGAGACGGCGCCCGGCGCCCGCTGGCAGATCTCCGCCAGCTTCGGCCCGTAGTACGACGACGACGCGAGCTCGAACTTGTGCTGGGAGCGCGTGATGCGCGGGACCGGGAAGCCGTAGACGTCGCGGATCTTCGGGTCTAGGTCGACGCGGTTCGCGGCCTGCGGCATGTCCTCGCCGAGCATCGACATCCCCGCCAGATGCCGGCGGAACACGGATTGCCGCATCAGGTTCTTGTGCTGCTTCCCCCACGAGTTCGGCGGCGCGGCATAGATCTGCGCCTCGTCCAGAAGCAGGATGTCCCCGCCCGTCTCGCACAGGCCGCCCTTCAGGTACGGCAGGCCGGCGTTCTTCGCCTCCGGGCCGGTGTACGGCCCGATGAAGTCGTCGATCACGAACGTCGTGCTCGGGCCGCGCCAGGCGTGGACGTCGTCGGTGAAGATCCCGATCCCGAGCGTCACGAAGTGGAACATCAGGTTGCGGCCGACCTGGCCCGAGCGGTTGGCGAGCCCGTGCGGGTGGGCGGCCGAGCGCGACAGCAGGAGGAGCCGGGCCGTCTCGATGCCGGAGGCGGCCAGGATCACGATGTCTGCCCGCGCCTTGCGCTTCCTGCCGCGCGAGTCGAGGTAGGAGACGCCGCGCGCCAGCTTGCCGTTCTTCGTCGTGTCGATCCGGTAGACGAACGAGCGCGGGCGCAGCTTCGCGCCGTGGAGGAGTGCTTCGTGCAAGAACGAGACCGCGGCGCTCCCCCGCGCGTTGATCGGGCAGCCGAAGCCCGAGCAGAACCCGCACGAGTTGCAGCGCGCCCGGCCATGATGCCCCTCGACGGAGTTGATCGCCATCGGGAACGGGTACGCCTCGTAGCCGAGGCTTGCGGCCCCCTCCGCAAGCAGCTTGCCGGCGTACATCGGCGGGTTGGGCGGCAGCGGGAACTGGTGGCGGCGGGGCGCCTGCTCCAGGGTGCGCTTCGGCATCCGGTGGACGTCGCCCTGCACGCCCAGACGCGCCTCCACGCGGTCGTAGTACGGCGCGAGGTCGTCGTAGCTGAGCGGCCAGTCGGCCATCGTCGCGCCGGGGACAGGGCCGTACAGGGAGAGCGCCTTGAAATCCTGCTTCCAGAAGCGCGGCGTCTTCGCGTCCCAGTGAATCGTGCCGCCGCCCGCGACCGTCGGGAGATCGTTCACGTCGCCGATGAACGACCGGTCGACCCCCTGCCCTGCCTCCTCCTGCGTGCGCGAGGTGCGCGGCTCGAGGATCTCGTCCTGGTTCTCGAACGCCCGCCCGGCCTTCACCTCGTCGTTGCCGAAGAGCGACCCGATGCCGTGATGGGTCCCGAGGCCGGGGAGCAGGTTCCGCCCCTTCTCGAGGATGAGGACCGGATGGCCCGCCCGGCGCAGCGCCCACGCGGCCGCGCTGCCGCCCGCCCCCGAGCCGACCACGATCACGGACGCCTTGCTCACCGGCCCCTCAGGCCTCTCGAGCGCAGCCAGAACCGCTCGCGCGAGGGCCGAACGCCGGCGAGCGCGGGCAGGAAGCGCTCCATCCCCCGCAGCGCCTTCGCGTCCAGCTTGAACCCGGGGCCGCCGGCGTCGAGCCCGCTGACCTGCGCGTCGGTGTAGCCGCGCGGCTGCCTGTCGCCGGGCCAGTGCGTGTACTTCCAGCCGACGAGGCCGCGGTTGCCGCCGTACTCCGGCGGCCCGTACATCGCCTCGAGCGTGTTGGAGAGGGCGACGCCGACCAGCTCCTGGACCTGGTCGTCGGACTGGTCGGAGAGGATCGCGTCCTGGGCGGGGCCGGGCAGCGCGGCGAAGTGGCCGGCCGCGCGGGAGTCAAGGTGGGCCAGGCCCTCCCTGTAGATCTGCTGAAGCCCCCGCACCGGTCCCGCGAACTCCCGCTGCCGCTTGCCGCGCGTGCCCTCGAGGCGGATGCGCCAGCCGAGCGCCGCGTGACGATCCAGGCGGACGAAGTGGGTGAAGTCGTCGCGCTTGCCGCCGGCGCGGCGAGAGAACGGCCCGCCGGCGTGGATCATTGGCGGCGAGACGCGGAAGGCGCCGAGCAGGAGGTCGATCGCCTCGGGCACGTGCGCCTCGCGCGCGCCGGGGTCGGGATCGTCGGGAGGGCCGGGCACGAGCCGGCCGCAGACCGCGCGCAGGGTGTCCAGCTCGTGGGCGGTGAGGAAGTGGCCCCCGCCGGTGCCCGCCGCGCGCGCCGAGGCGGCAAGGAGCTCCTCGAGCCGCGCCCTCGGCACGAGCGCGAGGAGACCGAGCGCGCCGCCGGCCCGCACGAAGCTACGCCGGCTGATCCCCTCGCCCACGCGCAGCAAGCTACCGCCAGGCGCCGCCCCGGGGTCGCAGCAGCGCCGCTCCTCGGTACGCCGCCTAGCCCGTCGCGCCGGACCGCAGATGCGCCGTCGCCGGGTGCGGCGGGAAGTCCTCCCGCACGCACTCCATGATCATCCGGTCGCGCCTCGCGCCGAACGCCCATTCGGCCTCGCGCTCGACCCCCACGAGGCGGCCTCCGATGACCCCGGCCACGCGCGCGGCCGCCCCGACCACCGCCTCGTTGACGCTCAGGTAGCGGATGAACATCCGTGCGAGCCCGAGCGCGTCGAATCCGTAGGCGAGCATGAGCACGACTGCCTCGCCTCCGTAGCCGCGGGCACGCTCGGCCGGGTCGAATATGCACACCGCGATCTCGGCCGACGCGTGCGGCCACTCAATCCCGCTGAGCCCGGCCTCCCCCACGAAGCGGCCGTCGTCGGTCACGTGCAGGTCGAAGGCGTGGATCCGCCCCGCTTCGACGGCGTCCCACAGGGCCTCGCGGTGCTCGCGTGCGACCGGCGGCTTGAACGGTCCGCCGGCCGCAGCGCGCGAGGTCGGAAAGGCCGTGAGCGCGCTCAGGCGCGGGTCGTTGTAGTCGATCCAGCGGTCCACGAAGCTCTCTCGCCGCGGA
>VAXR01000033.1:29148-30672 GCA_005885165.1 Actinomycetota bacterium
GAACGATGGCGTGGTGCTTCGAACGATGAGGCGGCTGGCCTACACGGCGGTGCTCGTGCTTGCGAGCTACGTCGCGCTGCACGCCCCGGGGCTCGCGGCTGGTTACCAGCCTCTCTGTCACGGTAACGCTACGGCGAAGTCCTCGAAAAAAGCGCACTTCACGTTCGACTGTCCCGGATGGCCGATCGGTACTTATTACGTGAAGGCCAATCGCCCGCTCGCACACGTCCGCCACGCGTCTGGATACACGTGCAGTAGAACGGGGCCGAAGACGTTTAGATGCGATGAGACGTCTTCGGGGCACCAGCACATCTCCGGTGTGCTGAAGCTCCAGCAGGGTCCGCTCTGCCCGCCGCACAACAAGCTCAAGGTGCACATCCACGCCTATTTCTCAGGCGGTCCCTCGCCCGGCGGCTCGGAGAGCGACAAGCTGCAAGGCCCCTGCTGAGCGCCCCTCGCGCATCGCGTCCGGGGCGGCCTCCAACTTTTAGTGTCGCTTGCTCTTGGCCGCCTCGAGCGTGATCTTCTTGTGCTCGGTCCTCGGGTTGCCGTCAGTGGGTGTGTATGTGACCTTGACCGTCACGCTGGCCTTGCCGTTCTTTTTCAGCCGCTTCGCCAGCTTGCCCTTCGGTATCACCGGCAATTTGACGCTGCCCCGCGCGGCGACCGTCTTCTGAGTCCTCTTTATCCCCTTGGCGAAGGCGACAAGTGTCCCTCGGCCGGGAACCTTCACCGCAAGCGTCGCTGTGCGCTTGTGCCTGTGGAGCGTGACCTTGCCGAAGCTGAACGCGTTCGACGGATTGAACTCGGCGGCGCCGATGTCAGTGGCTGTGCCGACCGTCCGCGGGTTGCCGTAGACGTCAAACGCGCCGTTTGCGGGGCTCGTTCGCCCTGCGTTGATCGTCGGGGAGCCGAACAGCTCGTGGACGTCGCCGGCCGCGGGGCTGGCCAGCAGCGGCGACGCGCTCTGGCTCGTGCCGTCGTCGGCGATCGTCGCCTGGCCGGACGTCGAAGCCTGGACCTCCGTCGACTCGGTGGCGAAGTTGTCGTGGCTCACGTTCAAGGTTGCGTTCGCGTTCTCACCCGACAAGACGTACAAGTCGGACGCACCGCCGCCGCCGCGGGCGATCGTGTTGATTGCCGTGACCGTCACCGGGCGCGACGTCGCGCTCTCAACGTCGATCGCGCGCCCGTTTGAGGAGAGGATCGTCATGTTGCGCAGCGTGACCCCGGGGGTGGGGGCGAGGACCGTGCTGCAGAGGACTCCAGCGCCGGAACTGCTCCGGCAAACGCCGTCGCGAAGGGTTGCGGTGTGGTTGGCCTGACAGCCGCGCTGGGCGCTCGCATACGCGACGAAGTCCTCGGCCAGGTCGCCGTTGCCAATCACATTGAGCGAGCCGGAGTTGGCCGAGCCGCTGCCGTCGATCGCGATGTGGCGCACGATGTCCCCGGACCCGTAGACGCTGAGCGGAAAATCGCCTGAGGAGAAGATCTGGGGGCGCGGTCGGCCGGCGACCCCGTGGA
>VAXR01000235.1 GCA_005885165.1 Actinomycetota bacterium
GTGGTCGCGTAGGCGTAGCCCCCCGCCTTCTGATCGCCGGTCCAGGCGAAGGTGAAGTCGTACTCGAGGACGCCGCCGGGGTAGGTGACGTCGCGGTAGAGGTCCGACGTGGCGGAGTCGGGAGCGACGGCGCGGAGGTGGGGAGGCCGGTCCGCGGCAGTCAGCAGCTGCGTGATCGCGCCGAAGCTGATGCCAATCATCCCGACGCGTCCGTTGGACCACGGTTGCCGGGCGGCCCACTCGACCGCGTCGGCGCCGTCGCGACCCATGGTCAGGGCGAACGGGTCGAACACGCCCTCCGAGCAGCCGGTCCCGCGCACCGAGACCCCGACGAGCGCGTACCCGCGCTTCAGCAGCCGGTCGCTGTAGACCGAGACGCCGTTGTCGGTAGCGTCAGACCCCGCGGCGTAGCCCTCGTAGTTGACGAGCACCGGGTGGCGCGCGTTCCCGTCCGGGCGAAGCACGTCGTAACGGAGCTTCGTTCCGTCCCGCGTCGTGAGATAGCCGTGCGTGTGGACGGTCGCGGCAGCGCCCGCCGCGCAGACGAGCGAAACGAGTACTGCGGTTACTGCGAGGAGGACAGCACGTACCGCGCCCAAGCTCGATTTGCATACCCCCGCGCAGTCCGGCGCAAACGCCCGGTCTTGATACCGCCACTTCGGGCTTACGGCCGGACGGGGTGCTTGCTCGGAGTTCAGCGTTTAGGGAATGAGGCCGGCTTGACGTTCGACTGCTTCCCGGACCCGCTATCGCCGGGTTCGCGCAGCGCGCGCTAGACCGGCCCCAAGCGTGGGACACTAAAGCCGCATGAAGCGGTGGGCAGGCAGGGGCCTTCCTCTGTTCGCGGGTCTGGCGTGTGCCGCGATGTTGGCCTTGTTCGACACGGGGTTCTTCGCACCAATCATCGCGGCGGGCTTCGTCGCCGGCTTCATCGTTCGCCGTTGGTCTGCACTGCTCGTCCCGGCTGTTATCTGGACGGCCTACGGGGTCTTTGGCGTCATCGGCTGGATTAGTGGCGGGGCGGGGAACCCCGTCGTGATGTTCGGGCTGATCGGCCTTTACCTCCCGATTCCGTTGGGACTCGCGCTCACCGTCGGGGTCGCGCTCGGTAGCGCGATCTGGCCGCCTCGCTCGCGTGGGATCGTGACGGAGATCGGCGTGGTGATCTGGATGCTCTCGGCGGTCGTGATCTTCTACGAGCGCTGGGGATAGCCGCGCAGTAGCTCGATGCGCGTGATGTCAGACGTAGGTGTCGTCACCGCGGTTGGGAGCGACCTCAGCGCGCTCATCCTCATCGCTGTGATGTACGGCTTCTGGCTGCTGATACTGCGCACGCAGAAGCCTCCCAGGGGACCAACCCGCCTGCGTTGGAGGGAGAACCCGCTCTATATCCCGTACGAGGAGCGCGGCAAGGAGGGGCCGATCAAGAAGCGCGAGCGAAGCGCCTCATCGGAATTACCGAGCGCGCGACTACCTCCCGTTTATCGCGGCCGGGCGCGCTGGGTCTGGCGCGCATTACTGCTTGCGGGGCTGGCGTGGATCCTCGCGGCAGCGCACTATGCGGCGGCAGCGGCATACGTCGTGTTCTGGATCAGCGTCGAGGTCGTTGACGCGCGCCGCTCGCGGGCCTGACGGTCATGAGCGACGGCTTGAGTCTCGCGGCGACGCGCCGTGACTCTCGCGACGCCTTCGGCCCAAGTGCACCCAACGCGGAACCTTCACGGTGCCAGTATCACCGAAGCACTAGCGCTCGCCGGGAAGTGTGATGCGCACCGCCCGGTGCCGACTCGCGACTTCCGATGGAAGCTCAAATTCACGGTAGCCCAGTTCCTCATGGAACGGGCGCTCGAACTGTGCGGCTTCTGAGGCCGAGACCTCTATCTCGACCCAAATCGCATCGTCCGTCGCCTCGTGGCCTCCTCGTCAGAGAGCGGCGTGTAGAGCTTCACGGCATCCAGCGTACGGAGGGCGGTGCCCGGAGTCGGGCTGAGTACGCCAGTCGCTACTTCTTCAGCTTCAGAGGGATCGAACGCGTACGCGTGCGCTGCGTACCGGCGCCGTCCTGAGAGACGACCTTCGCCTTCGCCTTCAGCTTGCCCGTCTTTGCGAGCGCGTTCTGTCCGTCGCTCGAGATCGGGACGAGCACCGTCGCCTTCTTGCCGGCAAGTATCGAGAAGCTCACCTCACCCAGCTTGATGCGCCGCTTCCCGGTACTCGTCTGCACCTTCTTCGCGCTCTTCAGCGTCAGGATCCCGGTGCAGGTCTTGGCGCCTCCTCCCGGCGGCGCTGCGGCGTTCTTCGGACAGGCGATCCTGACGCCGGCATCGCCGTTCTGCACCTTCGCTGAGCCCTTCGCCACGAAGGCACCGCTGAAGTGGCTCTTCTTCGGCGGCGGGGAGCTCAGCGTCTTGAAAATCGCGTCCTTGCCCTGCGTCGTGCCAGCGGAGCTGGTGGCGACCAGACGGAAGTAGTACGTCTTGCCCGCCGCGAGCCCCGAGACCTTTGCGGACACCGGCACGTCGATCGTGCCGTTGCCGGCGCTCTTCGTGGCGGTGAAGTGGCCGTAGGCCTTCGAGGAACCCCACTGGAAGTAGTAGCTCGTCGGACGGGTATGGGGGTTGACGGCGCCGTTCAGCGTTGCGCCGGACTTGGATATGCCGGTCGCCACCCCGGTCACCGCGGTGGGGGCGGGGACGAACTCGTCAGCCCCCATGTCGGTCCTGCCGTTGACGGTGCGCGGGTCGCCGTCGAAGTCTGCAGTGCCGTTCGCCGCCGCGTTGACGCCCTTGTCGATCGTCGGCGAGCCGGCCTTCTCGCGGAAGTTGCCGGCCGCGGCGTTGACGAAGACCGGAGCGGCGGTCTGGTCCGTCGCGTCGCCGTTGATGAAGTCCTTGCTCGGCGTTTGGCCCTTGAAGGTCGTCGCGTAGTTTGAGAACGTGACGTCGAAGGTCATCGTGGCCGTGCCGTCCGAGCTCGCCAGGATGTCGTGGCCCCCTGGAGCCGATCGGGCGATCACGTTGCGCAGGGTGTCGGTAGCCGCTGTGCAGTTGCACGTGGGTATCGGGAATGGGCCGTTTCTCGCCATGCCCTGGATCGCGGCCTGGCTTCCCCCGACCAGCGTGTCGTTTCGGAACGTGTTGCTTCCGTCGGTCGCGGCTGCAGCGCCTGCCCCGGTTGCCGCCCAGCAGAGGCTGTTGGTGAGGGTGTTGCCACCGCCCAGGTAGCACGCAAGCGCATTGGTGGTCCCCTTCACGATCACGTCGTTCGCGCTCGCGCCGGCTCCTTTCAAGCTGAACACGTCTCCCTGCCCCTCGAGATACACGTTCACCAGACGCGCGCCGGCCGACATGGAGAGGCTCCCGGGGCTCGAGAAGATGACCCGCGGCCGCCCGTTCGTCCCGCGCACCTGGACATTGGTGGTCGCCGAGAGGGTCGAGCTGACGGCGTAATCGCCCTTGTTGCCGGGGACGAAGACGAGGTCCCCGCTCCCTGCGCCGTTGATGGCGGTCGCGACGTCACACGGTGAGGCCTGCGTGCATGCCGTCCCGCTGCCCGTGGGACTCGCGTAGCGCGAGGTCGCGGCGGACGCGCATGCCGGCGCCGCGGCACTAGCGACGACGACGGCGGTTATGAGCTTCGCGTGCTGTGGCGTGAATTGTCGGGCTAGTCGTATGTGGCATCGATACCCGGCTCACAGGCCGGGAAGTCCTGTCGCGAAGGGCCGCTCGAGAAAGAGCTCGCCGACCCCCGCTGCCGTGGTGCTCCGGCTTCGACGACGAGGGGACGGCGAGCGAGCACGAGAAGAGCCTTGAGGCCGCCGAGGTTGCGGATGGCGTTGCCCGGCGGATGGGGCAGCGCATCGCCGTAAGCCGCGACGGCGCCGAGTTTTTCCTCTATGCCGGCGACGAGGACGCCGCGCGCACGGCGTATCAGTTCGTCCGCTCGGACATCGCCGGCGACGACTTGCGCGCCGACGTCGAGCTGTCGCGCTGGCACGACGACGCCGAGGCTGGGAGCCAGCCGACAGGCCGCTTCCCAAGACCGAGGAGGAGCATCGCGCCGAGCGAGCGCTCTCCGAGCGCCTCGACGCCGAGG
>VAXR01000034.1 GCA_005885165.1 Actinomycetota bacterium
CGCCGAACTGCTCGTGGACGGAAGCGAGCACCAGGACGTCCGCGGCGTTGAGCCCGTCGGGGAGGTCCTCGTGCCCGCGCCAGCCGGCTAGGAACACGTCCGGAGCGCCGGACTCGCGCACGGTCCGCAGCGGATGCTCGCCCTCCCACTCCCCGGGAAAGCCGCCGAGCAGGACGAGCGGCACCCGCCGCCCGGAGCGCTCGCGATTCCGCGCGTGTGCCCGGATCATCAGCGGGATGCGCTTGACCTCCGTGAAACGGCCCACGTAGAGCAGCACCGGGCCGTCCGCGAACGCCGCGAGGTCTTCCTCCGAGTAGGAGACGCTCCCGGGCTCGCCGGACTCGTCCCAGCCGCGCGGGTCCTCCACGAGCCACCGCCGCCAGAGGGCGATCCGCTCGCGTCCGGTCAGGGGGCGGCGGTCGAAGCTGCCGGGCTCGAAGCCGTTCGGCGCCCACACGACGCGCTCCGGCTCTACGCCGAGCAGGGCGGGCACACGGTCCACCGCATCCGGCGAGAGGACGAGAAGGCGGCGGCAGCGGCGGGCCCAGGAGCGCATACGCTCGGCCCACGCGTCCGCGTGAGCCCACTCCGCGGGCGCCCCGTCGTCGATCGCGCGCAACATGAGGAGCTCGGTCCCGTGGAGGTGCCCCACCGCCGGCACATTCGGAAACGCACGGACGGCCGCCTCGTTGATCGGGGTCAGGTGGTTCAAGTGGAGCACGTCGGCGTCCCCCGCACCTGCCTCGTCTAGCTCCCGCTCCCAGAAGGCGACGAGCCGTTCGTACGCGTCGTCACCGACCGCCGCGAAGACCCGATCGGGCGCGTCCG
>VAXR01000035.1 GCA_005885165.1 Actinomycetota bacterium
GCCCCCTCGGACATTTGTCCAGATCACTGCTTTGAGGTAGTCAGCGTGCCGACCAGGCCCCTGCGGGCGAGCCAGCCCGCGCGCCACGAAACGACTGGAGAACCCTCATGCTCATGCTGCGCTATCTCACACACACCCGTACCCGATTGCGGCTCTCCCTCGGAGGCATCGCCGCCCTAGCCGTGCTTGCCGCGCTGCCGTGCGCAAGCGCGTCGGCCGCAACCGACACCACGCAGTTCTCGGTCACCGCGGGCAGCCTCGCGTTCGGTACCGCTGCGGACGTTCCGAACCTTCCCGCCCTGACCTTGAACGGCCAGGCACAGACGCTGAACGCCCAGATGAACAACTACTCGGTGAGCGACGGCTCCGGGTCCGGCTCCGGCTGGAACGTCACCGTGAACGGCGACAGCACCGCCGGCAAGAGCGCCGTCTTCAAGCAGTATTGCCCGAACGCGACGTGCGGGTCCGACACCGGCCCCGGCTACGTCTCGAGCGGTGCCACGCTCCCCGCGAACTCGCTTACGCTGAGCAGCACCGGGGCGAGCTTCACGGCCCTCAACGGCACGACCGGCACGGCCCCGACGCACCAGTGCTCTACCCCCTGCAACGTCGACTCGGCCTCCGCCGTGAAGACCGTCTCTGCCGCTTCCGGCGCGGGGATGGGCACCTACCAGACCAGTGGCTACAGCGCGACCAGCCTGGCGCTGACTGCCCCCACCACGATCAAGGCGCTCCAGACGGCCGAGTACTACAGGCTCGATCTCGTCTGGTCGCTAAACAGCGGGCCGTAGTTGCCGATATTGAGCCTGGCGGCAGCGCGAAGCGCTAGTCCGGCCGCCAGGCTCAACTCATGAGACCCCCCTCCTGTCTCACCTCGAAGCTCCTCCTCACGCTCGTCGTGGGTGCGCTGGCCGCTCTGCCAGCGGCCGCGAGCGCGGCGCCGTCGCCGCCGATGATCGTCTCCGTGCACCGCGCCTCGGGCGTGATGAGCAGCTACTTCGATCTGTCCGCGCGGTCCGGCCGACCCGCAACGGCCGGCGTCCTCCAGCTCAGGAACCAGACCGGGCGCCGGGTGACGGTCATGCTCGACCCGGTCGACCCGCTCACCGCCAGCACCCTCGGCTCGGCATACCAGCTCCGCACCACGCGGATCCACGGGCCGACCCGGTGGACCTCGCTGTCGCGCCGCCGTGTCGTGCTCGCGCCGCACGGCTCCGCCGTCATCCACGTCGCCATCCGCATGCCGGGCCGAGTCGCACCCGGTGACTACCTCAGCGGCATCAGCGTGCAGGAGCTCGGCGGCACGAATCGGGCAAAGCTGCGCGGCAACGTGGCGATCTCGAGCGTCGAGCGCTATGCGGTCGGAGTCGCGGTACGCGTTCCGGGCCCCCGGCACCCGCTGCTCCGCCTGACGAGCGCCGGGGTCGAGCGCAATCCATCTGGCGTCGAGTTCCTGGTCAAGGGCCGCAACCCGGGCAACGTGATCCTCCAGAACGTCCAGGGCTGGGTGCTGATCACGCACGGCAACCGGGTCGTCGCCAGGACCGCCGTCGGGCCGGGGACGTTCGTGACCGCCACCTCGATCTCCTATCCGATCCTCGCCCAGAACGAGCGGCCGCGGGAAGACACGGTCTACCGGGTCCGAGCGCTCTTCCGGTACGCCGGTGGAGTGGCGCGCCTGGACACGCTCGTGCGGTTCGGGCACCGCGCCGCGGTGCGCCAGGCGACCTACGGCGGCCCCCAGGTTCCCGGGTCGGGTCCGAACATCCTGATCATGGTCCTGATCGCCCTTGCGGCACTTGGCTTGGTCGGCGGCACCACCGTGCTCGTGCGCAGGCGGCACGGCGTCGGGGTCGGGGCCACGATTCGCGCCCTCGATCAGGCGCTGAGCGACGCGCGCGAACGGTCCGAGCCGCTCAGCATCATCCGCATCTCCGCGGGCGGCACCGAGCTCCCGCCGGCCATCCCCGGCCTGGTGCGCGAGCAGCTGCGCCGTTCGGATCGCCTCTGCCGCCTCAACGGGCACGAGCTCGTGGTGCTGGCGCCCGACACGTCCGGCGAGACGGCCGGCGTGCTGGCGGCGGAGTTCCGGCGGCGGGTCGAGCGCGAGGACCCCGCCCGGCCGATCGAGATCGCGGTCATCACGCCGAACGGCGAAGGCACGGCTGCCGAGCTGCTGAACGGACGCAACGGCGGCAGCAACTCCCACTCCTGAGGCGCGCATGACGCCGACCGGCGGCGATCGCGGTCGCGCTTCAGCTGCTCCTCCCCGGGTACGCCGCGGCGGCGGTCTCCTTCTCGACCGCCCCGAACGCCCCCAACCTCGCCGCCGTCACGCTGAACGGGCAGGCGACGACCGACAACGCGACCATGGCCAACTGGGGCGTCACGATGTCGGGCTCCAAGACCGGATGGAACGTCACGGTCGCGGGCGATACGACCGCCGGCAAGAGCGCCGTGTTCAAGCAGTACTGCCCGAACGCCACCTGCGGGACGGACTCCGGCCCGGGCTACATCACCGGCGGCTTTACGCTGGCCGCGAGCTCGCTCACGCTCAACAGCACCGGGGCGAGCTGGACCGGCAACTCGGGGACGACTCCCTCCCACCTCTGCAACTCGGGCTGCCTGATGGACACCACGACGGCGGTCAAGATCGCCTCCGCCTCGACATCGGTCAGTCTCGGAACCTGGTCCACCACGGGCTACAGCGCGACCAGCCTCGCGCTCAGCGTCCCCACCACGACGCGGTTCCTGTCGCAGTCCGGCGAGGTCTACCACCTGGATCTCGTGTGGACCCTGAACAGCGGGCCGTAAACGAGAACCGCCGCCCGGGCGGGCGGCGGTTCTAGCTACCGACTGGAGGAGCTTGCGCTCTTACCCGTTTTTCGGCCGCCGGCGAAGGACCGTACATACCTCAAACCGGCCAGAGCGCGAAACCGTCTTCGTTCTGACGCCGGCCGGAGTCAGACGATCGACGGCACCGAGCCGCCGTCGACCGACCACGCCGCGCCCACGACGTCGGAGGCGCGCGCGGAGCACAGGAACGTGATCACGGCGGCGATCTCGTCCTCCGTGCCGAAGCGCCCGAGCGGGATCTTCGCGCGCGCCTGCGCGAGCACCTCCGCGGGATCCGCTCCCGAGCGCTCCGCCGACTGCTCGGCCAGTCCGCCGGGGGCGGTCCACAGCGGCGACTCGACCGGACCGGGCGCCACCGCGTTCACGAGGACGCCCCGCCTGGCGTAGGCTTCGGCGAAGGCGCGAGAGAGCGCGAGCTGCGCCGTCTTCGTAACCGAGTACGCCACGTTCGAGCTCGACGGACGCTTGCCCGAGGACGAGCAAACGTTCACGACCCGCCCCCAACCGCGCTCGGCCATCCGCGGCGCGGCGGCACGCATCAGCCGCAGCGACGCCATCACGTGGAGCTCCCATTGCTCCTGCCAGTCCTCGTCCGTCAGCTCATCGAGCGGCCTGACCCGACTCGTCCCCGCGTTGTTGACGAGCACGTCCACCGATCCGAAGCGCTCCACGCAGCTCAGCACCGCCCGATCGCCCGCGTCCGGAGTGGTCACGTCGAGGCCGAGCGTGGCCGCGTCCCCGCAGCCCGCCGCGACCTCGGCCAGGCGTTCCTCGTTGCGCGCGACCAGCAGAACGCGCGCCCGCTCGGCCGCGAGCGCGCGCGCCGTGGCCGCGCCGATGCCGCTGCTCGCCCCAGTCACGATGCAGGCTCTGCCCGCGAGCTCCAGATCCATCACGTCATGATCCCAACCCTCCACCGTCCGAGAGGAGCCGCACGTGAAGTCGCACACCGTCTACCGGACGTTCAACACCGAGCGCCGCCGCGAGTTCGTGCGCATCACCGAAGACGTTCAGGCCGCCGTTGACGACGCCGGCGTGAGCGAGGGAATGGCGCTCGTGTCCGCGATGCACATAACCGCGGGCGTCTGGGTGAACGACGACGAGCCGGGGATCCAGGCCGACGCGCTCGAGTGGCTCGACAAGCTGGCCCCGGCCAGCTGGCAGCCGCCGCCGAACGACGTGGCCGGTGAGCTACTGCCCGAGGGCGGCGACTACCGGCACCACCGGGGCGGCGAGGACAACGGCGACGCGCACCTCAAGAACCTCCTCGTCCACCACCAGGTGATCGTCCCGGTCACCGAGGGCCACCTCGACCTCGGGCCCTGGCAGGCGATCTTCTACACCGAGTTCGACGGACAGCGGCCCAAGCGGCTGATCATCAAGGTGATCGGCGAGTAGAACTCAGGCGGCGCCCATCGCCACCGTGGAGGCCCGCGCGGCGCCCTCCTCGGTGCCTCCGGGGCGGAAGCGCACGACGAGGATCGCGATGTCGTCGCGCGGCTGCCGGCCTGACGGATCGCCGACGGCGTCCTCCAGCAGGTGTTCGGCGATCTCGTCGGCCGACTCGTAGTCGTGCTCGTGGACGCGCGCGGCGAGCTCCATCGGCTCGGGCATGACCCGGGGAGCGGCGGCGTCCGTCAGCCCGTCGGTGTAGAGGACGATCGAGTCGCCGGGGCGGAGGACGAGCGTCTCGTCGCTCAGGTCGGGGTCCGGAACCACGCCGAGGAGCGTGCCGGGCGTGCCCGTCTCCGCCACGGCCCCGCCCGACCGGAGCACCAGCGGCAGGGGATGGCCGCCGCTGGCGAAGCGGAGCCGTGGCTCGCCGTCGCCAGCCTCGATGTGCGCGTAGAGCACCGTGCAGAAGCGTCGATCGGTGCGCTGGTGGAGCATCGCCTCGTTGAGGGTCGCGAGAATGCGGCTCGGGCTCTTCTCGCGCATCGCCGTCGCGCGCAGCGTGTACCGAGCGAGCGCCGTGAGCGCGGCCGCCTCCGGCCCCTTCCCGCAGACGTCGCCGATAACCGCTGCCCATTCGCCGGGGGCCGTCTTGAACACGTCGTAGAAGTCTCCGCCCACCTCGTACGCCTCGCCCGCCGCGCGGAAACGCGCCGCGATCTCTAGGCCCGGCGGCTGCGGCAGCTCGGGGGGCAGCAGGCTCTCTTGCAGCGTCCGCGCGATGTGCGTGCGCTCGCCGTAGAGCCGCGCGTTGTCCACCGCCAGCGCGCATCGATTCGCGAGGTCGCGCGCGAGCGGGAGGTCGCGCTCCCCGAAGCTTCGGCCCGACTCCGCGTTCACCAGCGTCACGGCGCCCAGCATCCGGCCGCGCGCGGCCATCGGCACGATCAGGACCGAGCGCATGCCGAGCGAGCGGATGATCTCGAGCCGCTCGGGCTCCTCGATCGCCTCGGCGAGCAGCTCATCCGGGATCTCGGGATAGAGCTCGGGCTCCCCTGTTCGCAGCACGTTCGCCACGCCGGTCAGGTCTGAGATATCCACCGGCCAGCGCCGCTGGAGGTCGACGGCCAGCTCGACCTTGCCGGGATCGCTGTGGGCCACGACGACGTGGCGGATCTTCCCGTCCTCGAGGATGTCCACCGCACACCAGTCCGCGATACGCGGGACGGCCAGCCGCGCCACGTTGCTCAGGGTGGTGCGGTGATCGAGCGACGACGCGAGGATCGCGCTGGCCTCCGCCAGGAAGCGCTCGCCCTCACTCGCCTGGTGCACCTCCGTGACGTCCTCCATGACGTTGATCGCGAGCACCGGGTCCCCGCGCTCGTCGAAGACGGGCTCCGCCTTCACCCTCACCCAGTTCTCGGTCGGGTCGCCGCGGCGGCGGAAGCGACCCAGCAGCGGCTCCGGCGATCGCTCGCCGCTGAGCGCGCGCCGGCCGGGCAGCGCCTCGATCGGTACGCGGTTCCCGTCTTCGTCGAGGAACTCGAACCGCGCCGTCACCTCGCTCACCGGCGTGGCCAGTAGCTCGTCAACGCTGGAGAACCCCAGGGTCCGGACCGCAGCGTCGTTCGCGTACACGAGCTCGCCGTCCGGGCGCTGCGCCGTGACGGCGTCCGCCACGCCGTCGAGGATCGCCTGGAGCTCATCGCGCGAGGCGCGGAGGCGCGACTCTGCGGCGCTCAGCTGGATATAGAGCCGCGCGTTCTCGAGCGCGACGGCCATGCGCGCGGCGATCTCCTCACCCAGCTCGAGGTCCGCCTCGTCGAGCGGGCCGCCCGATTCGGCGGTCGCGAACGCGATCGCGCCGAGCGTTCGGCCGCGCGTCGCGATCGGGACCACCATCGCGGAGCGCATCCTGAGCTCGCGCAGCAGGCGGAGGTTCTCCTCGTCGGCGGCGAGCGCTCGCAGGACGTCGTCGCCCACCTCTGGATACAGCCGCGGGCGACCGTCTCGGATGACCGCTGCGGGCCCCTCGTCGCGCGCCGGATCGAGCGGGTAGCGGGCGAGGAGGTCCCAGGCCGCCTGCTGCCGGCCGGGAGACCAGTGCACGGCGGCGACCTGCCGGATCCGGTCACCCTCGCCGCGCAGGAACACAAAGCACCAGTCGGCGAGCTCGAACGAGGCGAGGCGCGCGACCTCGATCGCCATGACCTCGGGATCGAGCGACCGCTGCGCGATCTCCCCCACCCCCGCGATCACCCGGTATCGGCGGCGCGCGGCCAGCTCGCGGCCTCTGGCCAGCGCAATCCACACGGCGATCAGCCCGCCCGCGGGAATGACCCCCACGCGAAGCAGGTGGTCCTTCGTGCCGAAGAAGTGGTTCTCCCAGCCGAGGACGAGCGCCAGGAGCGTGGTGTAGAGGGTTGCGAGGGCGGTACCTCGCGGGCGGCCGCCGACCGCCGCGATCAACGGGGCGACCACCAGGAACGCCACCAACCGCACGCGCGAGCCGAGCGCGACGTCGAGGCCGGCGATCGCCGTCGCCGATCCGACGCCGGCCATCAGCCAGAGAATCCCCCGCCGGCCCCGCGTCAGGCGGGCGGGTTCCTCCCCCGGCTGCAGGAAGCCAGTCGGGAGCGCCCACCGCACGGGCTGCACCCTAGAGGAACCCGCCGCCTAGGAGTCGAGGTCCTCGACGATCTCGATGTGGCTCCCGAGACCGCTGATCTCGAGGATCCGGTGGGGCGCGCCGGTGCCGCTGACGACGGTCAGCCGGCGACCCTCGCTCCGGAGGCGGCGATCGACGTTGATGAGGAGCGACAGACCGGTGGAATCGAGGAAGCTGACCGCGCGCAGATCCAAAATCACGCGCTCGGGAGCGTTGCCGTCCTCGAGCTCGAGCAGGCGCGACTCGACGGCCGCCGCGCTCGAGATGTCGAGCTCACCGGACAGCTCGACGTGCAGCGCCCCTTCCCTCTCTCGCGTGTCCAGGCCTACCGACAAGCAGGCCAAGCGTACGCCTCCTGGCGAAGGCTATGCGCAGTTGGGCCAGGGAGCCGTGCCGCGCTCGCGGTACAGCTTGAGGGCAAGCTTGTCCTGGTACCACTCGGGCGCCTTCGCCGGGTCGCCGTGACCGCCGAGCGAGTGCCAGGTCTCCATGTCGAACTGGTACTTGCCGCGGTAGCGGCCGCTCGGGGAGACGGCGCGCGGGTTGCCGCCCGACTCGCACATCGCGATCTTCTTGAGCTCCTTCGGGAGCTTCACGTGATGCGACGCCTTGTGAGCCTTGTGCTTCTTGTGGTGCGTGGAGCCCGCCGGCGAGCCGCCGCTCGGCTGGGGCGGGTAGCTTCCGCCGCTCCCGTCCGCCGCGAGCGCGGTTCCGGTGGTGCTGGCGATCGCAGCCGTCGTGACCACGGCAACGGCAAAGACGCGCCGCCCGAGTGTCGCAGCGCCCCCACGCGTACGCCGGACCTGCCCGATGTCGTGGTTCGCCATAGCCTCTCGTTCTCTCTCACGCCTACGGGGTGAGCTGACGGGCTCGCGCGGAAAGAACTTGCGCTACGCCGCATCCGAGCGGCGACTCGCCCCACGGCCGGAAACCCTGCAACCCGGCCAACTGGTTCCCCCGTTCCCCGCCATCTGGATGGCAGGGACTCGGCTGGCTTATCGGCTTTGAGCGCGCAAGGGTAGCGAGATGGACCGGCGGAAGGGGTCCCGGCCGCGCGAACCGCCTTTGGAATCAGGCGTAGGCGACGCGACCTTGGCCGCCGCGGCGGGCCGGGTAGCCTGCATGCGGTGGAGCGCTGGACGCGCCGGATCATCCACCATCGCCGCAAGGTCCTGATCGTCTGGCTCGCCCTGCTGATCGTCGGCGGGCTGGGCGCGGCGAACCTTTCGCACCTCCTGAGCAACCGCTTCAGCGTGCCCGGATCGGAGGCCGAGCACGGCCGCCAGCTGCTCTCCAAGCGGATGGGCGAGAAGGGCGACGGCGACTTCACGCTCGTCGTGCGCGCGAACGCCGGCGCCGCGGCGACCAGGGCTCCCCAGTTCGTGGCGACCGTGGACGCCGCGGCCCACCGCGCCGCCGGGAGGATCCGAGGGGCGAAGGTCGGCCCGATCCAGCAGGCCGGCCACGGTGTGCTTTTCGTCCAGATCCCCACGCCGCTCGAGGCGGCCGACGCCAGCAACAAGACCGGGCGGCTGAGGCGGGCGATCGGAAACGTCCCCGGCGCGCGGACCTACCTGACGGGGTTCCCCGCCATCCTCGACGACCAGCGCTCGATCAACAGCCAGGACCTCGCTCGGGGCGAGTCGATCGCGGTGCTCGTCGCGCTTGTCGTGATGGGCTTCATGTTCGGGACGCTCGGCAGCATGGCCGTGCCGATCGCGTTCGCGCTCACCACTATCCCGACGTCGCTCGGGATCGTCTGGATCTTCGCCCACACGATGACGATGGCGACCTACGTCCAGCAGATCGTCGCGCTGATCGGCATCGCGATCGCGATCGATTACTCCATGCTGGTCGTCTTCCGCTTCCGCGAGGAGCTGGCCGGGAACGGCGACCCGCACGAGGCGCTCCTCCGGACGATGGCCACGGCCGGGAGGGCGACGCTGTTCTCGGGGATGACGGTCGCGCTCGGGCTCGCGCTGCTCGTCCTGATGCCGCTCCCGTTCATGCGGTCGATGGGGGTCGGCGGTCTGATGATCCCGCTGGTCTCGATCGCCGCGTCGGCGACGCTCCTGCCCGCCCTGCTGGCCTCGCTTGGCGCGCGCGTCAATCGCCTGCGGTTCGTCCCGCGGTCGCTCATGGAGCGCCGCGCCCGCGGCGCGGGGAGCTTCTGGCACCGGCTCGCCGGCGCGATCATGCACCGTCCGATCCCGTTCCTCGTGGTCACCTCCGCCGTGCTGATCGCGCTGGCGCTGATCGCGACGGAGATGCACATAACGGGCGGCGACAACCGAGGCATGCCGAAGACGAAGGAGGCGATGAAGGGCCTCGCGCTCCTCGAGAAGACGATCGGACCTGGTGCGCTGGCGCCGAACCAGATCGTGATCGACACGCACCGCGCGGGCGGCGCGTTCGCCCCCGCCACGATCGTCGCCGAGCGCAGGCTGGTGGGCAGCCTCCGAACCGACCGCGAGATCAAGCCCGGGACGATCCTCGCGCCGGGCGTGATCGACCCGCACGCGGGGCGGCCGTCACCGGCGGTGATGGGCCGGCTGACCCAGGCGGCGCTCGTCGATCGCACCGGCAGCATCGTGCAGGTGCGTGCCGCGGGGTTCCACGACAGCGGGACCAAGCAGGCGGGGGACCTGGTCAAGCGGATCCGGAACGACTACGTGCCCGCGGCCGGGTTCCGCGACGCCGACGTCTTCGTGACGGGCGCACCCGCGTTCGGCGTAGACGTCACCTCGAAGGCGTGGTCGTCGTTCCCGTGGCTCGTCGTCGGCGTCCTCGTCCTGAGCTACCTGCTGCTGCTGCGCGCCTTCCGCTCGATCTTCCTGCCGCTGAAGGCGGTCGTGATGAACGTGCTTTCGGTGGGCGCGACCTACGGCGTCCTCGTGCTGGTCTTCCAGCACGGGGCCGGCAAGGCGATCGGCCTGTACAGCAGCTCGCAGATCGATTTCTGGATTCCGATCTTCCTCTTCGCGATGGTCTTCGGGCTGTCGATGGACTACGAGGTCTTCCTGCTCTCTCGCATGCGCGAGGAGTGGGACAAGCGCCATCGCAACGAGGAGGCGGTGGCGTACGGACTCGAGCACACCGGGCCGATCATCACGGCCTGCGCGATCATCATGGTGGCGGCCTTCTCCGGCTTCCTGGCGAGCAGCTTCGTCAGCCTGCAGGAGTTCGGAGTGGGGCTATCCGTGGCGATCCTCCTCGACGCGACCATCGTGCGGGCGGTCCTCGTCCCGTCGTTCATGAAGATCATGGGCGACTGGAACTGGTACCTGCCCGACCCGGTGCGGAAGGCGCTGAGGCTCCGGCCCGGCGCGCGCGCGCCGGCGGTCTCACCGGCTCCCGGCGACGGCGGGTCGTACTGACCGATCCCGGTCACCTCAATGGCAGATCAACGAACAACACCGACAGGAGGGGCATGAACGCGACTTCAC
>VAXR01000089.1:0-10236 GCA_005885165.1 Actinomycetota bacterium
ACTTGCGGTCGGTGCCGAACGTCGTTCCTGAGGCGTTGATCGCGACCACGCGGTAGTGGTAGGTCGTCCCGGACTTCAGCTTGCTCACCGCGATTGAGACCGCGATGGGGAGCGAGCCCGCGCCGGCGGTCTTCAGGGTGGTCTTCGAGCCGTAGGCCTTGGTCTTCCCGAACTCGAAGCGGTACTTCGTCGCCACTCCGTTCGGGTTAACGGTCGCCCTCAGCTTCGCCTTCTTGGCCTTCACGCTCTTGGCCTTCAGCGTGGCGGCGTTCGGGACGTCCGCCTCGAACGCGCCGATGTCGCAGGCCGGGCCGCGGGGGCGGGAGTGGCCGCGCTGGTCGGTCGCGGGGCAACCCGAGAGCCCCGCCGCGTTGATCGCGGGGCTGCCCTTCGCGAGCGCCAGGGTTCGCGTCGGGCCGCCGTTCGACGCGAGCGGGCCGAGGAGGGCATTCGTGCTGATCTTGTCGCCGGGACCGGTGAGGCCGCACGTGTTGCCGCTGTCGAGGTTGTGCCCCTGGGAGGAGACGTCGCCGAGGCAGTTGGCGCTCGTGTCCGCGGTGTTTCGCGCGAAGATCGTGGCCCGGGCCGTGACCGTGCCGCCGTAGCGGTAGAGCGCTCCCCCGGCGTTATAGGCGCCGTTGGTGGCGGTGTTGTCCGCGAGCGTCGCGTTCCTGAGGGTGGCGCTCGATTCCTCCGTGTACAGGCCACCACCGCCGCTGTCGGGCAACATCGGCGCGTACACCTGGACCGTGTTCCCGGCCAGCGTCGAGTTCGTCGCCGTGATGTTCCCGAACAGCGTGTAGATCCCGCCGCCACCGCTCTCGTGGGGGTTCGGGTCGCCGCCGAACACCGTGACCATGTTCCCGGCGATCGTGCTGGCGTCGAGCGTCGCGCTCGGCAGTCCGAGGGCGTAGATCCCCCCTCCGCCGTTCTTTTCGACCTCGAAGCTCCCAGCCTCGGCTGCGGAGAGGCTGACCGAGTTGTCGCGCACCTCGGTCCGGGTGAGCGTGAGCGCGCCGCCGAGCGCGTAGATGCCGGCGCCTCCGCTGGCGAGTAGACGGCCGCCCTGGTGCATGTTGATCGTGTTGTGGTCGATTGTGCTGCCGGTGACGGTGAGCGGACCGTCGCTGTAGACGCCGCCGCCGCCGAGCTCTGTGGCAAGTGAGGTCGTGAAGTTCGTGTAGTCCGCGTTATTGCCCGTGACCTGCACGTGGTCGAGGGTCAGGAGCATGCCGCTGTTGGCGTAGATGCCTCCGCCGAGGCCGGTCTGCTCGCCGTTTCCGCCGGTCACCTCGAGCCGGCGCAGCGTCACCGGTCCGGGGGCGCCGGTGTTCGGGATCTCGACGACGCGGTGGC
This sequence comes from Actinomycetota bacterium, assembly GCA_005885165.1. GTDB lineage: Bacteria > Actinomycetota > Thermoleophilia > Solirubrobacterales > Thermoleophilaceae > AC-37. The sequence goes on from VAXR01000089.1 coordinate 1,357, forward strand.
CGCCGTCCGCGGTGACGATGGTCGGACCGCGCACCGCCCCGTTGATCGTCAAGCCGTGCTCGATCTGGATCTCGCCGAGCGCCGGGCTGAGGTGATAAGTCCCCGCCGGGACGCTGATCACGTCGTTCGCGGGCCCGTACTTGACCGCGTCGCGCAGCGAGCAGTTGCCGACCGCGCAGTTCCCGTCGTCGGTGTCCGCCGTCTTCGTCACCTGGCTTGCGGAGGCGTCCGCGGGTACGGCCAGCACGACGAGGACGACTGTGAGGGGTACGGTGCGGCCGAAGCGCACACCGACAAGTTGCCGTATTTCGGGTCGCCGTGTCGAACCGCTGCGTCCGGCGCACGGCCTACCGTCGGCACGGTGATCGCCAAGGTCGAGCCGCTCACGCCCGCGCGGGCTCTCCGAGGGCCGTTCGACTACCGGATTCCGGGCGAGATGGCCGAGGTCGGAGTGGGCTCGATGCTGGTGGTCCCGTTCGGCCGGCGGCGGCTGCTCGGCGTCGTGGTCGCGCTCGCGGAGGAGAGCGAGCTCCCGCCCGAGCGGCTGGTCGAGCCGCTCACGGCACTCGACAGCGGGGTGCCGCCCGAGCTCGTCCGGCTGGGGCTCTGGCTGGCCGACGAGTACTGCTCGACGCCCGCCCGCGGGCTGGCGCTCGTGCTGCCGCCGGGCGCCGGCACCGGCGGGCTGCCGCGGGTCGGCGTGCGGCTCGCCCTCACCGCCGAGCTCACGGCCGCGGGGCGCTCGGCCATCGGCGGCGGCGACCACCTCGGCCTGCGCCAGCGGGCGGCGATCGAGCACCTGGAGGACGGTCCGCAGCCGGCCGCCCTCCTCGTTCGTGCGGCGAGCTGCGACCACTCCACGCTCCGCTCGCTCGAGGCCCGCGGCCTGATCGAGCTTCAGCGCGTGGAGCAGCGCCGCCGGCCGGGGGTCGTGGGCGTCGGCGCCAGCGCGCCGCGGGGCCTCGAGCTCACGTCCGACCAGCGCGCCGCGCTCGCCGCGATCGAGGCACGCCTGGACCGGGGAGGGGACCCCCACGGCCTCCTTCTCCACGGCGTCACCGGGAGCGGCAAGACCGAGGTCTACCTGCGCGCCGTGGCCGTGGCGCTCGCGCGCGGCCGCTCCGCGATCGTGCTCGTGCCGGAGATCGCGCTCACCCCGCAGACGGCCGCTCGCTTCGAGGAGCGCTTCGGCGACACGGTGGCCGTGCTCCACTCGCGGCTCGGCCAGGGAGAGCGCCACGACGAGTGGCTGAGGCTCAGGCGCGGCGAGGCGCGAGTCTGCGTCGGCCCGCGCTCGGCGGTCTTCGCCCCGCTGTCCGACCTCGGCCTGATCGTGATCGACGAGGAGCACGACTCCTCCTACAAGCAGGAGGGCGATCCCCGCTACGACGCCCGGCGCGTGGCGGAGCGCCGCGCGGAGACGTGCGGCGCCGTGCTCGTCGCGGGGAGCGCCACGCCGCGACCCGAGAGCGTCGTCCGCATGGAGCGGCTGGCGCTGCCCGAGCGCGTCGACCGGCGGCTGCTGCCGCCGGTCGAGCTCGTGAGCTCACTCGAGTCGAGCGGCGTTCTGCATCCGCAGACGCTCGAGGCGCTCGGGGCGGTCGGGGACAGGGGGGAGAAGGCGATCGTCCTTCTCAACCGGCGGGGTTGGTCGAACTTCCTCTCCTGCCGGTCGTGCGGGCGCGTGTGGCAGTGCCGCCAGTGCGACGTCGCCCTGGTGCTGCACAGGGCGAGCGGCCGGATTGCGTGCCACCACTGCGGCCACTCCGAGGTCGTGCCGCCGGCCTGCCCCGACTGCGGCTCGGTTTCCCTTGCCCGCCACGGCGCCGGCACCGAGCGTCTCGAGGACGAGCTCACGCGCTTGCTCGCGCCGCTGCCGGTCTTCCGGCTCGACGCCGACTCGGCCTCGGACCGCGGGGCGATCCCAGCGCTCCTGCGCCGCTTCGACTCGGCGGCGGCGGGCGTCCTGGTGGGCACCCAGATGGTCGCCAAGGGGCACGACTTCCCGGACGTGACCCTCGCGGTGGTCCTCGACGCCGACGCCACCCTGCGCTTCCCCGACTTCCGCGCCGAGGAGCGCACGTTCGCGCTCGTCTCGCAGCTGGCAGGGCGCAGCGGGCGCGGTCCGCGCGGCGGGCGGGTGATCGTCCAGTGCCTCGACCCGGACGTGCGCGCCCTGCGGTACGCCGCGGCCCACGACTCCGACGGCTTCATCGCGGGTGAGCTCGAGCGCCGCCGGGCGCTCGGCTACCCGCCGTTCTCGCACCTGATCCGCGTCGTCTGCTCGGCGCGCGAGCCGGGTCCGGAGACCGCGGCGGCGGCGCAGATCCGGGAGTCGATCGACCCGGGGTCGGCCACCGTGCTTGGCCCGGCGCCGCTCTTCCGCAGGGCCGGCCGCGAGCGCTCTCAGCTGCTCCTGAAGGTCCCCGCCGGAGAGGGCTCGCGCGCCCGGGCGGTGGCCTCCGTGCGCCGCGCTGTGGAGGCGGCGGCAAGCGACCCAACGCTCCGCGGCGCAAGCTTCTCGGTGGACGTCGACCCTGAGTAGACTCGCCGCGTGGGCGAGGAACCGCGGGAGAAGACCGAAGATCAGGAGCCGCAGCTGCGCGAGCCGCTCGATCCGGAGGCGGACGAGCAGCCGCGGCTGGATCCCGAGGTGGAGGCGCGGCGGGTGGCTGCGATGTCCTTCGTCCGCCGCTACGGCGATCCGATCCTCAAGAGCCGCGCGACCCCGGTGGACCGCTACGACGACACCCTGCGCGGCCAGATCGCGCGGATGGCCGGGATCATGAGCGACGCCTTCGGGGTGGGCCTGGCGGCGCCGCAGCTCGGGGTCTCCCAGCGCGTGCTCGTGTACCGCGTGGGCCAGGACGCGCCCGTGATCGTGCTCGTCAACCCCGAGGTCGAGTGGGCCGGTGAGGAGGGGGAGTCCACCGAGGAGGGCTGCCTCTCGATCCCCGGGATCCAGGTGGACGTGGAGCGCCCGGTGCACGTGCGCGTGCGGGCGCGCGACGAGCACGGGGACGACCGCACGGTCGAGGCATCGGGGCTCGAGGCCAGAGTGATCCAGCACGAGATCGACCACCTCGACGGCGTGCTGATCCTCGACCGCACCACCCGCGAGCAGCGCAAGGAGGCAATCCGCACGCTGCGCGAGCTCGAGCGCGCGGACGAGGCCGCCTGAGCCTGCGGGCGCGGCCTGAGCCCTGGGGAGGCCGAGCCGCGAGATCTGACGTAAGGTTGCGCGATCGCGCCGCTCGGGAGCCTCTCGATCGACCTCGACGACGAGTGGGCGTACCGCCGAACGCTCGGCGACCCCGGCTGGCGTGCACGGCCGAGCTACCTCGAGGTGCTGGGGCCGCGGCTGGACGAGGTGCTCGACGGGCGGCGAGCGACGTGCTTCGCCGTGGGGGCCGACGCGCGCCGGCCGAGCGGCGCGGCGCTTTTGCGCGGGCTTCATGAGCGCGGTCACGAGATCGCCAGCCACTCCGACGCGCACGACCTCCGCTTACACCGCTGGCGAGCGCAGGCGATAGAGGAGGACCTGGAGCGGGCCGCGGCCGCGATCGCGGACGCCACCGGCACGGCGCCGCGCGGCTTTCGCTCCCCCGGCTACGGGACGTCCCCGGTGCTCCGCGCAACGCTCGTGCGGCTCGGATACCGGTACGACGCGTCCGCGTTCCCGTCGCCCGCCGGGCTGCTCGCCCGGGCCTGGTACGCACGGGGGTATCGCGGCGCGCCGCTTCGCCTACGCGACCTGGGAGACGCGGCTGCCGAGTTGGTCCGCGGGGCGCGGGCGCGGCGCGTGACGATCGACGGCCATGAGCTGGTCGAGATACCGCTGACGGTCATGCCGTACACGCGGCTTCCCCTGCACGCGAGCCACCTCATCCTTCTGGCGCAGCGGGCCCGCCGGCTCAGCTTCCGCTATCTGGACCTCGCGCTAGGGGCCTGCGAGCGAAGCGGCATCGTCCCTGCTGTCGTTATCCACCCCACGGACCTGATCGACGCAGGCGACGCGCCGGCGTTGCGGCGCTTCCCGGGCATGCGGACGCCGGCGACCGTCAAGCTCGAGCTGGTGCCGGCGTGGCTCGCGAGGGTGGAGGGTCGTTTCGCGCTCGGCACCGTCGCCGAGCAGGCGGCGGCGCTCCTCGGTCGGTAGCGCCGGCGATGGCGATCCGGCGAGTCGCCGCGCTGGCACCGCTCCTGATCGGTGCGCCCGTTCTGGTGGCGATCGTCCGGAGCGTGGCGGATCTCGTCTCGCTCGGGCATCCCTCGTTCGCGGACGTGAGCGGCACAAGCATCGACGCGCAGTCGCTCTTCCTGGGAGGTCCGCTCTACCAGGACCCGGCTGCCGGCTACACGGCGCAGGCCTACCCGCCGGTGCTGCCGGCGCTGAGCGCCGCGCTCGATCACCTGCGCGTCTGGACCGGATGGCCGGTGCTGATCGTCGTGCTGGCGGGCCTCAGCCTGGCGGGGCTGGCGGCCGCGCTGGCCTACCGGCCAGCCGGTCCGGCGCGCGCCGATCGGCTGGCGGCCGCTGCCGGCGCGCTGGGATTCGCGGGCCTCGCCTGGTGGCTCGTGGCGAGCGTCCCGTTCAACTTCCTCTACGCGCCGCGGCCCGACGAGCTCGAATGGGCGCTGGCGCTCGGCGGGCTCGCGCTGGTGCCGGCGGCGGCGCGTGGCTCGCGCGGCGCCATCGCCGGCTGCGTGCTCCTGCTGAGCGCGGCCTGCTGGACGAAGCAGACCGCCGCGGCGGCCTGTATCGCCGCTCTGGCCTGCCTCGTGCTGGCGACCCGAGCCAGGGGCGGCTCGCTGCGGATACCGGTCGTGTTCGCGGCGGCGCTGCTGGCGCTGAACCTGATCGTCTTCGCCTTCCTGGAGCTCCGCACGGGCGGGTGGGCCGGGCGCTTCGTCGTCGAGCTGCCCGGCCGACACCCGCGCGTCGTCGGGACGCGCTTCGCGCTGCACGAGATGGTCGAGGTTGTCGCGCCGGCGCTAGCCCTGGCGCTGCTGCTCGGCGGAGCCCTGCTCCTGCGAGAGCGCCGCGCGCCGTTCGGCCGCGGGCGTGTGTGGCCCGAGGGCTGGAGGGCGCAGGTGGGGCTCGTCCTGGCCATCTTCGTGGTGCTCGACGTGCTGCCGTCGGCGTACTTCAGACGCGCGCTGGGAGCGGTCGCCAACAACTACGTCGGCGTGGCCTGGAGCCTCGCGTTGCTCGCCGCGTTCCTGTTCGGAGAGTGCATGCGCCGCCGCGGTACGGCTGTGTTCGCGGTCGCGCCGGTAGCGGCCCTCTTCGCGCTCAGCGAGATCGGGCCGGCTCAGCGGTGGCTCGCCCACCAGCACGTTTTCGTGCGGCCGAAGGCCGCCCGCATCGTCGCCTTCGACGGATACGCGGGCCTGCGCGCCTACGCCCGCCGTCACTCGGTGTTCCACCCGGTGTTCGGGGACCTCGGGTCCCCGCGCCTGTACCCGAGCCATCAAAACTTCGAGGGCCTGCTTGCGGCGGGCATCCAGCCCCGCTACCTGGTCGACGCCCTGCTCGACCGCCGCTTCGCCGTCGCCTACCTGCTGGACGACAGCCCCGAGCGCGAGGCGCTGGCAGGGGCGGGCCATTGGGAGGACGGCTACCTGTGGAAGCTGAACCAGGTGATCCTCGCGAAGTACGAGCCGTGGCCGCACGTGCCGGCGGACCTCGAGAATGCGCGCTTCGTGCCGGCGGGTGTGTACACCTACGCCTCGCCGGGGGTCCTGCGCCGCCGGCCGGGCCCCGACCCCGCACCCTGGATGCGCGACTGCTTCGGGCCGTTCGAGGTCGCCGGCGCAAGGTGGCAGATCCGGACCGGGGGAGGTTTCTGGTGCCAGCACCGCCATCGGGGCAGCGTGCTCCGCCTGGTGCGCACCCCGGCGCCGTTCACGGAGGTGCGCGCAGAGCACGCCCGCAGCCCCGCCGGCGGAGCCCTTCGGGTGACGATCCCTACCGGGCGAGGGGGATTCGGCGTCGTCACCGCAGGCTGGAGGCTCACCGGGAAGGTCGTCGCCGGCCGGCGCGTGGCCCTCGAGCTGGTCGCCTGCGGCAGGCGGGCGTTCGCGACGCTGGGTTCGGCCCGGACGCCGATCACCGTGCGGTTCGTCGTGCGTCGGTGACGGCGACGATCCCGCGCGAGGGGCGCGGACGGCTGTCGCTCATCGCCACGTTCAACAGCCGGGCGACGTTCGACCTGGCGGGACTGCACCTAGGCCGAGGCGGCTGATCGCCTGCGCGGCGACCGTCTCCGCGAAGTGCACCACCGAGTCTCCGTTCAGGAGATGCGGATAGACCTGGGATGCCGACGCCAGCGCCAGCCCGGGCACGCCGGGCCACACGGGTGCGACCCGCGGGTGCGCGCCCAGCGCGTGCACCGGCTCGGCCACCCGCGCGCGCTGGACGGTGCGGTCGACGACGTCCTCCGGGCGGTACGCCGGCGAGATCCGCGCCAGCATGCCCTCGAAGCGGGTGAGGATCGAGTCGTCGTCCTCGTCCTGCTCGGGGGAATCGGGCGCGCAGTAGTGGGGCAGATATACGAGCCGGAGGCCCGCGGTGTGCTCCGTCCCCACCACGTGCGAGGTCTCGACCACGGTTGTGATCGGAGTGGGCTCGCAGATGTTCACCACGTAGAACGGGACGAGCGACCGGCGGACCTTCAGCACCGCGCAGACGAGACCGAGGTGGCGATCCGGGTATGCGCCCAGCAAGCCTTCGAGGCGGGCCGGGAGAAGGAAGCGCAGCGCCGGGGGCTGGAGGGTCGCGATCGTCAGATCGAACGGCACCGTCTGGCCACCGACCCGCACTCCCTCCACTTGGCCGTCCTTCATCGCTAGCTCCTCGACGGCCGCGCCCAGCCGAAAGTCCGCTCCCTGCTCGGCGGCTCGCTCCGCCGCCGCGGCGATCAGCCGCTCGTGCCCGCCGCGGAGGTGCCCGAGCTGCTCGCGGCGCGAGGCGCCTCGACGCGCGCCTGACATGCGCCGCGTGCGCGCCCACATGTACGTCGCCGGCAGCTCGGTGTGGCGGCCGTCGAAGCGCGAGTCGAGCAGCGGCCGCCAGATGCGGTCGGTCACCTCGCTGCCGCAGTGGCGGCGCAGCCACCACTCGAGTGGCACCTCGTCCAGGCCGTCGTACGACTGCCGGAGCTGGCAGAGGGCGAAGAACCACGCGAGCCGGGCACGGCCGAGCGGGCTCAGCGGCCTGAAGCGGAGCAGGTCGCGCGGCCCGTCGAAGGGGTGCAGCTTCCCGTCTACGAAGAAGCCGGCGCCGACCGTCGAGAACCGCAGCTCGCCGGCCAGCCCGAGCTCCGCGGCCAGACCGATCAGGTGGCGGTCGGCCGGCGTGATCGCGTGGTAGAAGCGGTCGATGCGGTGACCGCCGAAGTCCATGCTGCCCGCGAGGCCGCCCGGCGACGGCGCGCGCTCAAGCACGGTGACCTCCGCGCCCGCCTGGGCGAGGCGGAGCGCGAGCACCGTGCCGAGGATGCCGCCGCCGACGACGCCTACGCGGGCGCTCACCGGCGCTGCGCGACCCGTGCAGCGAGAAGCCGGGCGTAGCTGGGCACCGTTCCCCGCAGCGACATCTTGGAGGCGCCCGCGCGGCGGTCCCACCGGTTTACCGTCGGGATCTCGGAGACCGTGCAGCCGGCGTCGTGGAGATCGAGGAGGAGCGCAACGCTCCCGGGGAAGCCCGGCTCCCGGACGAGCCGCGGCCGCACGCCGAGGCGCCGGAGTGCGCCCGCCCGGTAGGCGCGGTAGAGCGACGAGAGCGTGTGCACGTCCGGCGGACCGCCGGCCGCCCGAAAGCTGCGCGACACGAGCTTCGACGCAATGCGCCGCCAGCGGGCGGCGCCGGTGATCGTGCCGCCCGGAGCGTGAGGCGAGGCGAGCACGACGTCGGAGCCGGCGTCGAGCCGCGCCAGAAGCGAAGGCAGATCCTCGAGGTCGGACGTCGCGTCGGCCTCCAGGGTCACGATCGCGTCCTCGTCCGCCGCGGCGGCGAGGGCGGCGCGGAGTCCGGTCTCGAGTGCGGCGCCGACGCCGAGGTTGCGCGGGTGACGCAGGATCACGAGGTCGACGCCTCCTCGGTGGCGCTCTAGCTCGTCGGCCGTGCCATCGGTCGAGCCGTCGTCCACGACGATCACCCGGCCGCCCAGCCGGCACGCGTGAGGAGCGAGGTCGGCCATCAGCCGCGGGACGTTCGGGGCCTCGTCTCGGGCCGGGATGACGAAGTGGATCAAGAGACGGCCGCGGCCGCCGCACGGGTCGCGCGCCGGACCCGGTGCCAAGCGAGCGTCCGCTCGAGTCCGTCGTCGAGCCCGGTCCGGGCCTCGAACCCGAGAAGCTGCGCGGCCTTCCGCGTGTCGGGGATCCGTCGCCGGACGTCCTGATAGCGGCCGCCGAAGCTCTCGCTAGCTCCAGGACGCTTACCGGCGCGGCGGAGCCGACGTTGATGACCTCGCCCGCGGCCAGCGGCGCGTCGAGCGCGCGCACGAAGGCGTCGACCGTGTCGTCGACGTACGTGAAGCTGCGCACCTGCCGGCCATCGCCGTGGACCTCCATGGGCCGGCCATCCAGCAGGTTCTCGGCGAAGGCCGCCTGGGGGCCGCCCCACCAGCTTGGATGGTTGCGCGGGCCGTACGCGCCGAAGAGCCGCAGGATCGCGAGCGGCAGCCCGCGCTCCGATGCGAGTGCGAGCCCCAGGTGCTCCGCGAAGAGCTTGGAGGTCGCATATGCCCACCGGCGCACGACCGGCGGACCCAGCGTGAGCTCCGCGTCCTCGTGTAGCGGCGACCGCGCGTTTCCATACACGTCCGATGTCGAGCCGAGGACCACGCGCGCGCCGAGCCGCAGCGCGACCTC
>VAXR01000089.1:10262-24945 GCA_005885165.1 Actinomycetota bacterium
GGGGGATCTTCTCGCCGGCCAGGTGGACGATCGCCTCGCAACCGGCGAAGGGGCGGCCGAGCTCACGCCGGTCACGGCAGTCGATCTCGGCGAACCGGAAGCCCGGGTGCTCGAAGCAGCTCGCGAGGTTCGCCAGGTCCCCGTGCGAGAGGTCGTCGACCGCCACCACCTCGCGGCCCTCGGCCACGAGCCGTTCGCTCAGATGGGACCCGATAAAGCCCGCGCCCCCAGTGATCCCGATCCGCGTCGGGGGCTTCACGCGGCGCACTCTAACCCCGGGCCTTGGTCGCCGCGGCTCCGGCTCGCGCCCCGGCCTCTCAATACGATCGCAGCGATGCCCGACGCGACCGCCCCCTTGGGACGCGGTCGGCGCCCCGCGTGGAGAGCGCTAACCAAGCCGAGCGCCGGGACGCTCGGCCTCGTGACGATCCTGGTACTCGGCGCCGTCGCACGGATCGCCTGGATCGCCTACGCGACCCGCCAGCCGCAGGCGCTGCACGACCCGACGGTCTACCTCTCGGCGGGCGACCAGCTCGAGCGCGGACTCGGGTATCGGTACGTGAACCTCGGCGTGAGCGCCTACTTCCCGCCGGGGTTCCCGTTCGCGCTCGCGGCGGTGTTCTGGATAGTTCGCCACACGCCGCTGCCGGAGAACCTGCCGCACGCGGCGGCAGCGTTCAACACCCTCTGCGAGCTGATCGGCGTCGGATTGGTGTACGCGTTCGGGCGCCGGCTCATAGGGAACGGCGCGGCGCTCGGCGCGGCCGCGATCGTCGCGTTCCTGCCGAACCTCGTTTTCCACGGCGGCGCGATCCTCTCCGAGCCGCTCTTCATCGCGCTCGTGCTCGGTGCGCTGGCGGTCCTGCTCTGGAACCCGTGGCAGGACGGGCGGGTGCCGCCCCGCCGGCTCGTGGCCTTTGGCGTGCTGGTGGGACTCGCCGCGCTGACGCGACCGGTCGGCGGCGTGCTGGTGGTCGCGCTGGTTGCGGCGAGCTGGATCGGCGGCGCCGGCGCGCGGCGCGCGTTCGCCCAGGGAGGGATCGGCCTGGCCGCCGCGCTCGTCGTGATCCTGCCCTGGACGATCCGGAACGCGGCCGTCATGCACTACCCGATCGTGATCTCCGCCAACGCCGGCGACGACCTCTGCTATGGCAACAACCCCCACGCCTCAGGCTCGTTCGAATTGACCCCGAACTGCGAGGTGCCGCCGTCGCGGTCCCGTCCCCGTCAGGAGGTGCGCGAGCTCCGCGCCAACGTCCGGGAAGCCGCGAAGTACGCCGTCACGCATCCCTGGCGTGAGGTCGAGCTGGTCGGGCTGCGCGCGCGCTACATCTTCGCGGACGGGGACCATGACGCCGTCGACGTGGTCGAGTCCTACGGGAGCGATCGCTTCATCCCGAAGGGGCTTCGAAGCGCTCTCGTCACCGTGGCCGACGTCTCGTACTACGTGGTGCTCGCTTTAGCCCTGATCGGGTTGCCGCGGTTCGTGCGCGGCGATCCCCGCCGCCTGATGGTCGTCTGCTCCGTGCTGGCGCTTCTCGTGCTCCCGCTCGTGTCCTTCGGGCTGGACCGCTGGCACGTGCCGATGATGGCCCTGCTCGCGCTCCCCGCGGCCGTCGGTGCGGCGAGCGTGCGGCGCCGGCTCGCCGGAGGCGCGCCCGGGACTCCTGACGCCCGCGCCGCCCCGCAGCCCCGTTCTGGAAACCGTGGCTAGGGTTCCCCGGTCGTGACCACCGCGCTCCTGTCGAGGCGCGTCGGGCCCGTGCCGCTGCAGCGCCTGCTGCGCGTCGGGCTGGCCGGCCTCCCGGTGATCGCGAACATCGTCGCCCAGGGGCACCCGTTCTTCGGCGACATCAGCGGTACCGCGACCGACGCGCGCGCCATCACCCTCGGCTCGCCGCTCTACCAGGATCCCGCGGCCGGATACACCCCGCTCGTCTACCCGCCGGTCATGACGCTCCTCTCCGCGGGCCTGGACGAGCTCAAGGCGTGGGACGGGTGGACGGTGACCCTCAGCATCGCCGCCGACGTGACGCTGATCACCGTCGGAACGCGGCTCGCGCTCGGCTCGCTTCGGGGGACCGCCGTCGAGCGAACCGCGGCGGTGGCGGGGGCCGTCGGGATAGGAGCGATGGCGTTCTGGCTGATGGCGTTCGTGCCGTTCAACTTCGCGTACTCGCCCCGCCCGGACCAGCTCGCGTGGGCGTTTGCGCTCGTCGGGCTGGTGTTGCTCCCGGGCGCGGCGGGTGGATCGCGGCGGGCCCAGATCGGAGCCCTTCTCCTGCTGTCCGCTGCCATCTGGACCAAGCAGACGACGTCTGCGGCCCTGCTCGCCGCGGTCGTCTGGATGTCGCTCGCGGCGATCCGCGGACGGGTGCGGGCCAGGACCGTGGTCCTGTGGACACTCGCGCTGGTCGGGTTGAACGCGCTGGTGTTCGGGGCGCTCGAGCTGGCGACGGGTGGCTGGGCGGGGCGGTTCATCGTGGAGTTCCCCGACCGCCGGGCGCATGTGGTCAGCACGTGGCGGTCGATCGGCGACCTGGCCGAGTCGGTCGCGGTGCCGGCGGCGCTGGCTGCGTTTACGTGGTGGGCGGCTTTCGCGGCCCGGCGCCGGGGCGCGCGCTGGCCCAAGGGCACGCCGGCCGTCGCGACCGTGCTGCTCCTCTTCATCGTCATAGACGTGCCCGCAGCGGTCTGGTTCAGGGAGGCTCAGGGCGCCGTGCACAACATGTTCGTGGGGATCGGATGGGCTGCCGGGCTCCTTTTGGCCGCCGGGTGGGGCCTCGCGCGCGAGCGGCTAGTTCCGCTTCTTGCGGCGGCGGGCGCTATCGCGGCGCTGTTCGTGGCATCGGAGAGCGGCCGCGTGGTGAACTTCGCGAGCGACACGATTTCGACCCACATCCCGCCGAAGTCGATTCGGGCCTGGGCTGGGTACGAGCCGGTCGCGCTGCGCCGCTACGCCGCCCACCATCTCGTCTACCACCCCGCCTATCCGGGGATCGGGGCCAGCCGTGCCAGCGACCTCTACCCGGGGTCCGACAACATCGAGGCCCTGCTCTGGTCCGGCGTCCAGCCGCGGCGCCTGGTCGACGCGTTCCTGCGGCGGCGCTTCGACCTCGTCTACCTGTTCGAGAACGACACGATCCGCGGTGACCGCGACGGCTACGGCCGCTGGGAGGCCAACTACCTTTGGAAGCTGAACAAGGTGATCAAGGCCAAGTACCGGCCGGTGACAGGGCCGCGGCGAGCGCTGATCCGGGCCCGCATCGTCTTTGTTCCGCTGGCGCCGTTCTATTCCCCGGGCCCGTACGAGCGTCGTCCGGGCGCCGATCCCGCGCCGTGGATGAGCCGCTGCTTCGGACCGTTCCGAGTGGGCGGCGGGGACTTCCGGATCGCCGCGGGGGGTGGCTTCTGGTGCCACACAGGAGGCGCGCTGCGGCTGGTGGCCACACCCGCCCGCCTGAGTGAGATCCGCGACGACGACTTCCGGGCCTCGGGCAGGGAGGCCGTGGCGGTGAGGTTTGCGCGCCCCGGCCTCGTGCGCGTGTCGCTCGGGTCGTGGCACGTCACGCGCAGCGGTCGCGGCGGCCGCGTCGTCATCCCGCTTCCCGCCGGACGGAAGGGAGCGCTCAGCATCGTGGCGAGCCAGGGGTCGCGGGCCGAGGTCCGGCTGGTTCGCGCTTAGGCCACTAGGACTGCGGGGAGCTGCTGTTTACCGGCGGCGCCGCGACCGCCAGGCAGGCGATCGCGGCTGCGACGGCACGGTATGGGCGAGTCCGCACTGCGAGCAAGCTCTACGTCCAACCTAACCCGGGTCGGGTGATTTCGCCACCCCTGAGGCGCGGAAATTTCTCGCGGCCCTTGCGGCGCTCAGGCGGCCTTCTGGACCTTGCCGGACTTCAGGCAGCGCGTGCAGACGTATTCGCGGCTCGGGGTCGAGCCCTTGAGGATGCGGACCTTCTGGAGGTTCGGGTTGAAGCGCCGCTTCGTGGCCACCATCGAGTGGCTGCGGCTGTGCCCGAACGCAGGGCCCTTTCCGCACGCGTAACAGACCTTCGGCATGGCTCTCGAAGCGTAGCGGGCGGCGTGCCGGCCGCTAGATCGCCTCGACCGAGTCCCCGACCGCGATCTCCCCGCCGCGGACCACGTCGGCGCGCAGGCCGCCGCGGCCGACCAGCCCCCTGAGCACGCCGGGCTTCGTGAGCCGCTCGAGGTGGCGGCACGGGTCGCACGGCTCGACTCCGACGCAGCGCAGCTCGCCCACCCTGAACGGCTTTCCGACGAGCCCGTTCAGGTCCACGCCGCGCGTAACGACGTTTCGGCGCGCCTCGCCGTATCCCAGCTCGATCCCCGCGTCCCCGGCCAGCGCCTCGATCGCCTCGGCCTCGATCAGCGTGAGGTCGCGGCCGGTGCCGGGCTCGGCGGGAGGCTCGCCCTCGGGGCGGAACTTGCGGTCGCCCTCCGGCCCGCGCCCGGCCACGACGCGCACCCGCTCGACCGGCGCGGTCGGCGCCTCCGGCTCCGGCGCGACGTAGATGCCCTCGACGTGGCCCATCACAAAACCGTAACCGGCACGCCGTTCCGGCTCGGTTGGGTGCACGTCGCTAGCCACGGAACCGTCCTGCTTTGTGGGCCCTTCCGACTTCGGCGCCGGGAGCCGGTCGAACTCTTTAGAGCTTGAAGCTCTTCTTCGCCGGCGTCGGGTCGCGCCCGAGCGCGTTGAACGCGCGCACGCGGAAGGTGTAGCTGCCGGCGGCCAGGTGCTTGTAGGTCTTCGGCGACTTGCAGTGGGAGAAGCTCGCCTTGGCGCCCTTCTTCTTGAGCTCGCACTGGAAGCCCGAGGCGCTGCCGATCGCCTTGAAGCTGAAGCTCGCGGTCCCCTTCGACGAGTCGATCTTCGTCTTCGTGATCTTCGTGTTCGGCGGCTTGCCGATCTTGAACGTCCGCTGGGCGGGCTTCGGGTCGGGACCGCCAGAATTGACGGCCCGCACCAGGAACGTGTAGCTGCCGGCCTTCAGATGGCTGTAGGCCCTCGGGGAATGGCAAGCCGAGAACGACGCGGACGTTCCCTTCTTCTTCAGCTCGCACTGGAAGCCCGAGACGACGCCGATTCCCTTGAAGCTGAAGCTCGCGGTTCCCTTGCTCGGCCTGATGGTGGACTGGGTGATCAGCGTGTCCGGCAGCCGCAGGTGACCGAGCACGACGTTGCCGGCCTGGTCCACCCCGACGCACAGCGGTGGGGCGGTCGGAGAGCAGGAAACCCCGTAGAAGCCCCACCGCCCGTCGGCCTGGTCGAGCTCCCAGTCGGACGCGCTGCCGGTCGGCTTGATCGAGGTAAACGCCCTCCCGCCGTCGTCGACCGCCGTGCATAGGGACGTAGACGCGCAGGAGACGCCGAACAGCTCCTCGAACGTGCCGGTGCCGACGCTGGCCGCCTTCCAGGCGCCGTCGCTGGTTGGAGACGTGGTGCTCAGGATGTTCTCGTCGTTCGTGCCGTCGATTGCCACGCACAGCGACGACGACGTACAAGAGACCGCGTCGATGCTGTTGGTGGGGGAGTCCACGCCGGTGTGCACGGTCCACGCCGGCGTCGTGGCGCCGGGATTGGTCGAGGAGACCGAGTCCCCGTGGTTGTCCGTCGCGAGGCAGAAGGAGACCGACGGACAGGACACGGCTCTGAGCTGGTGACCCGAGTCGACCGACTTGGCCACCCATGTCGGGGACGCATCGGTCGGATTTGTCGTACTGAGGACCTGGCCGGAGTTGTCAACGGCCACGCAGAGCGAGGTGGACGGACAGGACACGCCCAAGAGGGCATTAGAGCTGTCGATGTTGTCGGGTGACGACCACGTCGGAGTCGCGGCCGTCGGATTCGTGGTGATCACTGCGTAGCCGCTGTAGTCGACCGCGACGCACAGCGTGGGTAGGCACGAGATGGCGCCGACCACTCGCGACGCATCGACGTTCTGGAACTTCCACGCTGCGGCGCCTCCGTCCGGATTGGTCGTCGTGATCACGTCGCCGGAGGCATCCCCTGCGGCACACAGGTGTTGCGTCGTGCATGAGATCGAGCGCAGGTGATACGTGTTGTCGGGAATGCCCGGCTGACCCTCCACGCCGATCCGCCCGCCCCAGGAGAGCACTGAGGCCGACGCGGACGGGGCCGCTACGGCCATGACCGCCCGTCCGCACAGTGTCATCGCTCAACCGACCGTATCCGGCTTGGAGTCATCGTGTCAAGCGCTAATGGGCCCGCTCGAGGCAGGGCTACGTCAGGAGCCGCCGCATCTCGGCGAGCGCCCGCTCCACGCCCGGGCGGTCGACGTCGAGGTGCGTGACCGCGCGGATCCGGCGATCGTCGAGCGCGCCCACGTCGACCCCGGCCTCCCGCAGCTCGCGCGCCTGTCCGGCCGCGTCGGCGGTCTCGAAGATCACGATGTTCGTCTCCACCTTCGAGGGGTCGATCTCGACCGCGGGCAGCTCGGCGAGCCCCTCGGCCAGGAGCTTGGCGTTTTCGTGGTCCTCGGCCAACCGCTCGACGTTGTGGTCGAGCGCGTACAGCGCCGCCGCTGCGACGATCCCCGCCTGGCGCAGGGCGCCGCCCATCATCTGCTTGAGCCGCCACGCCTCCTCGATCAGCTCGTCCGACCCCGCCAGGCAGGCGCCCATCGGCGCGCCGAGGCCCTTGCTGAAGTCGATCCAGGCGGTGTCGAAGCCGGCCGCGAAGTAGCGCGCCGACGCACCCGACGCGACCACGGCGTTCATCAGCCGCGCGCCGTCGAGGTGGGCCCGGAGGCCCGCGGCGCGCGCGATTCCGAGCACTGCGTCGAGCCGCTCGCCGGGCCAGACGCGGCCGCCGCCCATGTTCGTGGTCTGCTCGACGCAAAGGAGGCGGGCGGTCGCGGCGTAGCGGTCGCCGGGACGGGTGAGCGCGCGATCGACGTCGTCCGGGCCGAACATCCCGCCCTCGCCGTCGAGCGCCGAGATCATTGCGCCGGCGTGCGCCGCCGGACCGCCCCCCTCGGCCACGATCGGGTGCGAGGTGCGGTGCAGGAGCACCGCCTCCCCGGGGCGCACGTAGAGTCGGATCCCGATCTGGTTGCACATCGTCCCCGACGGCAGGAACAGTGCGCGCTCGTGCCCGAGCAGCTCGGCCACGCGCTCCTCGAGCGCGTTGACGGTCGGGTCGAGCCCGCGCTGCTCGTCGCCGA
This sequence comes from Actinomycetota bacterium, assembly GCA_005885165.1. Taxonomy (GTDB): domain Bacteria; phylum Actinomycetota; class Thermoleophilia; order Solirubrobacterales; family Thermoleophilaceae; genus AC-37. Next base: position 17,474 of record VAXR01000089.1, read on the forward strand.
CCTCCGCCTCGGCCATCGCGCGCCGCATCGCCTCGCTGGGGCGCGTCTGGGTGTCGCTCCAGAGGTTTACGTGCTCCACGGTCAGGAGGCCGAGCCGAGCTCGCCGCGGAGCTCGGCCATCCGCAGCACGGCGCGGGCGGCGTCCTCGCCGGTGTGGCGCTTCCCGCCGCCCGCGCGGGCCAGCGCCTGCTCCATGCTTTCGACGGTGAGGACGCCGAACGCGCAGGGCACGCCGGTGTCGAGCGACACCTGCGAGATCCCGTGCGCGGCCTCGGCGCACACGTACTCGTAGTGGTCGGTCTCGCCGCGTATCACCGCGCCCAGGCAGGCCACCCCCGCGTAGCGACCCGAGTCCGCGCAGTAGCGGGCGCCCAGCGCGAGCTCGAACGCGCCCGGCACGGGATGCACCTCCACCTGCGCGCCGACCTCGGCGAAGACGCGCTCCGCCCCCTCCGTAAGGCGGTCGGCCAGGTCCTCGTAGAAGCGCGCGACGACGATTGCGAAGGCCGGAGCGTCAGCCACCCGGCCGCTCCGGCGCCTCGTCCCGGGACTCGGCCCGGTCCCGCGCCCGGTCGCGCGAGCGCTCCTCGTGGATCATCTCCTCATCCAGCGCGAGCCCCTGGTGGTGGAGCAGGTGGCCGAGCCGGTCGCGCTTCGCCCGCAGGTAGTCGCGGTTGTGCTCCGTTGCGGGGAGCTGGATCGGGAGCTGATCGGTCACGCGCAGGCCGTAACCCTCCAGCCCGACGATCTTCTTGGGGTTGTTAGTGAGGAGCCGGATCGTCGTGAGGCCGAGGTCGACGAGGATCTGCGCGCCGATCCCGTAGTCGCGCAGGTCGGGCGGCAGCCCGAGCTCGAGGTTGGCGTCGACCGTGTCGAGCCCCTCCTCCTGGAGCCGGTAGGCGCGCAGCTTGTTGAGGAGGCCGATCCCGCGGCCCTCCTGGGCCAGGTAGAGCAGGACGCCGCGGCCCTCGTGCTCGATCAGGGTCAGAGCGATCTCGAGCTGCTGGCCGCAGTCGCAGCGGAGCGAGTGGAAGACGTCGCCGGTGAGGCACTCCGAGTGGACGCGGACGAGCACGTCCTCCGCTCCGGCCACGTCGCCCTTGACCATCGCGATGTGGTGCTTCTCGTCGATCAGCGAGCGGAAGCCGACGACGTCGAACTCGCCGAACTCGGTGGGCAGGCGCGCCTCGACCACGCGCTCGACGAGCTTGTCGTGGCGCCGCCGGTAGGCGATCAGGTCGGCGACCGTGATCATCCTCAGCTCGTGGCGCGCCGACAGCGCCTCGAGGTCCGGCACGCGCGCCATCGTCCCGTCGTCGTTCTTCACCTCGCACACGACGCCGGCCGGGTTCAGGCCGGCGAGCCGGGCGAGGTCGACGGCGGCCTCCGTCTGGCCGGCGCGCTCGAGCACGCCGCCGGGCCGCGCGCGGAGCGGCACCACATGGCCGGGCTGGACGAGATCCGTGGGCCGCGTCGAGGCGTCGATGGCGACCTGGATGGTGCGCGCGCGGTCGCCGCCGCTGCGCGCCGCGATCGACACGTCGAACGCGCCCTGGAAGGCGGACTCGTTCTTGGCGGACATCAGCTCGAGCCCCAGCTCCAGGCACCGTTGCGGCGTGAGCGCGAGGCAGATGAGGCCGCGCCCCTCGTCGGTCATGAAGTCGATCGCCTCGGGTGTGGCGAGATGGGCGGCCATCACGAGGTCGCCCTCGTTCTCGCGGTCCTCGGCGTCGCACACCACGACCATCCGGCCGGCCCGGATGTCCTCGAGCGCGTCCTCGACCGTGCTGAAGGGAGCGTCAGTCACTACGCGCCACCAGCTTCTCGACGTATTTCGCCAGCACGTCGGCCTCCAGATTCACGAGCCGCCCAGCCTCGGCGCCCCCGAGCGTCGTGCGCTCGAGGGTCTCGGGGATCAGGCTGACCTCGAAGCCGCCGTTGTCGACCGCCGTCACGGTGAGGGAGACGCCGTCCACGGCGATCGACCCCTTCTCGACGACGTATCGCAGGAGCGACCCGTCGCACGCGATCCGCATGATCCGGGCGAAGCCCTCGTCCCGGACCGACTCGACGGTGCCGACGCCGTCCACGTGCCCTTGGACCATGTGGCCGCCGAGCGGCGCGCCGGCGCGGACCGGCAGCTCGAGGTTCACCTCATCGCCGGGCCCGAGTGGAGTGAGCGACGAGCGGCGGAGGGTCTCCGCCATGACGTCGGCGGTGAAGCCGCCGCCGTTCACGCTCGTGGCGGTCAGGCACACGCCGTTCACCGCCACGGACGCGCCCTCGGTGAGCGACGCCGCCAGCGGGGTGCGCACCTCGAACCGCGCGCCGTCGCCGTCCGGGTCGACCCGGGCGATCGTGCCCTTCGCCTCGACGAGCCCCGTGAACATCACCACTCCTTCATGCGCGCGGTGATCAGGACGTCGTCGCCGATCCGCTCGATCTCGGTGGAGAGCGGGTGGAGGGCTTCGCCGATCAGCTCCACACCCTGTCCCTCGACCGCGGTGCGCGAGCGCCGCCCACCGGCGATGACGGGCGCGATGAACACGCGAACCTCGTCGATCTCGCGGGCGTCGACCAGGGCGCCCGCCAGGTGCGGGCCGCCCTCCACAAGCAGCGACTGCACGTCGAGCGCGCCGAGCTCGGTCAGAGCGGCAGCCACGCGTGCCGTCTCGTTCTCTCCGCTCACGGTGACGGTTGTTATCCCGGCGGTCTCGAGCGCCTGCACACGCCGCCTTGGGGCCGCGCGCGAGCAGACCACGATCACCGGCGCCTGGTCGACCGTGCTCGCGAGCTGGCCGTCGAGCGGGAGCCGCGCCTCGGAGTCGAAGACCACCCGGCGGGGCTGGCGCGCGACGGCCTCGACCCGGGCGGTGAGCAGCGGATCGTCGGCCAGCGCGGTGCCGATCCCGATCGCCACGGCGTCGACCTCCGCGCGCCAGCGGTGCGCACGGGCGCGGCTGTCCTCGCCCGAGATCCAGCGCGAGTCGCCCGTGCTGGTGGCGACCTTGCCGTCGAGCGTCATCGCGGACTTCAGGACCACGAGCGGCTTTCCGGTCCGGGCGTGCTTGCGGAACGGCTGATTGATGAGGCGCGCCCGGTCGGCCACGTCGCCGTCCAGCACGTCCACGGCGATTCCCTCGTCGCGCAGGATGCCGAGCCCCCGGCCGCTGGCCTTCGGCGTCGGATCGTCGGAGGCGACGACCACCCGCGCGATCCCCGCCGCGACGATTGCCTCCGTGCACGGCGGCGTGTGGCCCGTGTGGCAGCACGGCTCGAGCGAGACGTACAGGGTGGCTCCCTCGGGGCTCTCGTTGCACGCCTCGAGCGCAGCGCGCTCGGCGTGGGGCTCGCCGATCGCAGTGTGGAGTCCCTCGCCGATCACCCGGTCGTCCTTCACGATCACCGCGCCGACAAGCGGGTTCGGGCTGGTCCTGCCGCGGGCCTCCCCAGCTAGCTCGATGGCCCGGGTCAGGTGGCGCGTATCGCGCTCGGATCCTGCTGTCTGAGCCATTTTGGGAGCTCCGGGTCGAAAATTGACTCGCGAGTCAACTGTACCAGCGGGCCGCCTCGCAACCCTCTAGCATCGGGCAGCCGGCAGATGAAGCTGATCATCCAGATCCCCTGCTTCAACGAGGAAAATCAGCTGCCCGCGACGCTGGGCGACCTCCCGCGCGCGGTTGAGGGCTTCGACCGCGTCGAGTGGCTCGTGGTGGACGACGGATCGCGCGACCGCACGCTCGAGGTGGCGCGCGCGCACGGCGTCGACCACGTCGTGCGCCTGACGAACAACAAGGGGCTCGCGACCGCGTTCCAGGCGGGGCTCGACGCGTCGCTCAAGCTCGGCGCCGACGTGATCGTCAACACGGACGCCGACAACCAGTACGACGCGCGTGACATACCGAAGCTCGTGGCGCCGATCCTCGCGGGCGAGGCCGACATGGTGGTCGGCGACCGCGCGGTCGGCTCGGTCGAGCACTTCTCCGCGGTGAAGAAACGGCTGCAGCGGCTCGGCAGCGCGGTCGTCCGCCGGGCGTCGGAGACCGAGATCCCGGACACCACCTCGGGGTTCCGCGCCTACAACCGCGAGGCCGCCATCCAGCTGCAGGTCGTGTCGCGCTTCACCTACACGCTCGAGTCGATCATCCAGGCTGGCAAGGGGCTCGTGGCGATCGACCACACTCCGATCCGAACGAACCCGAAGGCCCGCGAGTCGCGGCTGTTCGAGTCCACCGCCTCGTACGTGCGGCACGGGGCGATCTCGATCTTCCGGATCTATTCGCTCTACGAGCCGCTGCGCGTGTTCATGACCGCGGCGCTCGTGGTCGGGCTGGCGGCGTTCGTGCTCTGGGGCCGCTTCCTGTGGTTCCTCGTGATCGAGGGCAAGGGCACCGGCCACGTCCAGTCGCTGATCCTCGGCGCCGTGCTGTTCATCGCCGCCGTGCAGCTCGCCGCGCTGGGGGTGGTCGGGGACATCCTCGCCGGCAGCCGGGTCCTCCAGCAGCGCATCCTCGAGCGCGTGCGCCGGGTGGAGCTGCACATAGGCGTGGGCCCGTCCCACTACGAGCCGGGCCAGCCGGAGGGCGAGCGGGGAACCACGACCGGCGCCGGCTCGGCACCCGCGACCGGAGGCGAAGGCGGGCGGGAGCCGCTCAAGCTGTGACCGGGGCCCCCGCGGCGGCCGTCCCCACCGGCAACCTTTACGACAAGTACGGCTCCGCGAACCCGCTCGTGAGGCGGCTGATGGGCGGCTTCAGCGCGGCGCTCGACGAGCTGTGGGAGCTCGCCGCGCCGGAGTCGGGCCTCGACGTGGGGTGCGGCGAGGGCGTGCTGACCAGGGAGTGGGCCGAGAGGCTCGGGACGGGGCGTGTGGTCGGCGTCGACCTCGACGATCCCCGGCTGCGGGCGGAGTGGGAGGCGGGCGCGCGGCCGAACCTCGAGTACCGCGCTGCGGAGGCGCACGCACTCCCGTTCGCCGACGGCGACTTCGACCTCGTCGCGGGGATCGAGGTGCTGGAGCACGTTCCCGATCCCGACGCCGCGCTGCGGGAGATGGCGCGCGTCGCGCGGCGCAGGCTGCTCGTGTCGGTGCCGCGCGAGCCGATCTGGCGTCTCCTCAACGTCGCCCGCGGCGCCTATCTGAGCCACCTCGGAAACACGCCCGGACACCTGAACCACTGGTCGAAGGTGGGCTTCCACTCGCTGCTCACGCGGCACGGAACGGTGCTCGAGGTGCGCACTCCCCTGCCGTGGACCCTCGCCCTTGTCGGTCTCGACTGAGCGCGCGCCCGACTCGCGCGAGTTCGGGCGGGGGGCGGCCGTCCTCTCGGTCGGAATCGCAGCGACCGGCGTCGTCACCTACGCCTACTTCGCCCTCGCCAGCCACGCGCTGACGAGCAGCGCATACGGCGGGATCGCGCTCTTGTGGTCGGCGGTTTTCGTCGTGGTGTCGGTCCTGTACCGGCCGGTCGAGCAGCTGCTGTCGCGGACGATTGCCGATCGCGAGGCGCGCGGCGCGGCGGGCGGCCAGCACCTGCGCGTGGCGGCGACGATCCAGATCTCGCTGGCGGCCGCGTATGTGATCGCGGCGCTCGCGCTCCACCACCCGCTCGAGCACGGGCTGCTCGGCGGAGCCTCGACGCTGTACTGGGTGATGGTCGCCGCGGTGCCGTGCTACGCCGCGAGCTACTTCGCCCGCGGCTTCCTGGCCGGGCACCGGCGCTTCGGGCTGTACGGGCTGCTCGTGTTCGTCGAGTCGGCGTCGCGGTGCGCGTTCGCCCTGGCCGTTGTCGTGGGCATCGCGCACGGGCAGGCGGCGGTCGCGCTCGGCATCGCCGCGGCGCCGCTCCTCTCGCTGTCGGTGGTGCCGTGGGCGCTCCGGCGGCGGCTGCGGTCGCGCACCGAGGCCGGCGACCCGGCGCTGGCCACGGCGCCGGAGGGCGAGCTCACGCTCGCGCGCGGTGCGGGGTTCGCGGGCGCCGTGCTCGCGATCATGCTCGCCGAGCAGACCTTCCTCAACGCGGGCCCGCTGCTCGTGAAGGCGACCGAGACGCACCGGGCCGCGGCGCTGGCGGGTTTCGCCTTCAACGTCCTCCTGATCGCGCGCGCGCCGCTGCAGCTCTTCCAGGCCGTCCAGACGTCGATCCTCCCGCACCTGACCCGGCTGCGCGCGGCCGGCCGCGACGACCCGTTCCGCCGCAGCGTGGCGGTCACGATCCTGGCCGTGGCGGCCTTTGCCGCGATCGTCGCGCTCGCCATGGTCGCGCTCGGCCCGACGATCATGCGGGCCGCGTTCGGCGGCCACGGCCACTACGCGCGCGGCGGCCTGGTGGCCGTCGCCGGCGGCATGGGGCTCTACCTATCGGCGGCCACGCTCAATCAGGCGGCGCTGGCCCGCGGGCGCGCGCGGCAGGCCGCGGTGTGCTGGATCGCGGCCGCGGTCGCCTTCGTGCTCGCGCTGGTGGTGCCGCGTTTCGACCAGCGGCTGCTGCAGGTCGAGCTCGCGTACCTGGGCGGGGCGGCGCTGCTGTGCGTGCTGCTGTACGGCCTGTACCGGCGGTCGGCGCCCTAGCTCGCACCGCTAGACGGGCAGCAGCATGCTCCCGCCGCAGTTGCGGCACTCGACGTTCGCGGTGCTGGCCATCCGCGCGATCGTCGAGTGCTCGCCGCAGTTGGGGCAATCCGAGCGGAGCTCGTAGCGGCGCAGGCAGTACACGCAGCGGTAACGGCCCGGCAGGTTGGTCGGGCTCAGCCACGGCTCGCCGCACGAGGGGCACGGCGGGCGTCCGAGCGCGGTCGCGGACTCCATCGCTCGCAGATTGTGGCGCACGCGTCAGCTGTCCGTCCGCCCGGCGGCGTCAGCCGCCCGGCCTCCGCCGCCGCAGACGTGCGATGAAGAACCCGTCAGTGCCGTCGCGGTGGGGCAGGAGCTGGAGGAAGCGGCGATCTGTGCCAAGCGAGAATCCGGGCCAGTCTGCGCCGAGGTCGTCGGCCAAGAGCTCGGGGTGCGTGGACAGCAGCCGGTCGATCTGCAGCTCGTTCTCGGCACTGGTGATCGTGCAGGTCGAGTAGACGAGCACGCCGCCGCGCCTGAGCTGGCCGGCCGCGGACTCGAGCAGCTCGCGCTGGAGCGCCGCGAGCTCCGCGATCGCAGCGGGGTCCTTGCGCCACCGCGCGTCGGGGCGCGACTGCAGCGTTCCGAGGTCGGAGCAGGGGGCGTCGAGCAGCGCCCGGTCGAAGCCGCCGGGCTCGACGGGCTCGCGGGCGTCGGCCGTCCTCACGTCGACGATGCGGACGCCGAGGCGCGCGCAGTTCGCGCGCAGCTCGTCGGCGCGGGCCGGGTTCGCCTCGACCGAGACGATCTCGCCCCGGCCCTCCATCAGCGCGGCCAGGTGCGTGGTCTTCGCGCCCGGAGCCGAGCAGAGGTCGAGCACGCGCTCGCCGGGCTGCGGGTCGGCCACCCGGCCGACGAG
>VAXR01000090.1 GCA_005885165.1 Actinomycetota bacterium
GCTAGAGCACCGGGAGCCGAGGCCCGAGCAGTCGACCCAAGCGACGGAGGCCGAGCCGTCGGCCGACCCGCCGGTGCCGGTGCCGTGACGGCCGCGACCGCTGGGCAGCGCGAGCTGCGCGCCGCGATCGTGGGCGGCGGCTTCGCCGGCGTTGGCGCCGCGATCAAACTGCGCGAGGCAGGCATCGAGGACTTCGTGCTGCTCGAGAAGGCTGACCGCCTCGGCGGCACCTGGCGTGACAACACCTATCCCGGCTGCGGGTGCGACGTCCCGTCGACGCTCTACTCGTACTCGTTCGCTCCGAACCCGGAGTGGAGCCGCGTGTTCGCGCGGCGCGCCGAGATCCAGGACTACCTCGAGGACACCGCGGAGCGCTACGGCGTGCCGCAGCACGTGCGAACCGGCACCGAGCTGCTCGAGGCGAGCTGGGACGACGCCGGCCTGCGCTGGATCCTCGATACGACCACGGGCCGCTACACGGCCAACGCGCTGATCGTCGGCGCCGGCCCGCTGCACGAGCCGATCGTCCCCGACCTCCCGGGTCTCGAAAGCTTCCGCGGCAAGGTCTTCCATTCCGGCCGCTGGGACCACTCGCACGACCTCACCGGGAAGCGCGTGGCGGTCGTCGGCACCGGCGCGTCCGCGGTGCAGTTCGTGCCGCACATCCGCCGCGAGGCCGCAAGCGTGCACGTGTTCCAGCGCACCCCGGCGTGGGTCCTGCCGAAGTTCGACCCCAAGATCTCGGACCGGTGGAAGGCGGCGTTCCGCCGCTTCCCCCTCCTGCTGCGAGTAGCGCGCGCCGCGATGTGGTGCTGGATGGAGGGGCTCACCGCCGCGGCCCACCACCCGCGGGCGGTGCGGCCGGCCGAGCTGTACGGCCTGCAGCACCTGCGCCGTGCGGTCCCCGACCCCGAGCTCCGACGCGCGCTGACGCCGTCGTTCACACTCGGCTGCAAGCGGATCCTCCTCTCGAACAGCTTCTACCGCGCGCTGCGCAAGCCCAACGTCGAGCTTGTGCCGTCCGCCGTGAGCGAGGTCCGAAGCGGCTCGGTCGTGACCGCCAACGGCGTCGAGCGCGAGGTGGACACGATCATCTTCGGGACGGGGTTCCACATCACCGACCTGCCGATCGCCGACCGGATCCGCGGCCGCACCGGGCGCTCGCTGGCCGAGACGTGGAACGGGAGCCCCGAGGCCTACAAGGGGACGACCGTGGCGGGCTTCCCGAACGCGTTCATGCTCTTCGGGCCGAACATCGGGGTGATCTCGGCGTTCGCGCTGATCGAGGCGCAGGTGAAGTACGTGGTCGATGCCCTGCGGATGATGGACGAGCGCGAGCTCGCGACCGTCGAGGTGCGCCGCGAGGTCCAGGCGGCGTTCAACGAGAGGGTCCAGCGGTCGCTGCAGGGAACGGTCTGGAACGCCGGCGGCTGCCAGAGCTACTACCTCGACGCGAACGGGCGCAACAGCACCGTGTGGCCGTGGTCGGTGATGCGCCTTCGGTGGGCGCTGCGCCGGTTCGACCCCGACGGGTATCTGACCGAGAAGGCGCCAATGCCGGCGCTGCCGCCGGCGGTGAACGGTTCGCGCGAAGACGCCCGAGCGGCTTCGGTGGTCAGTTGAGGCCCCGATGGGGGCCCGAAGTGACCAGGCGCCGTCGGCCCCGAACTGACGCGAACTCGGGCGCTGATCGGTAGCTTCACCGCCCATCAAGCGCAGGTGGGGGTTGTTAGGTGTTGCGGTGGCCGTGAGCTTGCTGGCCGCCCCCGCCGCGCACGCAGACGGGCAGGTCCGGGCTGGCGCAGCGGTGATCGACGGCACCTACCGCGTGGGCAACTCGGCGGGTCAGTACGCGTCGACGCGCGACCAGGGCTACGGCGACGTCGACCCACACGCCCAGCAGATCAAGAACCAGGCCTCGTACGGCGTGCAGGCGCGCGAGTCGGTGCGGGCGATCGTCGTGCGCGGGGGCGACGGCCACTACATCGCGCTCCTGAGCGACGACCACTACATCCCGCAGGACGCCCTGTGGCGCCGCACCGCGCAGCTGCTCACGGCCGACACCCACGGCCTGATCAACGAGAAGAACCTGACGATGGCGGTCACGCACAACCACTCGTCGCCGTCGTACTCCTCGTTCGACTGGGGCGTCTGGACGTTCCAGGACGTCTTCGACTTCCGCTTCTTCGACTACTACGCGCACCAGAACGCCGCGGCCGTCGAGAAGGCGCTCCACAACATGCACGACGTCCGCGTGAGCGCCACGGTCAGCCACTTCGACGCCTTCCAGAAGAACCCAATGGGGCCGACCTGGGCCGACGACGGCAGCCCGGGTGGGTTCCCGCGGCCGTACACCGACCACGACCTGTCGGTCGTCTACTTCGACAACGTCGACAACCCGCGGCATCCGAAGGTGCTCGCCACGCTCGTGAACATCGGCCAGCACCCCGAGATGCTGATGGGCTACGACCTGATCTCGGGCGAGTGGCCGGCCGAGACCGAGCGGCTCGTGGACCGCACCGTCGGCGGCGTCACGATGATCACGCAGAACTCGGTCGGGAGCAGCGAGGTGGAGGAGGACCGCTGGCACCCGGTCCACCACCGCGAGATCTTCGACCACGCGCAGTACAACCAGATGGAGTGGGGCGCGCGCCAGCTCGCGAGCGCGGTGATCGGGGACGTCGGCGACATCCGCCGGCAGCGGCCGAACCCGGACACGCGCCCGACACCCTACGGAGGGACCTCGTACCACGACCGCTTCGTGCCGTGGATGTCGCGCTTCCCGGTCGCGATGGACAACCGCTGGTTCCCGGGCCCGATCTCGCACCCCTACCCCGGTGTCTCCTCATGCCGCACGGACCCCGCCTTCCAGGGCGACCCGCGCCTGCCGGTCGTCGGCCTGCCCAACTGCGTGGACATGCCGTGGGGCACCTCGCTCTCGCCGGTCACCACGCTGGGCGGGATGTCCCCGGGCGTCTCCACGGACACCTTCGAGGCGCTCGGCATCCCCATCCCCGAGAACTACTCGGCGCCGTCGACGATCGGCCTCGAGGACACCGTCGGCGTGCACATGCAGGCGTTCCGCCTCGGCGGCATCCTCTTCACGGTCTGCTCGTGCGAGCAGTGGGTCGAGCAGTCCTACAACGTGAAGACCCGCACCGACCGGGTCTCCGGCAACGAGTACCTGGGCTACGACGCGACGTCCCCGAACGCCGACCCGAGCGAGAAATGCACCCGCAACGGCGACGGCACGTACAAGGACGACGGCTCGGGCACCGGCACGTGGACGTGCTCGCTCGCCGACCTGCCCGCGCCGGCGGTCACGCACAAGTTCCCCGACAAGCTGATCGAGCACATGCGCGCGCAGGTGTTGAACGACGCGACGCGCTGGGACGACCCGACCTGCAACAGGCTCGGCTGCGGCGCGCAGGCCGAGTCGGAGCCGACCGACCTGACCAAGGTCTTCGGCAACTACACCCACGACGACACGACCGTGCGCGGCGGCCAGGACCAGGGCTCGAACGCGAGCAAGTACGGCTACAAGCTGACGGTGACGATCGCGATGGCCAACGACTACAACGGCTACATCGCGTCGTACCGCGAGTACATGGACCGCGACCACTACCGCAAGGCGCTCACGGGCTGGGGCCCGCACTCGAGCGACTACTACGCAACGCGGCTCACGCAGATGGGCGAGGCGCTGAACGGCGACTCCACGGCCGGGCGCACGATCGAGGGGCAGACCGACCCCGGCAAGGCGGATCCGGCGTGGGCGCCGATGGTGGGCAAGGAGGTCATCGACCAGAACCACGAGGAGGCGAAGGTGAAGGCCGTCGGCGAGGCTGCCTCCCAGGGCGTCAAGGCGTACGCGCTCACGCTCCCGTCCGACGGCGGTACCGCCTCGGAGCTCGTGCAGCCGAAGTCGATCCAGCGCTTCGACGCCGCCACCTTCACGTGGGACGGCGGCAACAACTACACCGACAACCCGACCGTGAGGGTCGAGCGCAAGGTGGGCCGCTTCTGGGTCAAGTTCGCCGACCAGAGCGGCGAGATCCCGGTCACGCTCCAGTACCCGGCGTCCTCGCAGGGCACCTACGACCCGGCCGCGATCGCCAATGGGATGGCCGGCTACCGCGCCGGCGGCCAGGTCTGGAAGTGGACAGGGGCCTTCGAGGCGTTCGTCTCGCGCTTCCCGCTGGTCGACCCCCAGGGCCACCGGTACACGGCCACCCCCACGGGCACCTACCGCTTCGTGGTGCACGGCGTCTGGCGCAAGGGCAACGCGGACGTGCCGTACACGCGCGTCTCGAACTCGTTCCGCGTGAAGCCGTGGAAGGGGATCACGGTCAATTCCGCCGGTGTCGACGGGGTGGGTCACGTGATCTTCGCGGCGGGGCCGTCGCACGAGATCAAGGAGCAGACCGTGCGCCGCACCGCGCGCCCGCCGTTCCTGCCCGGCGACGCCCCGGTCACGTTCAAGATCGGCCCGGTCGACTTCCCCGACACCGTGGCGAACCAGAAGGCGACGGGCGCGCGCTTCCTGAACGACCTGCGCGGCTACTCGGGCACCGGCATGGACAACGTCGAGCACTACTGCCTCGACTGCACCTTCCGGCCCTGGCTCGACGCGACCGACTCCCTGACCGCCACCGTCCTGGTCACGAACGCGCGCGGCAAGACGAACGCGGACTACGTGAAGCCTGATTCGAACGGGCGCTTCCACTCGCACGTGACGGTGCGGCCGGGCGACACCGCGAGGATCACGATCGACGACGCGTGGGGTGACGCCACCGCCGCACCGGTGACGGTTCTCCGCTGAGGCGCGCCGGCGCGCCGGCTGGTGAACCTTTCACGCTTCCGTGCGTACCTCGGCACGATGGGTACGCGCCGACTCCCGTTCCGAGCTTGGCTTGGAATTGCCGTGGCCGCGCTCGTAGCGGGTCTGATCGCGGTCGCTACTAGCTCGGCGCAGTACGGGCCCTACGGTCCGTATCCGAACTACCCCACGTACAACCCCCCGCCGAGCTCTGGATCCCCGTCGAGCGGCAACACGTCCAAGAAGAAGAAGCATTCGGTGACGATCAAGGGCTCGTACGGCAGCTACGCCTTCAAGCCGCACAAGGTGACGATCAAGAAGGGCCAGTCGGTCACCTGGTCGTGGAACAGCGACGCGCCGCACAACGTCACCTTCGGCAAGAAGAAGCATTCGAAGACGGCGATGAAGGTGAAGAGCTACAAGCTGACCTTCAAGAAGAAGGGCACCTTCAGCTACATGTGCACCGTGCACGGCTTCACGGGGAAGGTCGTCGTCAAGTAGGGACGCACCCGGGCCGGACGGGCGAGCGGGCTCAGAGGTGCGCTGCGCGCAGGTCGGCGCGGAGGCGCGCCGGGCTGCGGAGCTCAGCTGCCGTCGCGAGCGCCACGAAGCGGACGCGGCCACCGCTCACGACGTACACGTAGCGGGCGCCTCGGCGCAGGCTTCGTCCGACCCAAACGCCGCCGCCCAGCTGGATCGCCTGGCCGCCCAGGCCGCTTGCGGCGCTGCCCGGACCGATCCCGCCGGCCAGATCCCCGGGCGCGTTCGTCGCGATCAGCGCAACGCGGCCGCGCGCGTTGAAGAGGGGGACGATCGCGCGATTACGGCCGGCGACGCAGTAGCGGTAGGAGCGGCCCGGCCGCGCGAACGGCTGGCCGGCCCGGTAGAGCGTGGCCGCGCGGCCGGCGCCCAGGCGGAACGCGTGCCCGAGGCCGGCGGCCGTGAAGTGCTGGCCGGTGCGGCTGCAGTGGGTGGCGGGCACGCCGTAAGCGCGCTCCCACATCTCGAGGAACGACTCCGCCCCGCGGAACATGTCGGTCAGCGTGGCCCGGCCGCCGCTCCTGCGCACCTGCTCGAGCCAGTCGGCGTACAGCCCGTAGTTGGCGAGGCCCTCCTTGTTGTAGTCGAACGTCCGCACGCCCCACTTCTCGCGGCTGAACTTCACGTGGCCGTCGAAGGACTTGAACGGGTACTTGATCAGCGGCGCGGTCGGCCCAGGCTGGTCTGCCAGGCCGTTCATGTCCGAACCCCAGCCGAAGCCGAAGGAGTACCGGCGCGTCCTGACCGCCTTGTCCGCCTTCCACTTCCCGACGAACGCCGTCCCCGGGCCCACCGGCGGGTTGACGTACCCACCCGTCGCGTAGATCCGCTGGAACAGCTGCGGCGAGGAGCGCGCGGCGATCGCGATCGCAGCGTCGGCCGTCTTGCTGCTCATGTGGTCGCTCTGGATGATCATGTGCTGCTTGGCCATCTGCCGGATCAGGTAGGCGCCCAGGTTCGTGAGGCCGCGGACGTTGCAGTGCGGCGCCGGTGGATACACGGGCAGCGGGCTTCCGTGGAGCAGAGACGCGAGCGGCCCGTTGATGAGGTCCGCCAGCACGCCGGTCGCCGGCGGAGGCGTGACCTGCTGCGCGTCCTGCACCCGCCCCGAGCAGTGGTGGATGGTCCAGAAGCTGCCGGTCTCGTCGCGGTTGCCGGCGTTCACGATCGTTCCGGTCTCGCCCGCGATCATCTTGGTGCCGCCGAACGCGTTGTCGAACTCGTGGACGGGGAAGAACGTGCGCACGTCGAGGCGGCGGACCTCCTTCAGACCGGCGTCGACCTGCTTTTCGCCGCACTGCGGGACGTCGTACATCTCGCCGCAACCGAATAGCCGCGAGACCTCGATCCCCTCGACGACGGCCAGCTTGCCCTGGTTGATCACGCGCCGTGCCTGGAACGGGTCCTTCACGATCCGGAACCAGCCCCTGCCCGGACCGCCGGACTGCGCGTCGATGTAGTCCTGGAGCGCGTGGAGGTCGCGGCTCTGGATGTGCACGCTCGACATGTCGTTGCACGGGTTGTGCTTCTTCGTCATGACCGAGCAGAGCGCCTCGTTGTCCACGAGGTCGGTCACGAAGACGCGCATGCCGGCCTTCCACGCGCGCTCGACCCCGGTGTAGTAGTCGCCCTCCTCGGCCAGCCGCGTCGGGCCTGGCCACTCGCGGAACGTCGGCCAGCCGTGCATGTCGCTCGGCCGCGTGGGCCCGCCGAAGTCGAGGAACGACTCGACCGCGCCGTTCGCGCCGACCTCGTAGGGAGAGCAATCGGCTGGAAGCGCGTAGGGAGCCCCAAACGGGTGCCACGGCCGCCCGCAGTGCCAGTCTCCGCCCAAGAGCTCGAACGCCGTGATGTGGGCGTGGCCCTCCATCGTCCCCCGCACCGTCGAGCCGGGGCTCGCGCCCGTGAACGGCCTGCCGCTCGCGTCGACCTCCGCCTCGGGATATTTCGCGCATCGCGTTGCCTCGACGAATGTCACAGGCCGCTTGGCCTTGGTGGCGATGTTGGTGAGCGTGAATCCGCGGCGAGCCGTGCCGCCGACTCGCCACTCGCTCGCCCGGCTCGGCGTGCTCGCGGTCCCGATCTTCCCGCCGCCCTGGTCCGTGACGTACTGCTTGTGGCGTCCGTACAGGAGGTAGACCGCGAGCGCCGCGGGCTGCATCCGGAACGGGCCGGCCTTCGGCGCGATCGGGTGCGCGCGCCCGGCGCCGGAGTAGATCACGTAGCAGCCGTGTACGAGCGAATAGCGGGTCGGCGTGACGCCGTGCGTCCGGCTCGAGCCGTCAACCGCGCTCGACGCGGCGGCGCCGGCCGCGGCGAGCACCGCCGCGAGGACGATCACGGCGCGGAGGCTGCGCCCGTGCGTCAGCCACGTCAGCCCCGTGACCGGCGATGGCGCCATGCCGGAAAGCTACCAGCTAAGTGACCCACGGGTCACATCAGCGGCGATCGCCTGCTCTGCCTCCTCGGCGATCAGGAACGCCGGCGGCTAGTAGCGGCTGCTGACGAGGAGGCGGCGGGCGACGATGGCCGGCGACTCTACTTGGCGCGCGGGGGCCCGCTCGGCAGTAGGGTGAGCACGTGATTCGGACGGCGCTGGCGGGGCGTGCGTTCTGCGCGGTCGCGGTGTGCTCGGCGCTCGCCGCGCCCTCGGCCGTGGCGGCTCCGGACAGCGTGCCGGCGCCGCCTCAGGGCTGCACCCCGACGCCGCTCGCCGCTGCCGCGGCGAGCGGCTCGACCGTCTGCGTGCACCGCCTGCTCGTCACCGAGACGACGAACACCGAGGAGCAGAACCACACGACGTTCACGGTGACCGATCACGTCTCGACCCTCACCGCGACCGTGCCCAACTGGTGGCCATCGGGCGGGCCGGTCGCCGGGATGGTCATCACGATGTGGGGCCACACCGAGAACGGGGTCTTCAAGGTCGATCGCTGGATCGACCTGACCGACGTCTCCGCCGGCCGCGTGCCAGAGCACCGCATGGTCTGGATCGCGACATACGTCTTCCTGCTCGACCCCCAGAACGGCGGCGACGGTGACATCCATGCCCAGACCGCGAACGGTTGCCCGGGAGCGGGCGTGACGACGGAGACGACGCCGCCCCTTCGCGGTTACGTCGACCATCCCGCCCTCCCCGGCCTCAAGAGCTCGACCGACCGGACCGACGAGCCATCCAACCACATGGCCGACGCACCGCCGGCCGGCGTTCCCGTGATGATCCTCGGCGCGACGCGCTACGACTACGGCTTCGGCTGGTGGGAGCTCCACCCGATCCGCGCGTGGCGCTTCCTCACCTCAGCCGAGCTGAAGGCGCTGCAGGCCGAGTGCGCCGCGAACCCCGTGCCGGAGCTCGACCGGAGCGGCCCGGCGCCGGTTCCGTTCGGGTTCCCGCCGTGCACCGACGGGAGCGAGTTCGGGAACGCGCCCGGGTACGTGCCGTGCAAGCCGCAGTGCTATGTCTCGCACACCGCGATCGGGCAGCTCGAGCAGCTAAGCGGTCCATGCACCGGCATCACGCCCGTGCTCACGCCGTCGCAGGAGCCGCTGTCCACCACGGGCGCCAGCTCGACGCCGTCCCACCCGCCGCCGTCGAGCGGCGGGCGCCATGAGGGCGGTGCCGGCTCCGGTCATCCGGGCGCGGGCGAGAAGCAGTGGGGCGTGACGCTCACGCACGTCTACGGGCACGACTGCCGCCGTCTCCGCGATCCGCACGGCCGTCGTGGCCGGGCATTCCGGCTCTGCGTGCTCGCGATGGCGCGTCTAGCCGGCGGCGAGACGCATTCGCCGCGGTTCGCCTGCCGTCACGAACCGCGCCACAGGCCTGCGCGGCGGCGCGGACATCGCTACAGGGGGAGCTACTACGTACGCTGCGTGGCCGCCGGCAGGCAGCTGCTGCACCGGCTGAGCCACCACCGCGTGTCCGAGGACTAGAGGCCTTCCCCTTACACGGACGCGGCGGGCGTGAACTGCCCTCCCTGGAAGTCGTCGCAAAGCTCGCGGCAGGCACCCATTTTCTGCGCCCACTCATCGGCCGATCTCCACGCGCCCTGAGACGCGTCGTCGTCGAAGCGCGCAAACGAGACAAAGTGGCGGGAATCGACCACGTCCCGAATCAGGTTGGCCTCTTGGAAGCCCGCGATGTTCTCGTGGGTCCACTGAAGGAAGTCAGTCCAACGGGAAACGAACTCGTCCTCGCTTCCGCTCGTCACGAGCCAGTTGCCCGAGGCATAGCTAACCCCGTCAGCCATTTGCGGCCCTCCTCGTCGAGTCTGGTCGGAGCTTACGGGAACGAGGGCCCGGCGCACGGCCGGGCCCCCGTCCACATGCTTCTTCTTTCTTCTCGCTACCGAACCGGCGGTGCGCTCGGGTTCGTGTAGGTGAACGTCCCCGGAATCGAGATCGACCCCCCGCTGGTCGAGTCGACCACTCCGACATTGGAGTAGCTGACCGACACGAGCGTGACCGTCTGACCCGATGGGCAGCTGAACCCAAGGCTCGACGCGCTCGCGGGCGAGAGCGTCAGCGAGCCGACGATGTTCCCGTTGCGGTCGGCCGTGAACTGCCCCGTCTTGCTGGCGCTCGTCGCGAACGTGTGCTTGTTCGACGCCGACGGGTTCTTCCCGCCGCCGTTGACGCACTCGTACGTGATCGACTCGGTGGCGTTACAGGTGACCGTCTCCACCGAGCCGGACTCGAGCCCCGCCTCCTTGAACTGGCAAACCAGGCTCGATCCACTCAGCGATGCCGATGTGGCGTTCTTGATGAAGTGCGCGTTCCCGGCGAATGCCGAGGGCGCTGCGATGGCCGCGACGGCCAACGCCCCTGCCACTGCTGCGGTGATCTTCCTCATCCCGATGAAGATCCTCCTTCCGCGCGAACGGAAATACCGCGAGGCGGTCTTCCATGCCGCGCATCGCTTCCCCTCTTCACCGCGAACCTACCCGGGACAGGGAGGATCTGTCAAGTGTTGTGAAGATGGGCGCGACCGGATGCCAGAGCTGGTATCGGACCGGAGCGGGGCAAGCGGCTGAGTCGGGCGCCCGCGCCGCGTAAGGCGCGTCGGCGCACACCGCCTCGGGGAAGAGCCGGAGCGCCTTGCCAGCACGACCAGGCCCGTGTAAGGTCGATCGGGGAAGGGAACCCGCGATGCCGGAGGGACTCGCGACAGGAGGCGGCAACGACGTCGCTCTGAGCGCGCGCACGGCGCGCAAGCGTGTGCGTGTATCGGTCGCCGTCCTAATCGCTGTCGCGCTGTTGTGCGCAGCTCCGTCGGCGTACGCCGCTCAGCGATACGCAGCGCCAAGCCCCTCGGGTGCGGCCGACTGCAGCAGCCCTTCGAACGCGTGTGACATCTCGACGGCGATCACGGCGGCGGGCGCCGACGACGAGGTCATCGTCGAGCCCGGCGTCTACGGATCTCCGACGCCAATTGCAACGGCGATCTTCGCCAGCGCTCCGAACCTGTTCATCCACGGGGTCGACGGGCTGCCGCCGCCACGCATCCACTTCGCCTCAGGGGCATTCCTGGTCCTGGGCGGGTCTGGCGAGCGCGGGCACCATCTCGACATAGAGGGCGTGGACGACGGATTCGAAGTAAACAGCGGCGCGCAGGCCGATGAGATCACAGCCCACATCAGCAACGGGGGGGCTCTCGATTCCGCTTGCACGGTGTATGGCACGCTCATCGACAGCGTCTGCTGGGCGGAGGGGACGGGAGCCAGCGGTCTCCTGGCTGTGATCGGGAACATCACCGTGACGCTCACGCTCCGGAACGTCACGTTGTTCGCCCGCGGGACGGACAGCCACGCGATCTTCCTGAAGGCCGAAGACGGCGGTCACCTGACCGCGGTTGCCGACAACACGATCGCGCGGGCCGTCGGGCAGTCCGGGGCAGTAGACGTCGACGTCGAGACCGATAGCAATCCAAGCAGCATCGCGACCCTCACGCCGGACCACTCGAACTTCGCGTCGACGTTCGTCGACGGCGCCGGGGCGTCGGTCACGCCGTCCGCGACGAACCAGACCGCGCAGGCCCCGCTGTTCCGCGACGCGATGTCCGGAGACTTCCACCAGGCGCCCGGCTCGCCTACGATCGACCACGGCACCAACGACCCCGCAAACGGGCCGAGCGACTTCGAAGGCGACCCGCGCGCGTTCAACGGAACGACGGATATCGGCGCCGACGAGTTCCTGCCGGCTCCCACGGCTCTGACCGGGCCGGCGATGGCCGTATCGGCAACGGGCGCGACGCTGACGGGGTCGGTGAATCCGCGAGGCGTCCCGACGACCTATCGGTTCGTCTACGGGAAGACCGCGGCCTACGGGCAATCGACTCCGGTCAAGGTCGCAGGATCTGGCACCGCGTCGCAGCCGCGGTCAGCCGCCACTGCCGGCCTTAAGCCGGCCACCACGTACCACTTCCGCATCGAAGCCCTCAGCAAGGGCGGGAAGACGGTGGGCGCCGATCGGACGTTCACCACCGTCGATCCCTTCACGGGCGTCATCCTCAAGAAGCAATCGGTGGTCGTCAAGAAGGGGAAGGCACCGATCAAGGTGGGCTGTCCCGCGATTACGCCTCCTCCGTGCCACGGCACGCTGAAGCTGACCTACCGGCGGACCACGATCGACGCGCTAGGGCACAAGCACAAGAAGAAGATCAAGCTCGGGAGCGCCTCTTTCAGCATGGGAGCCGGGAAGACCGTCAAGGTCAAAGTCAAGCTCAGGAAAGCGGCCCTCATCCTTCTCGGATTACGGAAGTCGTTGAAGACGAAGGGCTCCGCGAAGGCGACCGACGGCGCAGGCAAGACGAGGACCAAGCTCGCCACGATCAAGCTGAAACCGCCGGCCGCGCAACCGTAGCCCGTCGCGGTCTTGCCCACCGGGCCGAGGCTGCCCTGCCCGTAGTCCTGCCCGGTGTCGAGGAAGCCGGTCGCGGCGGTCGTTCCATCACCGACGCGGCAGGGCGAAGAGTCACGTTTGCAGGGTCACTTGGGATGGGCGCGGCTGGTTTCGAACCAGCGACCTCTCGCGTGTGAAGCGAGCGCTCTCCCACTGAGCTACGCGCCCGGGGGCGTCGGATTGTAGGTCTGGCCCCCGGGCCCCTAGCACAGTGGTCGAGTGCATGCTCCTTTGCAGGCCTTTTCTTTTCGCGGCCGACGACCTAGGTTGCCGTCCCTTCGTCGCTAACAGTCGAACACGGGAGGTCCGACTTTGCGCCGCAGTTGCCTCGTTCTGTCTGCCGTCGCGCTCGCTTGCGCCGGCTTCGCCTCATCCGCGCAGGGATACGTCGCTCATTCGGTCGCCCCGGGCGAGAGCCTGTGGTCGATCGCTCAGCGAGACGGGTTGAGCGTCCAGTCGCTCGCCGCAGCAAACGGGCTGTCGAGCTGGACCCAGCTCCGCAGCGGTGGAGTAATCGCGATACCGGGAAGCGTGGGTGTCTCGCGCGCAAGCGTCGCCACCGAGGGTCCCGACGACGTCGCCGAAGGAGCGGGCACCGGTCCGATCGCCGCGAGGTCTCCCTCGCCGCCCCCGCTCGGCGCGTACATCGTTCGCCCGGGCGACACGCTGTCCGGCATCGCCGGGCGAAGCCGGGTCACGGCAAGCCAGATCGCGTTCATGAACGGCCTGAGCCTTCGCTCGGCGCTCAGGATCGGCACCGTCCTCAAGCTTCCGACGGGCGCTCCCGTGGTGCCGACCACGCCGCCGCCGGTCCGGCGGGTGATCCCGTCGGCGCCACCGTTCGCCACGCCCGGCCGCGTCACCGGCAGCCAGGTCGGGCAGATAGCGATCCGGAACGGCGTCCCCGCGTCGTTCGCCAAGGCGATCGCTTGGCAGGAGAGCGGTTTCAACAACGCCGCCGTCTCGAGCGCCAACGCCCGCGGCGTCATGCAGATCCTGCCCGGCACGTGGAGGTGGATCCAGACCAACCTCACCACGCAGCGGTTGAACCCGAACTCGGCGTTCGACAACGTCACGGCTGGGACGCTGTACCTCCATTCGCTGCTGCGATCGACGGGCGGGAGCGTGCCGCGTGCCGCCGCGTCCTACTACCAGGGGCTCGGCTCGGTGCAGCGGAACGGCCCGCTCCCGGAGACGCGCCGCTACGTGAACAGCGTGCTGTCGCTGCGGTCGCGGTTCCTCAACGGTTTGTAGCGCGCGTAACGACAACGGACTACCATCCGCACTGGACCGTGCTAGGCGGGGAGGTAGCGGTGCCCTGCACCCGCAATCCGCTCTAGCGGGGCCGAATCCCCGTCCGAGGGGTTGGGCCTCGGGGCCAGTACGCCAGTCGAAGGCGTCGATGGCCAGGTCCCGCGCGGTGAGCGCTCGCGAACCAGGTCAGATCCGGGAGGAAGCAGCCTTAAGCGATACCGCTCACGCGCCGTGGGGAAGCCGGGCCGGAGCCAACGGCCGACGCGAACGCCCGGGACCCATCTTCGACGGCGGGTGCACGGTCCACTCTTGCGGATCGCCCTACTGAGTGCTGCGGGCAGCGTGTGATCTCAGGCTTGACAGGGTCGCCCCGCCCCGGGAGACTCGCTTCTAAGGACTCGGGGGCCGGAGTCCCGCTCCGGTCCAGATCTGAATCGAGGTTCGGATGAAGCGGGCGCTGGTCGTACTTAGAGGGTGGCGTGTCGTTTCGCTTGCATGTGGCGTGCTCTTGGCGTTGGCCGTCCAATCGTCCGACGCGCTCGCAGCGTCGTGGGGGCCGGGGGTCGAGGCGAGCCTGCCCGCAAACGCCGGATCGGACCCTCATGTCTTCCTCTACTCGGCGTCGTGTGCCTCGGCGGGAAATTGCGGTGCCGTCGGCGGCTACAACGATGGAGCGGGCAACGTGCACGGCCTGCTGCTGACAGAAACCGCGGGCACATGGGCGGCGGGGCTCGAGGCGAGCCTGCCCGCGAACGCCGGATCGAACCCCGATATCTCCCTCTCGGTGTCGTGTGCCTCGGCGGGCAACTGCAGCGTCGTCGGCTCCTACGCCGACACCTCAGGCCACTATCAGGGGCTGCTGCTTACCGAGACCGCGGGCACGTGGACGGCGGGGGTTGAGGCGAGCCTGCCGGCGAACGCCGGAGCGGACCCCCTTGTCTCCATCAGCTCGGTCTCGTGTGCCTCGGCGGGCAACTGCAGCGCCGTCGGCGAATACACCGACAGCTCGAGCCACAAGCAGGGACTGCTGTTGACCGAGACTGCGGGCACGTGGGTGACTGGTGTCGAGGCGAGCCTGCCCGCGAACGCCGCATCGAGCCCCGCCGTCGTCCTACGCGCGGTGTCGTGCGCCTCGGCGGGGAACTGCAGCGCCGTTGGCCACTACCGCGACAGCTCGGGCCACACGCAGGGCCTGCTGCTGACCGAGACCGCGGGCACGTGGTTGGCGGTCGAGGCGATGCTGCCAGCGGGCGCCTCATCGGGCCCCGGTGTCTCCCCCAACTCGGTGTCGTGCGCGTCGGCGGGGAACTGCAGCGCCGTCGGCACCTACTTCGACCTCTCGGGCCACACGCAGGGCCTGCTGCTGACCGAGACCGCGGGCACGTGGGCGATGGGGGTCGAGGCGACCCCGCCCGCGGGCGCCGGAACGGACCCCAAGGTCTTCCTCGACCCGGTGTCGTGCGGCTCGGCGGGCAACTGCAGCGCCGTCGGCAACTACGCCGACAGCTCGAGCCACAACGAGGGGCTGCTGCTGACCGAGACCGCGGGCACGTGGGCGACGGGGGTCGAGGCGAGCCTGCCCGCCGGTGCCGGAACGGACCCCAATGTCTTCCTCGCCTCGGTGTCATGCGGCTCGGCGGGGAACTGCAGCGCCGTCGGCAACTACCACGAAAGCTCGGGCCATCGGCAGGCCCTGCTGCTCACAGAGACCGCTGGCACGTGGGCGACGGGGGTCGCGGCGAGCGCGCCCGCGAACGCCGCATCGGACCCCGGTGCCCACCTCGATTCGGTGTCGTGCGCCTCGCCGGGCGACTGCACTGCCGTCGGCGCCTACGACGACAGCTCAGGTCACCGACAAGGGCTGCTGCTCAGCACCCTGCGCCGCCTGACGGTACTGAAGGCCGGTTCGGGCCACGGCTCGGTGAGAAGCTCACCCGCCGGCATCAACTGCGGCGCGAGCTGCTCCCACAGCTTCGTCAGTGGGAGGTCGGTGACGCTCACGGCGAGGCCCGTCGGAGGCTCCGGGTTCGCCGGCTGGTCGGGCGCCTGCTCGGGCAGGGGTGGCTGCCGGGTGAAGATGATCGCCGAGCGGACGGTCACTGCCCGCTTCGAGCTCCTGCCGGACACGAAGATCACCAAGTCCAAGATCGACAAGACCAATCGACGGGCGAAGTTCAAGTTCAAGGCGCGCGGCAAGTCCACCGGCTTTCAGTGCGCGCTAGTCAAGAAGCACAAGAAGGGCGGGAAGCACAAGAAGCCAAAGCCGCACTTCTCGAGCTGCCGCTCGCCCAAGACCTTCAAGGGCCTCGCGGCCGGCGGCTACACCTTCCTGGTGCGGGCGTTCAACGCGGGCGGGCCTGACCCTACGCCGGCGAAGAAGAGCTTTAAGCTCTAAGCGGCAGCGCGTCACGCCGCGCTGCAGCTCGAGTAGAGGACCCACGACCGGTTGCGGGTGAGCTGCCGGTAGCCAGGCGGCGGCGTCCGCGGCGCGCTCGGATCGCGCGGGTCGAGGACCGCGTACTTGGCGGCGCGCGCGGTCGCGGGGGCGATGAAGATCCCACCGCGTCCCGGACGGCGGTCGTGGGCGCTCACGATCTGCTTCGGGCGGCGGCCCGTCCAGTAGGCGAGCTCGGGCACCGGCCAGTGGTTCGTCACATACAGCGTGCCGCAGTGTCGGAACGCGCTCCGTGCCGAACGGGAGCGGACGAGGTCGTGGAGGTCGGCCTGCACGCGCTCCTGGGCGGAGATCTGGTCGCGAAGCCGGTCGAGGCGGTCGACCTGCTGGGCCACGAAGAAGACGGCGAGCGCTACCAGCCCGACCGAGCCGGCGGCGGGCCAGGCCGAACGCCAGCGGTGCTCGCGAGGGAGCGCGGTCCAGCCCAGCACGCCGACG
>VAXR01000091.1 GCA_005885165.1 Actinomycetota bacterium
TCAGCGGGATGAAGGCGAGGTGCCGCGCCGGGTCGAGCGCGATGCCCTCGGGGTTCGAGTGAGGGCCGCCGACGGTGATGTCCTTGACCTTCGTGCCCTTCTTCAGGTCGATCACCGACATCAGCCCGCCGAGCCCCTGGTTCGAGATCAGGCCGGTCCTGCCACCGGGAAGGATCGCCGCGCCGAACGGGTAGCTGCCGGTGTGGGCGTAGCGCACCGCGTTCGTCCTCGTGTTGACGATCGCGGCGGCGTCGCCGAGCTCGAGCGCCGCCAGGACCGTCTTTCCGTCCTTCGAGACGGCGAGTCCGAACGGCCACGAGCGGCGGCTCGCCGTCGGATCCGGTGGGAAGTTCTGCGGCGCGGGGGCGTCGCTCGGCGGCGGGATCGGGATCACGCGCCGCTCGACGGCCCTGCCGGTCAGCGGCGACCAGGAGAAGACGTGGACCACGTCGCCGTGCTCGCCCGGCGTGCTCGAGGGCATCTTCGCGTCCGTGATGTCGGTGTCCGGCTCGCCCGACACGTAGGCGAGGTGACGCCGCGAGTCGAGCGCCACGCCGCCGCTGGCACCCGGGATCTTGATCGTCTGGAGCACGCGTCCCTTGCGGAGCGACACGATGCGGACGTCGTTCTGGCGGTAGCCGGCCGAGACGGTCCAGTAGAAGCGCCCGTCGGCCGTGACCGCCCCGCCGCCGGGGAAGTTCCCGAGCCGCACGAGCTTGCCCGGCGGGAGCAGCTTGCGGCCGCTCTCGATGACGTGCGTGCGGGGGCTGACCGGCTGGTTCCCCGCGCCCGGTACGAGCGCCCGGGCCGCCGCTCCGAGCCCGAACAGGACGATCGCCGCGGCGAGCGCCATCGTCCCCCTGCCCCACTTCGCCCGCACGAGGCGGCGGATCGTACCGGGCGGCTGGGGTCGTCCGGTGAAGTAGCTGTGAACCCGGGGCTGGTGGCGTTAGGGCGAGGTCAGCCGATGGCGCGGGGCCTGCTCGCGGCCCGCACGCGCACGGGAGAGGAGTAGAGCGTCCGCGCGCCGCGGATGTCGTCGCCCTTCAGCGGGTGCGCGAGCCAATACGAGATCGGGTGGTACTCGCAGAACTCCGGGGTGCCGCTGTAGTCGACCACCGGGTTCATGCGCGCGCAGCGCTGGATCTCGTGGCCGAGCCCGAGCGTGTGGCCGAACTCGTGCGTGGCGACCAGGGTCACGAGGTCGCGATCGCAACCGCTGGACAGCTTCACCCAGCTCTGGCTCCACCAGCGCGGCCAACCGACGATCGAGAAGCCGCCGCACTGCTGGGCGCCGAGCTTGACGATTACGTCGGCCGCCGAGGCAGACGACGCGCGGCGGAACCTGACGCCGACGTTCGCGTGGTCCCAGTTCCGCGCGGCGCGGTCCACGGCCGTCCGGTACGCGGTCGGGTAGTAGGTGATCGTCGTGCCGGGCCAGCGCACGCCGTCGATCACGTACGCCTGGGCGGGCGACGCGCCGGCGCACACGATGATCGCGGCGGCAAGGCCGGCAGCGATGAGACAGCGGAGAGCGGCCACTGCCACGAATATCGGCAGCGACCCGGCGAACTTTCAGCGCGTCACTCGTACAGCGTGAAGGTGGCGAGGATCACGTAGAGCGCGATCAGCGCCCAGCCCTCGAACTCGTACGCCTCGCCGTCGCCGGTGATCTGCCAGACCGCGATCGCCGTGAAGAAGAGCCCGCCAATGTAGATCGGCGCGAGCTCGAAGGTCAGCGCGTGCGTGAACGCAAGCGACACCAGGACGAGCGCGGGAAAGAGGAACGCCGCGATCTGCGCGACCGAGTTCTTCACGACGGAGATCGCGAGGTCCCAGTTGCGCTTGCGGGCCATCACCAGACCGGTGAAGTTCTCGACGGCGTTTCCCGCGATAGCCACGATCACGAGTCCCGCGAACGCCTTCGAGATCCCGAGGCTCCGCACGGCCGGGTCGAGCGCGTGGATGAACCAGTCGGAGACGAAGGCGGCCGCGACGCCCGCCGCCGCCAGCAGCACCATGGCCGCCGGCAGGGAGAGCGCGGGCGGGCCGTGCGCCGGCGCCGCCGGGACGGCGTCGCTGCGCAGGTACGAGAACGCCCACGCCACGTACACGACGAGGATGCAGCCGGCGCCGATCGCAGAGATCGTCTGGATGTGGCTCGCCACCTTGTGCGACGAGCCCACCGTCAGGCCCGCGATCACGATGATGAAGACCGAGACCAGGAGCAGCGTGGCCGTGTCGTTCGGCAGCCGCGGGTTGAACCGCATCAGGCCGTCGTCCGCACTGCGCGCGCCCACCACGATCACGAGGCCGAGGACGAGCAGCGCATTGGCGAACACCGAGCCGATGAGCGACGTCTGCGCCACCACGGTCTCGCCCGCCGACAGCGCGAAGATCACGATGAAGAACTCGGGGAGGTTGCCGAGCGACGACTGCAGGAAGCCGGTGAGGGCCGGGCCGAAGCGCTGCCCAACGAGCTCGGTGGCGAACGAGACGAGCCAGGCGAGGCCCGCGAGCGCCAGCCCCGCGACCACGAACGGCAGCACCCCCGGTGAGACGGCGTAGCGCAGGACGCCCGCGGCGGCGGTCGCCGCCGCCGTCGCGACGAGCCAGATCCGCTCGTTGCGGGACACGGGCGCGGATTCTGATCCACGGCCCGGAGGCCCTCCGGCCGGGAGCCTTGCTTCATTACGTAAAGTAAGCGTGCGTGAGGGTCTTCGTCAGGTTGCTCGGCTTCCTCCGCCCGTACCGGCGCGGGGTGATCGTGTCGTTCGCGCTGGCCGCCGTGGCGATGGGCGCCGGGGTGCTCATCCCGTTCATCGTCGGCCGCACCGTCGACCGCATTCGCCACGGCAACACGAACCTCTGGCCGCTCGTCGCCGTGCTGCTCGCGGCGGGCATCCTGCGGCTCGGGTTCAGCGTCGCGAGGCGGCTGGTGGCGGGACGCCTCTCGCTGGGCGTGGAGTACGACCTCCGCAACCGCATGTACGCGCACCTGCAGTCGCTGGAGGTCGCGTTCTTCGACGAGCAGCAGACGGGGCAGTTGATGTCGCGCGCGACCGTGGACCTCCAGGCGGTGCGCTTCTTCCTCGGCTACGGGCTGATCTTCATCGTGCAGTCGGCGATCACGATCCTCGTGGCGGCGGCGGTGATGACCGCCGTGAACCCGGGTCTCGCCGGGCTCGCCCTCTTCCCCACGCCGTTCGTCCTCTGGGCGGCCTACCGATACGGGCGTCGGAACCGCCCGGCCAGCCAAGAGGTCCAGCAACGGATCGCCGAGCTGACCGCGGAGGCCGAGGAGAGCATCTCCGGCGTGCGGCTGGTGAAGGCGTTCGCGCGGGAGGAGCGCCAGCTGGCGCGGTTCAGCCTGGCAACTCGGCGCGTCTTCGACCAGTCGATGGTCTCGACGCGCCTGCGCGCCTTCTACAACCCGTTCATCGGCTTCCTCCCGAACCTGGGCCTGGCCGCGGTCCTGCTGGTCGGCGGGCGGCAGGCGGTTCACGGCACGATCACGCTCGGCGAGTTCGTGGCGTTCTGGGGCTATGTGCAGCTGCTCTCGTCGCCGGTGCGCATGCTCGGGATCGCGCTCGGGATGGCGCAGCGCGCGGTGGCGTCTGGGGCTCGCGTGTTCGAGATCCTCGACCGCCAGCCGCGGATGACGTCCCCGCCCGGCGCGCCGCCGCTGCCCGCGGGTGAGGGCCGGGTCGAGTTCCGTCGGGTCTCGTTCCACTACCCGGACGGCTCGCCGGCGCTCGCCGACCTCGACCTCGACGTCCCCGCCGGCCGGACGGTGGCGATCGTCGGGGCAACCGGATCGGGGAAGACGACGCTGGTCGCCCTGCTGCCGCGGCTCTACGACCCGACCGACGGGGAGGTCGTGATCGACGGCGCGAACGTGCGCGAGATCGATCTCGTCTCGCTGCGGCGCGAGATCGGGCTCGTGCCCGACGAGGCGTTCCTGTTCTCGGCCTCGATACGCGAGAACATCGCATACGCGCGGCCCGACGCCCCCGACGCCGAGGTCGAGGCCGCCGCGCGGCGCGCCGGCATCCACGACTTCGTCGCGGGGCTGCCGGAGGGATACGGGACGCAGGTGGGCGAGCGCGGGCTGACGCTCTCGGGCGGCCAGCGGCAGCGTGTGGCGATCGCGCGTGCTCTGCTCAAGGACCCGCGCATCCTGATCCTCGACGACGCGACCTCGAGCGTCGACGCGACGACCGAGGCGGAGATCAAGGCGGCGCTCCGCGAGCTGATGCTCGGCCGGACGACGTTCATCATCGGCCACCGGCTCTCGACGATCGCCCTCGCAGACGAGATCGTGGTCCTGGAGGAGGGCAGGATCGCGGCGCGCGGGACCCACGACGAGCTGCTCGAGGCGTCGGACCTGTACAGGGAGATCGCCGAGAAGGGGATGCCGGATCAGGTCTTCCTCACGCGCAAGCCGCTCGAGCGGGAGGTGGCGGGCCTGTGAGGCGCGTCCGGAGCCTCTGGCGACTGATCCGCGGGGAGGAGGCGCAGCGCGTGCGGAACGTGCGCGGAGTGCTGGAGCTCCTGCGCCCCTACCGCGGGCGGACCGCGCTCATGCTCGTCGCGCTGCTGCTCGCTACCGGCGCGGCCCTCGTCCCGCCCTACCTGGCCGGTCGCGCGATCGACGACGGGATTCGCCGCGGGGACATCGGGGCGCTCGACCTGATCGTCGTCGTCTTCCTCGTCTCGGCGCTGATCAACTGGGGCGCCACGTACGCGCAGACCTACCTCGTGAACTGGGTGGGGGAGCGCGCGCTGCAGGACCTCCGGCTGCGGATCTTCCGCCACCTGCAGCGGCTGTCAGTCGACTTCTACGCGCGGCGCAAGACCGGCGTGCTGATCTCGCGGATCACGAACGACGTGGAGGCGCTCGACCAGCTCGTGACCGACGGGGTCGTGACGCTGTTCTCCGCGTCGCTCACGCTGATCGGGACGGTCGTGATCCTCATGCTGCTCGACCTGCGCCTGGCGCTGGTCACGTTCGCCGTCTTCCCGCTGCTGGCGGCGGGCAGCGTGGCGTTCCGGATCGCGTCGGCGGGCGCGTACAGGCTCACGCGCGAGACGGTCGCGTACGTGACCGCGTACCTGCAGGAGACGCTGTCGGGCGTGCGCGTCGTGCGCGCGTTCGGGCAGGAGGGGCGGCACAAGCGGCGCTTCGCGGAGCTGAACGACGACAACCGCGTGGCGAACATGAAGACCGTCTACCTGAACGCTGGGTACTTCCCGTCGGTGGAGCTCCTGTCGGCGCTCGCCACCGCGGCGATCCTGCTGTACGGCGGTCACCAGGTCGTGGCGGGCAACGGGGTGACGATCGGCGTGCTCGCGTCGTTCGTCTTCTACCTACAGTCGTTCTTCGACCCGATCCAGCAGCTCTCGCAGCTGTACACGACCTACCAGGCGGGGATGGCGGCGCTCGACAAGATCTTCGAGCTCCTGGCGGTTGAGCCGGACATGGTCGACAAGCCCGACGCACCCGAGCTCCCGCCGGTCTCGGGCGAGGTCCGCTTCGATCACGTGTCATTCGCGTACGACCCGGACGACCCGTCGACGCTCGCGCTGAGCGACATCGACCTGACTGTCCCGCCGGGGCAGACGATCGCGCTGGTCGGGCCGACGGGCGCGGGCAAGTCGACCTTCGCCAAGCTGGTGGCCCGGTTCCACGATCCGACGAGGGGGCGCGTCCTGGTGGACGGGCACGACCTCCGCGACGTGACCGAGCGGTCGCTGCGCTCCCAGCTCGGGATCGTTCCGCAGGAGGGCTTCCTCTTCTCCGGCACGATCCGGGACAACATCGCGTTCGGGAAGCCCGGCGCTAGCGACGACGACGTCGAGGCGGCGGCGCGGGCGGTGCGCGCCCACGACTTCATCGAGCGGCTTCCGGCCGGCTACGACACCGAAGTCGGGGAGCGCGGCGGGCATCTGTCCGCCGGGCAGCGCCAGCTGGTGGCGTTCGCGCGCGCGGCGGTGGCGGATCCGCGGATCCTCATCCTCGACGAGGCGACGTCGAACGTCGACGTGCGCACGGAGTCGCGGATCGAGCAGGGGCTGCGGCGGCTGCTCGCCGGACGCACGGCGATCGTGATCGCGCACCGGTTGTCGACGATCCAGGGCGCCGGGCGGATCGTGGTGCTCGACCACGGGCGAATCGTCGAGCAGGGGACGCACGACGAGCTGGTGGAGGCGGACGGCCAGTACGCCCGCCTGCTACGCGATTGGGCGGAGCAAGCAGCGGCTTAAAGCGATCCGGGACCCTCTGACAGAGGCGTTAGGAGCCACCGGCGCGAAGCGCCGGTCGCCGACGAGCCTCTGGATGAGGGTTCCCGGATCGCAGTCGGCGCTTATTTGACCGTGAGCGTCCCCTTCATGCCCGCGGCTGCGTGGCCGTCGACCGGGCAGTAGAACTGGTAGGTGCCGGGCTTCAGCGCGACCGTGACGGTCGAGGTGCTGCCCTGCCCCACGGTGGACCCCTTCTTGTTGATGCCGGCGCCCTTCACGGCGATCGCGTGCGTGATCGCGGAGGGGTTGGACATGGTGATCGTGATCTTGCCCGCCTTCGCGCTCAGCGAGGTCGTGTTGAACTTGAACGCGCCGCTCGGGTCGGCGGAGAGCTTGAGCGCGCTGGCGCCCGTCGTCGGCGCGGCCGAGCTCGTCGACGCCGGCGCGCTCGTCGTCGACGACGACGTCGTGCTCGCGCTCTTCTTCTTGCTGCTCCCGCAGCCGCCGGCCGCGACGGCGACGACTGCTACTGCGGCTAGGACTGCGATGCGTTTCATGCGACTTGCCTCCGTGTGCGCGACGGCACGGTCGGGTTCCCGCGTCTGATACCCGGAAACCGCGGCGCCGCACGGCGGCGGGCGGTCTCGGGTCGGACGCCAGGCCGGGACGCTATCTGACGATTCCTTAATGGCTCGTGAAGGCGGCTCGCCGGCGATCAGTACTCGACGGTGCCGGCCATCACGCGGCGGCCGGGGCCGCGCTGGGCCAGGCGCTCGATGCTCAGGCGGTGGTAGTCGCCGAGGCGGGCTCCAGTCGTGAGCCGCACGTCGGCGTGGCCGGACCGGTCGACGCTGAACGTGCCCGCGCTCATGCGGGTGCCGTCGTCGCGGATGCACCACATCTCGTAGACCGCGTCCGGAGCCGGCGTCAGACCGTTGACGGTCAGCCGTACGCGCGTGCCGCCGGAGAAGCTCGCGAGCTTCGCCGAAGCGCGGGCGGTGGAGGCGGGCGGCAGGCCGTGGAGCGAGGCCGTGTAGGCGTGCGACTCCGATGCGGTGCCACCGAGCCCGGCCGTTATGGCGAGCGTCACGAGGACGGCCACGGCCGCCGCCGCGACCGCTACGGGGATCGGCCTGACGAGCAGGCGCCGCAGCCAGGACCGCTCCCGCGGACGGCGCTCGCGGGCGAAGCCGTGGAGCACGGCCTCCTCGAGTGCGGCGGGGGGTTCGGCGGCCTCGGCCTCGACGCCCACCGCGGTGTCGAGCAGGGCGGGCATGACGGCGAACTCCGCGTGCTGGCGTGCGCACGCGGTGCAGGTGGCCAGGTGGGCGCGGACGGCGTCTGCCTCGTCGGGCTCGAGGGAGCCGAGCACGTAGCCGCCGAGGAGGACGCGGCACTCCTCGCAGGCGAGCGTCGAGTGGCTCACGGCTCCACCCCCATCTCCTCGAGGGCCAGCCGCAGGCCGCGCAGCGCGTACGAGATCCGGCTCTTCACGGTGCCGAGCGGCAGGCCCGTCTGCTCCGCTATCTCGCGGAGCCGGAGGCCCTGGAAGTGGGCGAGCCGGATCACCTGGCGGTGCTCGGGCGTGAGGCGCTCGAGCGCCGTTGCTACCTGCCAGCCGAGCAGCGCGCGCTCGATCGACTCCTCGCCGACGCTCTCGTCGAGCTCGCTCGGCTCGACCGCGAGGGACGGGCGCACGGCGCGGCGGCGCTTCAGGTCGATGACCGCGTTGCGCGCGATCCCGTAGAGCCAGGTGCGGAAGCTGGCGCGCGTGTGGTCGTAGGTGTCCGCGTGGCGCCAGACGCGCGTGAAGACGTCCTGGACGAGCTCCTCGGCGAGCCCGCGGTCGCCGAGGGCATTGAGGGCGAACCCGTAGAGCTCGCCGGAGTAGGTTCGGTACAGGGCACGCATCGAGTCCTCGCCTTGTTCCTCCTGAAGGCTTTTGAGCAGGGCGGCGGACACCTTTGACTCGTTATACGCGCGAGCGGGGTTACGGGTTCGAGTTGAGGGTAGGCCGGCGATCCGCGTAGCGGCTAGGTCGGCGCGTCGCTCAGGCAGCCTGACGCCGGAGAGCCACACCCCTACCGGCGAAGTTGTCGGTCTGGCTGTGGCAGTTGGGGCACAGCAGGCGCACGTTCTCGAGCCGGTTGTCGAGGTTGTCGCCGTTCACGTGGTGAAGGGCCATGGAGAGCGGTCGACCGCGCCACTGCGAAACACCGCACTCCTCGCAATGGTCCTGTTTCAGGCCG
>VAXR01000092.1 GCA_005885165.1 Actinomycetota bacterium
CGGCGGGACATCCCCGTGCAGTTCCTGGAGGGCATGTTCGCCACCCTCCGGCGCGCCGGGATCCTGCAGAGCCAGCGAGGCGTGAAGGGCGGCTACAGCTTCGCCCGGCCACCCGATCAGATCACCGTCCTCGACATCGTCGAGGCGCTCGAGGGAACGCTCGACACCGAGGCCGTTGGCGACGACCCGGTCTGGTCGGAGGCTGTCGAGGCCCTGCGCGAGAAGCTCCGCGGAACGACCGTCGCCGAGGTGGCGGAGCGCGAGTCGCGCGCCGCCGGCGCGACGATGTACTACATCTGAGGAGATAGCCTCCGCCCGATGTCCGCCGTCGCGCGCGCACCGGCTCGCCTTGCGCTGCGGCGGGCATGGGCCTCCGATGACTTCCGGTGGGGCGCCGGCATCGTCGTCGGCGCCCTGATCCTGCGGATCGCCTTCGTGGTCCTGTTCGGGCGCACGAAGGTCGGCTTCAACGACACGTTCTTCTACCAGCTGGTCGCGGACTCGCTCGCGCACGGGCACGGGTTCACGTTCGGCGGCCACCAGACCGTGCACTGGCCGCCCGGCTACGGGTTCCTGCTCGGCGGGGTCTACGCGGTGTTTGGGAGCAGCATGGTCAACGCGCTGCTCCTCAACGCGGTTCTCGGCTCGGCCACGGTCGGGATCGTCTACCTCGTCGCGCTGCGCGTCTTCGGCCGCACCACGGCGATCGCCGCCGCGCTCGGCGTGGCGGTCATGCCGGGCCAGCTGATCATCGGCAACGTCGCGCTGTCGGAAACGCTCTACACGCTCATGCTGGTGGGGTTCATCGCGCTCGCGACCCTGCTCGAGTGGAGACCCCGCACGGTCGTGCTGCTCGGCGTCCTGGCGGGGCTTGCGGCGCTCACGCGCGGCGAAGGGTTCTTGTTCCCGGTGATCGTGCTCGCGATGTGGTGGTGGCGCGGCTTGCGCCGCCAGGCGATCCTGCGCGCGCTCGCGGTCGCGGCGGTGATGCTCGTGACGGTGGCGCCGTGGACCATCCGCAACGCGGTCGTCGTGCACGCGTTCGTCCCCGTGGCGACGAACGCGAGCGACACGCTCTGGTCGGGCCACAACTCGTCGGCGCAGGGGGGACCGGTCTACGCGCCTCACACGCTGCTGCTGAAGGCGCGCGGCGCGAACTTCGAGCTCGCGGAGGCCAACCTGCTCCGCCGCGAGGCGCTCAAGTTCGCGGTGCACCACCCGCTGCGCGAGCTGAAGCTGATCCCGCTGAAGCTCGCCGCGCTCTCGCGGGGGGACTCGTTCCTGATCGACACGTGGTTGAACACGCGCGGCCAGCATGCGATCGAGCCCGGGACGGCGACGGTCGTGGGGGTGATCGCCGATCTGGCCTCCGAGGCGCTGATGGTCGCGACGATCCTCGCCGTCGTCCTTTTCCGGAGGTCCCTCTGGCGGATCCCGATGATGCGCGGCGTGCTGGTGTTCCTCGCGCTGGCGATTCCGCTGTACGGGTTCGTCTACTACGGCAACGTGCGCTATCACGTCCCGCTCGAGCCGCTGATGCTCCTGGTGATCGCCCCCGCGCTCGGGGCCGCATGGGCGGCGCGCGAGCGGTTCCTCCCGAAAAGCGAACAGGCCGCCTGAGGTCTGGGCGGGCGCCCGGGGTCTGGGCGCTACCCTCGCTCCCGCATGGCAAGCCGGGTCGAGCAGAAGAGAAGGGCGCGCGAGGAGCGCGAGGCCAAGGAGCGGGCCGGGGCCGAGGCGGCGAGGCGTCGGCAGCGGATGATGTCGATCGGCGCCGCCGGCGTGTTCGTCCTCATCGTCGCGATCGTGGGCGTGGTCGTCGCAACGTCGGGCGGCACCTCGGCGAAGCCGAAAGGCCCCTCGGAGGCGAACGGCCTCCAGGTCTCCGCGGGACAGCCCGTGGGCGGGAAGATGACCTGGCCGCCCGAGTACGGCCATCTCCAGCAGCGCGTGAAGCAGCTCGGTATCCCGGACCCGAGCGACGCCATCTACCACGTCCACTCGCATCTCGCGGTCTACGTCGACGGCAAGCAGTTCGAGGTCCCGGCCCAGATCGGGATCAACCAGAACAGCCAGTTCCTCGCGTCGCTCCACACCCACGACACGACCGGCGTGATCCACCAGGAGGCCGTCCAGCAGTACCCGTTCACGCTCGGCCAATTCTTCGACGTCTGGGGCGTGAAGTTCACGCCCACGCAGCTTGGCGCCTACCCGCCTACAAGCTCCGGCCGCACGACAACATCGTGGTCGGCTTCGGCAGCCCCGGCACGTTCCCCAAGAAGGTCAACTTCAACTACCCCACCGGCGAGTAGCGCTCTCTCGACGGGGCGCGGGGATACCCTCTCGCGCATGAGCCGGGTGCGCACCACAACCCCGGGGGACCCGCCCGGCGCGGGACGATCCGGCTCCATCCCCACCAACCTGGCCGACCTGGTCGGCGGGACCCCGCTGATCGAGCTCACGAGGCTTGCGCCCGACTGCGACGCCCGTTTGATCGGCAAGCTCGAGGCCTACAACCCGGCCGGCAGCGTGAAGGACCGGATCGGAGTGTCGATGATCGAGGCGGCGGAGGCGGACGGCCGCATCGAGCCCGGCCGGACCACGATCGTGGAGGCCACGTCCGGCAACACCGGGATCGCGCTGGCGTTCGTCTGCGCCGCGAAGCGCTACGACCTGATCCTGGCGATGCCGCAGGGTATGAGCCGGGAGCGCGAGAGCCTGCTGCGGCTGTACGGCGCCGAGGTTCACGTGACCGAGTCCCTCGGCGGGATGAACGAAGCGGTCGACGCGGCGGCGGAGCTCGCGGCCGAGCGCGGCGACTCGTTCATCCCCGACCAGTTCTCGAACCCGGCCAATCCCGAGATCCACCGGCGTACGACCGCGGAGGAGATCTGGCGCGACACCGGCGGCGCGATCGACGTGCTCGTGTGCGGCGTCGGCACAGGCGGGACTATCACCGGCGCG
Source organism: Actinomycetota bacterium (assembly GCA_005885165.1). Taxonomy (GTDB): domain Bacteria; phylum Actinomycetota; class Thermoleophilia; order Solirubrobacterales; family Thermoleophilaceae; genus AC-37. The sequence continues at coordinate 2,965 of VAXR01000092.1, forward strand.
GGGCAGCGGCTCAAGGAGCGGAACCCGGACCTGCACGTGGTGGCGGTCGAGCCGAGCGCCTCGGCGGTGCTCTCGGGCGGCAGGCCCGGCCCGCACAAGATCCAGGGGATCGGAGCGGGCTTCGTTCCCGCGGTGCTCAACCTCGCCGTGATCGACGAGATCATCGCGGTGGACGACGAGGACGCGCTCGAGACGGCACGGCTCGTCTGCCTGCGCGAGGGCATCCTGGCCGGGATCTCGGGCGGTGCCGCCCTATGGGCGGCCATCCAGCTCGGCAAGCGGCCCGAGTTCGAGGGCGCGACGATCGTCGCGGTGGTCCCCGACTCGGGCGAGCGCTACGTGAGCACGCCCTTCTTTGCGCCATGAGGGAGATGGACCTCACGGGAGTCCCGTGCCCGATGAACTGGGTGCGCGCGCGGCTCGCGCTCGAGGAGATCGAGGACGGCGAGCCGCTCGAGCTGGTCCTCGATCCGGGCGAGCCGATGCGGAGCGTCCCCCTCTCCGCCCGCGAGGACGGGCACGACGTGACGGTCACGGGCAACCGCGTCACGATCGTCAAGCGATGACGCTCACCGATTCGGAGCTCGAGCGGTACTCCAGGCAGCTCGTCCTCCCGGAGTGGAGCGGCGAGGCGCAGGAGCGCTTGCGGGGGTCGTCCGCGATCGTCGTCGGCGCGGGCGCTCTCGGATCGCCGGCGGCCACGTACCTGGCCGCCGCCGGGCTGGGCCGGATCGGTGTGGTCGACTCCGACGACGTCGAGCTATCGAACCTGCACCGCCAGCCGCTCCATTACACGCCCGACATCGGCCTTCGCAAGGCCGAGAACGCCGCGGTGAAGCTGCGCGCGCTGAACCCGGAGGTCGAGGTGGACCCGTACCCGGCCAGGCTGGGTTCCGACAACGCCGAGACGATCGTCACCGGCGCCGACGTCGTCGTCGACTGCGCCGACTCGTTCGAGACGCGCTACGCCGTCAACGACGCTTGCTGCGCGCTCGGCGTTCCACTCGTCGAGGGCGCGGTCCTCGGGCTCGGCGGGCAGGTGATGGCGATCGTGCCGGGACAGACGGCGTGCTACCGCTGCGCGTTCCCCGCGCCGCCGTCGCCGGAGAGCGTGCCGAGCTGCCGCGAGGCCGGAGTGCTCGGCGCGGTGGCGGGGATCGTGGGGTCGATCCAGGCGCTCGAGGCGCTCAAGCTCCTCACGGGCCTCGGCACCCCTCTGGTAGACCGACTCCTCCACATCGATGGGGCCACTATGGAGCACACGCTGATCGCCACCGAGCGGCGTGAGGACTGCGCCTCGTGTTCACGCGTAGCGGCTTCGGCACAATCGGGTTGAGCATGTTCGGGCTTGGAACGCTCACACGGGTCGCGCGCGAGCTGCGCCAGGACCTGACGGCCGCCCAGGAGCGCGACCCCGCCGCGCGCGAAATCGGGCGGGCGGAGATCCTCCTCACCTACGGCGGCGTCCAGGCGCTGCTGATGCACCGCGTGGCTCACGCGATACACGACATCGGCATCCCGCTGCTCCCGCACGCGCTCGCGAACCCGAGCCGCGTGGTCACGGGCATCGAGATCCACCCGGCCGCCGAGATCGGGGACGCGCTCTTCATCGACCACGGCGCCGGCGTGGTGATTGGCGAGACGGCGGAGATCGGCGACAACGTGACGCTGTACCAGGGGGTGACGCTCGGCGGGACCGGGTTCGCGCGCGGGAAGCGGCACCCGACGGTCGAGGACGAGGTGGTCATCGGATCGGGCGCCAAGCTGCTCGGACCGATCACGGTCGGGCGCCGGTCGAAGGTCGGCGCGAACTCCGTAGTGATCCACGACGTCCCGCCGAACTCGACCGTCGTCGGCAACCCCGGGCATCCCGTCCGCGTGGAGGGAAAGAAGCCGGCCGGGCCGGACGCCGACTGGGCCCACCTGCCCGATCCGGTGGCCGACGCGATCAGGGCGCTCGCCGGACGCGTGGCGGAGCTCGAGAAGCTGCTTGCAGAGGCGACCGGCAAGAAGCCCGAGGCGACGGCCGAGGTGCGCCCGCTGCGCAACGTGCGCGGCAGCGATCCCGCGAGCGGCTGAGCCGAGCGAGGCCCGCTCGACGTGAGTCCGTCCCGCCGCCCACTCGAGTTCGGGGTCTCGGTCCTGCCGACGAGCGATGGCGTTGACGCCGCCCGCAGGATCGTGCGCGCGGCCGAGGAGGGCGGGATCGACCTCGTCGGGATCCAGGACCATCCCTACCAGGCGCGCTTTCTCGACACCTGGTTCCTGATCGCAACGCTGCTCGCAGAGACGCGGCGGCTTCGCTTCTTCCCCAACGTCGCCAACCTGCCGTTGCGCCACCCGGCGATGATGGCCAAGCAGGCCGCCACGCTCGACGTGCTGAGCGGCGGGCGCTTCGAGCTGGGCCTGGGAGCGGGCGCGTCGAGCGACCGCGCGGCGACTATGGGCGCCGCGCGGCGCAGCGTCGGCGAGTCCGTCGACGCGCTGATCGAGGCCGTCGAGATCCTGCGCCGCGCGTGGAGCGGGGAGGAGGAGGTCACGTTCGAGGGCCGCCACTACCGGATCGAGGGCTTCCAGCCCGGTCCGCTTCCGGCGCACCGGATCGAGATCTGGCTGGGCGCGTACAAGCCGCGCATGCTGCGGGTGACCGGACGCCTTGCGGACGGCTGGATCCCGTCGATGGGATACCTGCCGCCGGATGAGCTCGGCGCTCGCTCGAACGCGGTCGACGAGGCTGCGCGCGAGGCGGGGCGCGATCCGGCCGAGGTGCGCCACGCGTACAACGTGTCGGGCGCGATCACCGACGGCGAACGCGGCGACGGTCCTCTCGACGGCCCGACGGAGCACTGGGTCGAGACACTCAGCGGCTGGGCCGAGCGGCTCGCCGTCGACACGTTCGTGCTGTGGCCGTCGGGCGACGATCCCGCCGGACAGGTCGAGCGCTTCGCCCGCGACGTGGTGCCGGCCGTGCGGCGCGCGGCTCAGTAGTAGACCGTCCGGCAGCGGTGCCGCGGCACCGCCTTGTAGCGAGGCTCCTGGCCGCGGTTCCAGAGCCAGGTGTCGAGGACGCGCGGGGGCACCGAAATCAGCTCCGCGATCAGCTCTGCCGCGTGCACGGCGCAGGCCCGGATCTCGCGCTCCTCGCCGCCCGGTTCGAGCAGCTCGGCGCGGTCGATCCGCGCCGCGAGATAGTCGTCGTACACGAGCACGCCGTCCACGCGCAGCACGTGCGGGACCAGGTTGTCCGCGAAGATCGTCAGGCGGTCGAGGTCGTCGAACTCGGCGACGCCGGCGAGCGCGAGGTCGTTGGGCACGATCTGGGCGCGCTTCCAGAAGCCGCGGTCGTCGAAGAACCGCATCCCCGCAGCGAGCTGCTCCGCCAGCCGCTCGGCCGAGCCGTTCGCCGCGGCGACGGCGTCGAGCGCCGAGCGGTCGCCGAGCCAGCGGCCCAGGTCGTTGAGCGCTGTTGCGTAGAGCGCCATCAGCTCGTGGTCCGGCTCCTGCCCGAGGACGCGCGCAACCGAGGCCGCGTCCAGTGCCCGGAGCTCGTCGTTCGACCACGGCCCCTCCGCCCGGAACCGATCCGCCAGCGCCCACGCGACCGTGTAGTAGCCGGACGCGCCCGGGCGCTTGCGCAGCGTGGGGAACCAGCCCGACCCGAAGTTGATCGCGTCGAGCGTGAGCAGATAGGTCGCGACGTCCTCCGGAGGGCCCTCGAGGTAGTGCCGCTCGGGGTCGAGCGCCGGCTCCGGACCGGGCGCGATCCGATCGAGCCGATCGAGGTCGATCCGCACCGAGCGCGCGCCGGCCGCGATCTCGGCGCACGCGCTCCGAACCTCGTCGCAGAGCCCCACCCAGCCAGCGTAGGGCGCCCGATCGCAGGTCTATGCTCGGCTGCCCGATGCCCACGACCGCTGCAGCCGACCGCCTGCTGGAGGACCTGAACGAGCGCCAGCGCGAGGCCGTGCTGCACGACGAGGGCCCCGTGCTCGTCCTCGCCGGCGCGGGAAGCGGAAAGACGCGCGTGCTCACCCACCGGATCGCGTACTCGGTGGAGACCGACCGCTCGATGCCCGGGGAAATCCTCGCGATCACCTTCACCAACAAGGCCGCGGGCGAGATGCGGGAGCGCGTCGAGCAGCTCGTCGGCCGCCGGGCCCGCGCGATGTGGGTCATGACGTTCCACTCGGCCTGCGCCCGCATGCTCCGCGCCGAGGGCTCGCGGCTCGGGTATACGCGCGGCTTCACGATCTACGACGAGGCGGACTCGCTGCGGCTCGTCAAGCGCTGCATCGACGAGCTCGACATCGACCCGAAGCGCTTCACGCCGCGCGCGATCAAGCGCCAGATCTCCGACGCGAAGAACTCGCTGCTCGACGCCTCCGGCTACCGCGAGACGATCTCCTCGTTCTTCGAGCAGACCGCCGCCGACGTCTACGAGCTCTACGAGCAGCGGATCCACTCGATGAACGCGATGGACTTCGATGACCTGCTGGTCCGCTGCGTGGACCTGCTGCGGCTCTTCCCGGAGGTCGCCGAGCGCTACCGGCAGACGTTCCGCCACGTCCTGGTCGACGAGTACCAGGACACGAATCGGGCCCAGTACCGCTGGCTCCAGCTCCTCGCCGAGGAGCACCGCAACCTGTGCGTGGTCGGCGACGACGACCAGTCGATCTACGGCTTCCGCGGCGCCGACATCCACAACATCCTCGACTTCGAGGACGACTTCCCCGACGCCCGCGTGATCAAGCTCGAGCAGAACTACCGCTCGACGCAGACGATCCTCTCGGCGGCGAACGCCGTCGTGTCCCACAACCGGGCACGGAAGTCGAAGGTGCTTTGGACCGACATCGGCGCCGGCGATTCCGTGCGCATCCGGGAACTCGAGGACGAGCACGCGGAGGGGCGGTACGTGGCGGGCGAGGTCGAGCGCCTGGTCGAGTCCGGTCACTCGCGCGACGAGATCGCGATCTTCTACCGGACGAACGCGCAGTCGCGCGTGCTGGAGGACACGCTGGTGCGCTACGGCGTCGGCTACCAGGTGATCGGCGGCACGCGCTTCTACGAGCGGGCCGAGATCAAGGACGCGATCGCCTATCTCACCCTGCTCGTCAACCCGAGCGACGTGGTGGCGTTCGAGCGGGCGGTAAACAGTCCAAGGCGGGGGATCGGCAACACCACGCAGGCGCGGATCGTCTCGCACGCCAACACCGTCGGCGAGCCGGTGTGGGAGGTGGCGCTCGTTCCGGAGGACGTGCCCGGCCTCGGGGCCGCGGCCATCAAGGCGGTCGGCCGCTTCATGTCGACCATGGAACGGCTGCGCGAGCGCGCCGAGACGGCGTCGGTCGGGGACCTCCTCGACGAGCTCCTGAACGAGGTCGGCTACCTCGAGGCCCTGCGCGCTGAGAGGACGATCGAGGCCGAGGGGAGGCTCGAGAACCTGGAGGAGCTCGTGAGCGTCGCGCGCGAGTACGACGCCACCGCGGCCGAGGCTGGGGCGGCGGAGGACGGCGACGGCGAGGCTCAGGCGGGTGGGGTGGAGGAGTTCCTGCAGCAGATCGCGCTCTTCTCCGAGCAGGACGACCTGCGCGACGACGAGGGCGTGATCACGCTGATGACGCTCCACAACGCCAAGGGGCTCGAGTTCCCGGTCGTGTTCATCATCGGCTGCGAGGACGGGGTCTTCCCGCACATGCGGGCGATCGAGTCGGGCGACCTCGAGGAGGAGCGCCGGCTCTGTTACGTGGGGATCACGCGCGCGAAGCGCGACCTCTATCTGACGCACGCCCGCCAGCGCGCGCTGTACGGAGCGCGCGAGTGGAACGTGCCGAGCCGCTTCCTCGGTGAGATCCCGGACGACCTCGTGGACCGCGAGGTGCAGGAGCCGCGCTCGTTCCAGCCGTCGTGGGCGGAGCGCGACAGGCCGCGCACCGGCAGGCCCGAGCCGGTGACCGGCGGCGCGACGTTCGAGCTCGGCGACGACGTCGAACACGCCACGATGGGCGAGGGCGTGGTGATCGGCCTCGAGCCGGGCGGGCTGGTGGTGGTGCGCTTCAGCTCCGACGGGTCGGAGCGCAAGCTGATGATGGATTACGCGCCGTTGAAGAAACGCTGAACGCGCGCCGCCCAGGTACGCTCCCGGGCGTGGACGTGAGGAGGCTGCGGCCGGAGGAGATGCTCGCCGGCGTGTCCGGCGGAGTGCTCCTCGTGGCGCTGTTCCTGCCCTGGTACCGGTTCGGTAAGTCCGGTCCCGACTACACCGGCTGGGAGTCCTTCAGCGCGCTCGACGTCCTCCTCGCGGTGGTCGCGGCGATGGCGATCGGGCTGGCGTTGATGACCGCGGTTCAGCCGACCGCGGCGGTGTCGATTGCGCTCGCGTCGTTGCTGGCGCTCGTCGGCCTCGTCGCGTCCGGGCTCACGGCCGCCCGGGTCTTCTCGCCTCCATATCTCCATCCGCACGTCATCCCGGCGGTCGCGCTGCCGAGCCGTCACTTCGCACACACGAGCCGCGAGTACGCAGCCTGGCTGGGGTTGGCCGGGTGCATCGGCGCGACGTTTGCGGCGCTCGTCGCCATGCGCGACCAGAGCTACCCCCGCACCGTGCGCAAGGCATCGCGGCACGACGTCGAGGCGCTGCCTGCGCCGCCGGCGGACAGCGGCGCGGAGAGCCGGTCGTGACGTTCCTGCGACTCAGCCGCTGGAACGTGATCGCCTTCGTGGCGGCGCTCGCGCTCCTGTTCACGATGTCCCAGATCTGGTGGACGACCCACCAGGCCCAGGAGTGCCGCCGGGGCGAGCGGCTGCAGACCCCGCCCGCCGCGCTGAGAGGCCCCCAGTCGGATCAGTTCGGGCGCGACATACGGCAGTCCGCGCGGAACTGCGCCGCAAAGGGGGAGCGAAACGCCTGGCAGGCGGACGGTGCCGTTGACCGCCTGATGCTCGTCGTGCTGCTCGCCGCGATCGGCGCGGCCATGGTGGCGGCGTTCATGCGCGCGGCCGACCGGCGCGTGGCGCCGCCGAGAACGCCGAGCGCCGTGGCCGCCGTGGCCGGGCTCACCGGGGCCCTGCTGCTCCTCTACCGGATCCTTCAGCCGCCCGGGCCGAACTCGGGTGCGGTGGTGAAGGGCGCCGCGTGGGTGGGACTCGTGCTGGTGGCGATCCTGGCGCTGGCGGCGCGGATTGCCGCGGTGGCGGAGCGGGAGGCTCCGGCGGTCAGCTCAGGCGCTCCTGGTGAGCTGGCGGATGCTGGTGAGGCGACGAAGGGGTCGGGTCCGGATGCCGAAGCGGGACCCGGCGCCGAGCCCGAGCCGGCCCCGAGCTAAGGTCCAGCCGGCTAAGGACGGAGGAACCTTCCTGCATTTTGGTCGCAGGACGACCAAAATGTCGGAAAGCCTGTTTGGGCAACTCGTGGCGCGGCCGGCTAG
>VAXR01000079.1:0-9517 GCA_005885165.1 Actinomycetota bacterium
GAGGGAATGGTGGCTGCAGTGGCTCGGCGTCCCGCTGAGGTCGACCGACGAGTCCATGCGCGCGCACTTGTGCTTGGTGTGGCCGAGGCCGAGTATGTGCCCGAGCTCGTGGGTCGCGGTGAGGATCATGAAGTTCCTGTCGCAGCCGCGGCCCAGGTGCGTCCAGCTCTGCGTGAAGGGGCCCTGATAACCGACGAGCGACTCGCCCTCGCATTGAGGAGCGCCGTACGTCACGACGAAATCGGCGGCCTGCTTCGACGACGTCCGCACGAACTGGACTCCGACGTTCGCGTTGTTCCAGTTGTTCGCGCCTAGCACCGTCGCCTTGCGGTACGCGGACGCGTAGTAGGTGATCGTGGTGCCCGGCCAGCGCGGGCCCTCGAGCTGATACGCGTGCGCCGCCGGCGCTGCGACCGCGAAGACGGTCGCCGTGGCCAGAGCGAGCGACCGCGAGCGCCGCAGCACGGCGGCCGCGGCTTCGTGGATCGCAGCCATCAACCGCTCTGACACGCGAGATGGCCGTTTGTCACGCACCCGAGGGTAGAAATCGGGCTAAGACCTGCGTAAGAAGGAGGTCTTTCTAGGGAACGACCTGGAACGCCCCGCGCATCCACGGATGGATGCGGCAGAAGTAGGCGTACCGGCCGACCGGCAGGCTCCTCGGAGTCGATGCGATCGGTACGGCCTTACCGCCGTCAATAGTGTCGTGCCCCAGCGTGTCGGAGTCCCAGACGCCGTCCGGCAGCGGGTAGTTCGCGGTATCGGGCCCGTTGCAGGGCCACCTGCAGGTGGTCACCGTGTGGCGGATGTCCGCGGCTGCGTCGGCGTTGACGAACGCCAGCGACGTGCCGTGCTTCACGCGCACGGGAGCGCCGAGCGAGCCGGCCAGCCCGCGATCACCCGGCATATACACGAAGTTGGCGATGGAGACGACGCCGGTCTGCACACCGGGCCCGCGGTTCGGCTCGGGCCGGTCGCACGGCGGCGCCCCGTATCTGGCCCCGCAGACCGGGTCGGGAGGTCCGTCCCACGGCCGGCTCAGGACGCCCACGGTCGGATCGGGCGGGCGGTGCCGGTGGCCGTGCGTGCGCCGGGCGACATGGGCCCGGGAGCCCAGCAGGTACGGGCTGCAGCTGTGGCGCGGCGGCTGCTTCGGATCGATGTAGAAGCCTTCGTAGGCCATCGCGTAGTACCAGGCATGGTCCCGGTTCTCGTACGTGCCGCTCACGCGCAGGCGATCGCCCTTGTGGATTGGCGCCCGCCACGCGCCGCGCGAGACCTTCATCTGCATGCCCCGGCGCCCGAGGTTGGAGACGGCGACCTCGATGCCCCCCTGATGGATATGACCGGCCGTCCCGATGATCGTCCCGTCGATGGGCGAGGTCCACTCGATCGGCCCGTGCTTGTCGTCGCGGACCGACCTGTACGTTCCCGGCCCGCGGCGATTGCGCGGCACGTCGAAGGTGCGCCCGAAGACGACCCCGGTGAGCGAGTGGTGCGGGCGCATGCCCGGCGCGTTCAGTTGCTTCATCGAGCCGTGCTCGAAGACGATGTCGAGCACGATGTAGACGGCCATCGGCTGGGGGGTCTCGTTGTGAATCATGTAGACCATCAGCTGCGGTGATCCGGCCCCGAGGTAGCCGCCGTAGACCGGGCCGTGCGGATCCGCCCTCGTCTGCGGACGCGAGTCGGCTGCCGTCTCCTCGCTCCCCGTTCCCCAGCGCCAGGCGGTCAACCCGCCGGTGTACGTGTCCGCCTTGTTGCCCGGATCGAGCTGCAGCCAGTGGGCATGGTGGATGTGCGCCTCGCCGTGCGGGATGCGGCTGAGATCGGACGCGCGCACGAGCGACGCGCGGATCGCCTCGACGAAGCCGTTGCGCACCGGCAGGTCCACGTCGAAGCGGTTCATGTCGTTGCCGGGCGGCACGGCGTAGGGGCCGTAGAAGAACTTGAGGTGCTCGACCGTTCCGGCCGGCTTGGGCACGAAGCGGTCGCCGAGATGCGCTACCGGCTCCGTCGGGCCCTGTGTGCTCGATCCCGCGGCGCCCGCGGACAGCGCGACGACGACCGCCGCGGCACAGACCGCCGCTGCTGCGGCGCGACGCCCCCGCGGTTGCCTTCCCCTGCGCCTGACGTGAGGAGCCAATGGCCTCCGACCGCTCTGCTTCCCGCTACGCCCCGCGACTATAGGCAATTTTAGACCGCACCGGCGTGGCTCCTAGGGCGCTCAGGCGATCCAGCGCCAGGACGCGAACTGGGCGGTCAGGACCCCCAGCCCGGCGATCCAGAGGGCCAGCACGGGGACCCGCACCAGCTTGCGCTCGCAGACGATCGCGAGCCACATGAAGAGCGGGAAGACGACCACGAGGTAGCGCGTGAGGCTGCGGAGGGGCTCCGGCCGCAGCTGCGTCGTGAGCGCGAGCGCGAGCGCCATCAGCGGGTACACGCCATAGGCGATCGGAAGCCGCCGCAGGGCCCCGACCGTGGCGACGGCCCCAAGCAGGAGCGCGACGAGTCCGAGGACCCTGGCCTGGGCGAGCACTGCGTGCGTGCCCTGGGAGAGCTGGCCGATCCCGTCACCGGCGGCCTCGACGCCGTTCCAGAAGCCCGTGAAGGGCCAGATCAGCCGGTACATGTACGAGTTCGTCTCGACGTGCGCCCAGGCCAGCGGCTCCCCGATCGCGATGCCGAGGTACGCGGTGTATGCGACCAGGCCGAGCGGCGCCAGCCCGATCCACAGGACGTCGGGCCGCAGCGCGTGGCGCGGCCGCAGCCGGTCCCGCCAGGATTCCCCGCGGTCGGCGGCGACAGCCGGGGGGCGGTCCGCGCGCGGGCCGTACAGGTAGATCAGCACGAGCGGCACCGCCAGCAGCACCCCGGGCGGCCGCTCGGCCGACGCCACAGCCGCGAGTACGCCGGTCCAGGCCCAGTGGCCGGTCCGCGCAGCGTAGAAGGCGGCGACCGACAGCAGGAGGAACAGGCTCTCGGCGTACGGCGCGCTGAAGAAGAACGACGTGGGGAACAGCGCGAGCAGCACGACGGTGCGGGTCGCCACCTTCGATCCAAGGTCGAGCTCCACGAGCCGCCAGAGCAGGTAGAGCGCTCCGACGAACGCCGCGAGCGAGACGGCCCACGAAGCGGCCAGCGCTGCGCGCGCCGACGCGTCGAACCCGCTCGCCACGTTGACCACCAACGGATAGAGGGGGAAGAACGCAGTGCGGACGTCGCGAGGCCCGGTGTGGCCGTACCCGTTGTGGACGATGTTCAGGTAGTGCACGGCATCCCAGCGCGCGAGTGGGCTGAGGAGCCGGCCGAGACCGGTGTGGCCGAACGGATTGGTGAGGCTCGGCGCGTCCAAGAGCCTCTCGCTGCGCGTCCTCGGGGCGAGGCGCGCTGCGACCACCGCCACGACGGTCACGAACAGCCGCGATCCCAGCCAGGTCCACAACACAGGGCTCAGACCGCGCCGGAGGTCCACCCGGACTGTCGCCTGCCTGAGGGTTAAGCCCGCCTGCACCGGGAACAGCTAACTACAACACCGCCAAGGGGCCGGCTCGGCGATGGTTCCCCCTGCCCGCCCCTTGGCTACATCAGCGGCGCGAGATCGCCGTGAGCGGAACCGTGGTGGTGCGGCCCTCCCGGAGCCAGCTAACCACCGCGGTCCCTGCTCTGGCGTCAACCGACACCACGCGGCCGATCTCGCCCGTTGACTTCTTCCGGACGTGGCCGGGCGGCAGGGGGGTGGATGAGCGCTGCGGCGTGCCCGCGGCGCGACGGCGCTCGCGGGGAACGCGCACGGTGTTGACGCCGTCGTCGGTCGGGCCCGGCCGCTCCTTCTCCTCGTTCGGCACGACGGTTGCGCCGGTGCCCTTGGCGAAGTGCTCGAGCTTGTAGATCCTGCGAGCCATCCACAAGATCGTACCGAACACACGTTCGAAGCAGCGTGCGTCAGACTCCCTCGTATGACCGAACCCTCGCTCACCGGCGGCTGCCTGTGCGGAGGCGTCCGCTTCGAGCTCACCGAACCCGCACCCGCCGCCGGCTACTGCCACTGCACGCGATGCCAGCGGCGCACCGGCGGCGCGTCGTCCGCGCAGGCGCGGATCGACGGCCGCACCTTTCGGCTCCTCCAGGGGGAGGATCTCGTCAAGGCATGGCGCCATCCCGACGGCGGCTTCGAGAAGCTCTTCTGCCGCGAGTGCGGCGCCCAGCTCTTCAGCCGCAATCCGGGCGACCCCACGCAGATGAGCGTGCGGATGGGCGCCTTCGACGGCGATCCCGGCGTCAGGCCGAGCTGGCGCGCGTTCGTGGCGTACGCGGCGCCCTGGGAGCCGATCCCCGACGATGGCCTCGCGCGCTACGACGAGGCCAAGGCGCGCGACTACTTCGACTGAGCCGGAAGCAGCGCGAAGACTTCGCTAGTGGACCGTCACCGCCGGGCTCGTCACGGTGCCGCTCGTCCCGAACGGGTTCTTCGCCTTCACCGAGCACGCGATCGACTGGCCCTGATCGCCGCCGCGGAGCTTCCGCTGCCGGCCGGTGCTCACGGGCGAGCCGTTGCGCAGCCAGGTGAACGAGTAGGAGCTCGGCAGGGCGCTCCAGCTGCCGGGATTGCACCGCACCTTCTGCCCGACGCGCTTCTTGCCGGAGACCGACGGAAGCGACAGGTTCGAGGGGGCGATCCCCTTGATCCTGCTGATGATTGCGAGATCGGCGGGCTTGCCTGTGAGCTGGGTCAGGATGACGTTGAGGGCATTGGTCACCTTCACCTCGCAGAAGAGATACTGGCGGCCGGCCGTGTCGGACAGCGTGATGCTGTTGGAGCTCGTCGAGTACGCCGTGTTGCCCCAGAGGCCCCAGCTGTAGTGGATCACCGCGCCGAGCGGCAGCAGGCCGACGACGTTCGGAAGGCACGTGGTGGACTGGCCGCCGGTGGGCGTCGATGAAAGCGTCGGCTTGATCGTGAAGCCGATCGCCGACGCGGGTGCCGCACCGATGGCGCCGGCCACCACCGCGGCGAGCAGGGTCCTGCGGAAGATGCGCGCACGCGGGCGCGAAGCTCTGGGATTGCTGCTTGCCACGGATACCTCCTCTGCGCGAGTCCCCTGCCTGCCGGCGCCAGGGCGCCGGTGGCCTGGCTACATCGAACCTACGTCCGCATACCGCATATGTCAAGACCCGATTCGGGCCGGCACCTCGTCGAACGGCTCGGGGAGCTCGACGCCCTGCACCACGACGTCGCGGTCGTCGTGGTCGGTTCCGCGCAGCCCGCCGAAGCGGAGGTAGAGGCTCGGCACGACGAACAGGTTCACGAGCGTGGAGGTCACGAGGCCGCCGAGGATCACCACCGCCATCGGGTGCTCGATCTCCTGGCCGGGCTTGTCGCCTGACAGCGCCAGCGGCAGGATCGCTAGAGCCGTCGCGCTCGCGGTCATGAGGATCGGCGTCAGCCGCTCGCGCGCGCCGCGCAGGACGAGCGAGAGGCCGAACGGCTCCCCCTCGTTCCGTTCGAGGTGCTGGAAGTGCGAGACCATCATGATCCCGTTCCGGGCGGCGATTCCGAGCACGGTGTAGAAGCCGATCAGCGCCCCCAGCGAGATGATCCCGATGAACGCCCAGGCGGCGACCAGCCCGCCGACGAGGGCCATCGGGAGGGTGAGGAACAGGAGCCACGCCGCCCGCCAGCTCCGGAACGCGACCTGCAGCAGGAAGAGGATCGCGATCACGGTGAGGATGCCGTAGCGGATCAGCCTGCTCTGCGCGGCCTGGCGCTCCGCGGCCTCGCCGAGGAGCTCGGAGTGGTAGCCGAGCGGGAATTTGACGTGGTGCAGGCGCTGCTTCACGTCGCTCGTCACCGACCCGAGGTCGCGCCCGGAGATGTTGGCGAGCACGTCGATCCGCCGTGACGCGTTCTCGCGCTTGATGACGCTCGGCGTTGCCGCGACCCGGACGTCGGCGAGGCGCCCGAGTGCCGCCTGTCCGCCGCTCGGCGTGTCGATCGGCAGGCGCCTGATGTCGGACAGGTTCCGGCGGATCGCCGGGTTGCCCCAGACCACGACCTCGTACGTCCGCTGGTTGCGGAAGATGTTTGCGACCCCCTCCGACGCCAGGAGGGTCGCGGCGGCCCGCCGCACGTCACCCGGCTTGAGCCCGTAGCGCCGGGCCACGCCGAGCCTGACCGTGACCTCGATCTGCGGCGAGTTCTCCTGCGGCTCAACGTGGAGGTCGACCAGTCCGTGCACGTTCGAGATCGCCTGCTGCACGCGGTACGCCTGCCGGCGCAGGACGTTCAGATCCTGACCGAAGATCCGTACGACGAACCCCTCGGTCTGGCCGGCGATCGTCTCGTCGATCTTCTCGCGGAGGTAGGTCTGCATGTCGTGGTAGAGGCCGGGCACGCCCGCCTCGATGTGGCGTATCGAGTCGGTGGTGCGGTTGTAGTCGGCCTTCGGCGCCAGGCTGATCCAGGACTCCGAGAAGTTGGGACCGGCGATCTCCTCGCCGAGCGTGGCCTGTCCGATGTGCGAGCCGAAGTGGGGCACGCCCGGAACCGCGAGCACCGCGCGGGACGTCCGGGTCACGATCCGCTTCTGCTCCTTGATCGAGGTGCCCGGCTGCGTGACCCAGTGCATCAGGAACTGGCGCTCCTTGAACGTTGGGAACAGGTCTTGCCCCAGGTGCGGGAGGACGCCCACGCCGGCGATCACCGCGAGTACGACGACCATCACGGTCAGCCGGAGGCTCCCGATCATCCTCGCGAGCGTCGCCTCGTAATTCGCCTTCAACCACCGCGCGAGCGGCGACTCGCGGCCGAAGTGCGATCCGCCTAGGAGGATCAGGCTGAGGGCCGGCGTGACGGTCAGCGCCACGACCATCGACGCCAGCACCGCGAGCGCGTAGGACAGCGCCAGCGGCTGGAAGAACGAGCCGGACAGGCCTCCGGCGAGGATCACCGGCACGACCGCCACGACGTTGATGAACGTCGCGTAGAGGATGGCCGTCCGCACCTCGAGCGACGCGGCGAGGACGACCGACATGATGGCCTCGTGGTAGGCGCGCCCGCTGGCTTTCTGCTCCTGCCATCGCAGGCGCAGGCGCCGCACGATGTTCTCCGTGTCGATGATGGCGTCGTCCACCACCACCCCGATCGCGACCGCGATCCCGGCCAGCACCATCGTGTTGATCGTCGCCCCCCGGAGGGAGAGCACCACCAGCGCGGCGATCACCGACAGCGGGATCGTCACCAGGCTGATGAACGCCGCCCGCCACTGGAACAGGAAGGCGATCAGCACCAGGATCACGAGGATGCAGCCGATGATCAGCGCCACCCTGAGGTTGTGGAGCGACGAGTCGATGAACGTCGCCGGTCGGAAGATGTGGGTGTCGATGTGGATGCCCGGCAGCCCCGGCTGAAGCTGCTTGACCGCCTTGTCGATGCCCGACGTGACGTCCAGCGTGTTGGCGCCCGGGAACTTCTCGACGATGAGAAGCAGGCCAGGGCCGCCGTTCACGACGGCGTCGCCGATCAGGGGAGGACCGCCCCAGCGCGTGCCGGCGACCTGGTTGATCCGCAGCGTCTTGCCGGTGGCTGACGTGATCGGCAGCTCGCCGAGCTGCTTCGGCGTGCTCACGGGCAGCGCCTGCTCGACCGAGGCGCGCTGGGCCGGAGTATCGAGGTAGCCGCCCGCTGCCGCCTGGGTCCCGTTCGTGTACTGGAGGACGCCGGCGTCGAGCGCACCGCTTGTCACGTTCATCAGGTCGTCGAGCGAAACGTGCGCGGCCTGCATGCGCCTCGGGTCGGCCAGTACCTGGAGCTCCTTCGCGCGCAGACCCCAGATCGCCACGTTCGCCACGCCGGGCACGCGGAGGAGCCGGGCGCGCATGTTCCAGAAGGCGCTCACCGACAGGTCCAGCTGCGAGTGCCGCTTGGACGTGAGCCCGATCGCCATCACGCGGCTGGTCGTGGAGACGGGCGGCACCATCGTCGGCGGCGAGGCCCACGAGGGCAGGGTCGGCGCCACCGTCTGGAGCCGCTCCTGCACGAGCTGGCGCGCCCTTGTCAGGCTCGTGCCGGACTTGAACAGGAGGATCACCGAGGAGAGCTGCGGAACCGACTCCGACCGCACCGTCTTGACCCTCGGGACCCCGGTCAGGCCGTTCTCGAGCGGAACCGTCACGAGCTGCTCGACCTCCGCGGCGGAGAGGCCGAGCGCCTCGGTCTGGATTTGCACCTGGGTCGGCGCGAACTCGGGGAAGACGTCGAGCTTCTGCTTCTGGACCTGCTCGGTCCCGAAGAAGATCAGCGCGGCCGCCAGCCCGACGACCACGTACCGGAACCGGAGGCTGCTTCCGACGATCCAGCGCATCAGCCAGGCGCGCCGCTACTCCGGCGTCTGGATGCCGGTCTCGGCGCCGTGCAGCTCCTCGCCGCCGACCGTCACCACGGCCGTGCCCGGGGACGGTCCGGACGAGAGGAACGCCTCGGTGCTCGTGAGGTGGTCGACGCTCACGGAGCGCCGCACGAAGACCAGCGGGCTCGTGCGGACGTATGTGCAGGTCTTGCCGTCGGCCGTGTAGAGGAGTGCGGAGTACGGGATCACGTCGAGGCGCCGTGCCCCGCCGGTCGCCTTCACCGTCGCGGTCTGAATGCCGATCCTCGCGGCGGCCTGGGGCGAGAGGAGAACCCGGTGCTGGCCGTTCACGTCCTCGACCTTGGCCGACGGCTCCTTCGGGCGGCTCGACGAGCTTCCGCACCCAGCGGCGGCGATGGCCAGGACGGCCACGAGCGCGGTGGCGAGGCGACGGCTAGCCGCCATCGGCCGCACCTCCCTGCGGCTGGGCCGAGGCGCCGGTCGGCGCCGCGCGGCGGAGCGGCCACTTGAGGCGCACCGCCGCCTCCCTCCCGTAATGCACGTAGAGGGCGGGCACGACGAGGAGCGTGAGCAGGGTGGACGTGACGAGCCCTCCGAGGATCACCACCGCCATCGACCGCGTGATCTCGTTGCCCGCAACGTCGCCGGCGATCGCGAACGGGAGCACGGCGGCCGCGACGGTGGCGTTGGAGGTGAGGATGGGCGCCAGCCGCTCGCGGGTCGCAGTCAGGACGAGCTCCGTGCCGAACACCGCACCGGCGCGCCGCCGCAGGTACTGGGCCCTCGCGATCAGCACCACCCCCTGCCGGACCGCCAGCGCGAACACGGCCAGCATGCCGGCCAGGGCGCCGAGCTCGTCGTCGTATCCGGTGGCGAACGCGACGAGCACGCCGCCGCTCATCGCGAGCGGGAGCGTGAGGAAGAGCGTGGCGGCGAGCGGCCAGCTGCCGAAGGCCGCCTGGAGGACTAGGAACGCGACAAGCTCGGCGGCGATCACGTAGGTCACGAACGAGGCGTGGGAGGTGTGGCCCGGCTCGCCAGAGCCCAGCACCTCGGCGTGGTAGTCGAGCGGGAAGCTCACCCCGCTGATCCGCCGCCGGATGTCGCTGCGCACGGTGGCGACCGAGCGCCCGTGCACGTCGGCG
>VAXR01000079.1:9523-12988 GCA_005885165.1 Actinomycetota bacterium
CGGCGACGGCCCCACCTTCACGCTCGCCACCTCGGAGAGCGGGACCTGGCCGCCACCGGGCTGGTCGATGAGCATGTTCGCGATCCTCGGGACGGTGTCGCGCGTGCCGGTCTTGCCCTGAACCGTCACGTCGAACACCTTCTGCTGCTGGAAGAAGTTGCCGACGATGAGCCCCTCGACGTCGGTCGCCACGGCACGGCGGATGTCACCCGGCTTGAGGCTGTGGCGGAGGGCGGCGGCCACGTTCACGGCAACCTGGACGGCGGGCTGCTCGGTGGGGAGCCCGACCACCCTCGTGTTGCGGACGCCGGGGATGTGCACCACGCGCGCCTGCAGCTCGCGTGCCTTCGCGTCGAGCGCCGCGTAGCGTTGCCCGTAGACGCGCAGGTCGACCGTCGAGTTGCGCTCGCCCAGCACCCCGGTCAGCTGGTTGCCCTCATAGGTCGACAGCGAGCCGCTGATCCCCGGAGTTCCGCCCACCACCTGCTCGATGGCCGCGCGGGTCTTCGCGTAGTCGGCGGACGCCTTCATGCTCACCCAGAGCTCCGAGGAGTTGGTCTCCACGATCTGGTCCGACAGTCGGGCGCGGCCGACGGTAGCCCCAACGTCGCTCACGCCGGGGATCGCGCGCAGCTCGCGCGTGGCCCGGGTGGCGACGCGGTCCATCTCGGCGAGCGACGTTCCCGGCGGGGCCTGCCAGTGCACGAGCAGGTCCCTGTCCCTGAAGGTGGGCCGCGAGGGCGCCTCGAGGAAGGGCACCAGGGCGACGCCCAGGAGCCCGACCACCGAAAGCACCAGGAGCAAGGGCCGCGGGGCCCTGATGGCCGCGGCGAGGATCTCCTCGCAGCGAGCGCGGAGCCTCTGGATGGCGGCCGGCGCCGGGCGCGTGGAGTCGACGCCCGCGAGCAGCAGCATGCAGAGCGCCGGTGTGAGGGTCAGGGCCACGACCATCGACACCAGCACCGCGAGGGCGTAGGCGACTACGAGCGGGTGCAGGAACGACGCGGTGAGCCCCTCCGCGACCAGCACCGGCACCACCGCGAGCAGGATGATCACGGTCGCGTAGCAGAGCGGCGCCCTCATCTCGCGCAAGGCCTGCCGGACGATGGCTCGGGCCGGTTCGCTGCCGCCCGCCTCCCTGTTCTCGCGAATTCGACGGAGGACGTTGTGCGCGTCGCCTGTGGCGTCGTCGACGATCACGGTCAACGCGGCAAGAAGTCCCGCGAAGGCCAGCGCGTTCATCGTCTGTCCGAAGGCGTCCAGCACGAGCGCGGCCGCCATGAACGACGCGAGGATCGAGACCACCGCCACCAGCGCGGTCCGCAGGTGAAGCAGGAACGCCGCGATCGCGAACGCAGCGAGCACCCCGGCGATGATCACCAGGAGGGTGAGGTGGTCGATCGCGCGGTGCATGTAGACGGCGGGGCGGAAGATCGAGGAGTCGATATGGACCCCACGCAGCCCGGGCGCCATGTCCTCCAGCGCGTTCTGCAGCTCGCGCGTCACCGCGAGCGTGCTGGCGCCGGGCCGCTTGTCCACCGCGAGGAGGAGCCCGCGGCCGCTGTGGACCACCCCGTCGCCGACGAGCGGCGGGTGTCCCTCCACCACCTGCGACACGTCGCCGAGCCGCAGGCCGTGCGCGCCGTCGATCGGCACCTGAGCGAGCTTCCCGGGCGTGCCGAACGGGAGGATGTGCTGGACGGACAGCCGCTGGGCCGGCCCGTCGATGAAGCCGCCGCTCCCCGGGGTGGATGCGTCGAGGTAGGTGAGAGGCGAGACCAGCTGGGCGTTGCCGGTGGTCTTGATGATCTGGGCGAGGGTGAGGTGGTCGATCGCGCGGTGCATGTAGACGGCGGGGCGGAAGATCGAGGAGTCGATATGGACCCCACGCAGCCCGGGCGCCATGTCCTCCAGCGCGTTCTGCAGCTCGCGCGTCACCGCGAGCGTGCTGGCGCCGGGCCGCTTGTCCACCGCGAGGAGGAGCCCGCGGCCGCTGTGGACCACCCCGTCGCCGGCCACGCTGGGGAGGGCCGGCGACTGCGAGAGGCGCTCCTGCACGAGCTGGCGCGCGTGGAGGATGTCGGTCCCCCGATTGAACTTCAGCTCGATCAGAGACAGCGACGGAATGGAGTCCGAGCGAACCGATTCGACGCCGGGCACGCCGTTGATCAGGTTCGACTCCATCGGCACCGTGATCAGCTGCTCCACCTCGGGCGCCGACAGGCCGAGGCTCTCCGTCTGTATCTGAACGGTGGGCTGGCCGAACTCCGGCAGGACGTCAGCCGGCGCCTTCCGGAGCTGGCTCACCCCAACCACCATCAGCACCGCGGCGCCAAGAATCAGCAGCAGGCGAAACCGTATGCTCGAATCGATCGTCGCCCGCAGCATTTAGACGGGGAGCCTTCGGCGTGGCACTAAGCCACATTAACGAAACCTGACAGGCCGCGCTAGTCCTGGTGCGCCCGATTTCGCCGAGCGAGATCCGGGTTGAACGCGCCGCTGTGATCGGGCGCTCTCGGGCGGTCTAGGACACGACCTTCAGCACCGGATTCCCGCTCTCGACGCTGAAGCGCGCGAGCGTCTCCACCCGGGCGTTCGGGTCCCGAGTGCTCGTCGGCGACCGGAAGTCCACGCGCAGCTCCTCCGGCGTGACGGTCGCGAGCGCGTAGCCGTGGCGCGTGGAATTGACGTATGCGAGATGCGGGTTGTTCTCGGGCAGGCGCTCCACAAGGAGGGCCGCCTCGGCCTCGGGCACGCCGTTCTGCTTGAAGTTCTCGGCGATCGTGTAGGAGCTGATCGACCCGGCCACGAACTCCGGGCCGACGGGCTTGCCGTCGCTGCGGCCGGTCGT
This sequence comes from Actinomycetota bacterium, assembly GCA_005885165.1. Taxonomy (GTDB): domain Bacteria; phylum Actinomycetota; class Thermoleophilia; order Solirubrobacterales; family Thermoleophilaceae; genus AC-37. The sequence goes on from VAXR01000079.1 coordinate 12,375, forward strand.
GGTCCACGTCCCCGCGAAGTAGGTGTGGATGTCGCCCGAGAACGACGCGAGGATCGAGACCATCGCCACCAGCGCGGTCCGCAGGTGAAGCAGGAACGCCGCGATCGCGAACGCAGCGAGCACCCCGGCGATGATCACCAGGAGGGTGAGGTGGTCGATCGCGCGGTGCATGTAGACGGCGGGGCGGAAGATCGAGGAGTCGATATGGACCCCACGCAGCCCGGGCGCCATGTCCTCCAGCGCGTTCTGCAGCTCGCGCGTCACCGCGAGCGTGCTGGCGCCGGGCCGCTTGTCCACCGCGAGGAGGAGCCCGCGGCCGCTGTGGACCACCCCGTCGCCGTAGGAAGATCTCGGCGTGGCGGCCGAGGGGGATCCGCCTGTAAATCCGGTCGCGGTTGTGCTGGAAGCGGATCAGCGGCAGGTGCTCGAAGAAAGCGCGGTAGCCGTTCTCCCTTCGTTTGGGGAAGGGGATCCGCGGCGTGGCCCCCTGCCGGTTTCCCTCGGTCTCGTTGTAATAGCTGGACTCGACCTCGTGGTCGTCCCAGATCGCCACGAACGGGTGCGCGGCGTGCATCGCCTGGAGGTTGCGGTCGCTCTTGTAGAGCCGGTACTTC
>VAXR01000080.1:0-7933 GCA_005885165.1 Actinomycetota bacterium
CGATGATTCGCCCCTCAGCGCCGTCGGATCCGTCGACGACCTAACCTTGGACGCGCATCGAAGGACTCGACGGTGGCGCGACCATGACCAGCTTGACCACGACCCAGCTCGCCCGGGGCCTGCTCGAGCGGGACGATCTCCTTCAGATGCTCGATCGCGCCGTGGCGAAGCGGGTGACGGTCGTCTCCGCGCCGCCGGGAAGTGGCAAGACCTCGCTGCTGCGGGCCTGGGCCAACCGCTCGACGGACGGTCGTCGCGTCGCTTTCGTATCCGTCGAGCGCGACGAAGGGGATGCTCAGCGCTTCTGGTCCGCGGTCCTGGACGCGATCCGCAGCCCCGAGAGCCCGATCGACCCTGAGACGCAGATTGCCACGACCGCTGAGCACGAGGGAGACGAGGGAGTCGAGAGCGTCCGGGCGGAGGTTGCCGACCACGTCGAGCCCGTCGTCTTGATCATCGACGATCTCCACGAGCTCAAGTCAGCGGACGCACACAGCCAGCTCGAGCGTTTGATCGCCGATCTGCCGAGCTCCGCACGCGTCGTGTTGTCGTCGCGCCGGGATCCCCCGCTCAGACTTCACCAGCTCAGGCTCGCGGACGAGATTGCCGACATCCGGGCCGGCAACCTTCGCTTCACCGAGCGCGAAACCGTCGAGCTGCTTGCGGCGTCCGGAATCAGCCTGTCGAGCGCCGGTGCTGGTGCGTTGTACCGGCGCACGGAAGGCTGGGCGGCCGGAGTGCGCCTGGCGGTGATCTCGCTCAGCCGTCACCCGGATGCCGAGCGCTTTGTGGCCGAGTTCTCGGGCACCGATAGAGCGATCGGGGAGTACCTGATGGCCGAGATGCTCGACGGCCAATCGAGCGAGGTTCAGAGCATGCTGCTGCGAACCTCCCTCGTCGGTCGGCTGAACGGCGAGCTCGCGGACGTGCTGGCAGGACGCTCAGGCTCGGACCGGATGCTGCTGGAGCTCGAGGACGCGAACGCGTTCGTAGTTTCGCTGGACGCTCAGCGCACCTGGTTTCGCTATCACCAGCTTCTGGCGGACTTCCTGCGCCTGGAGCTCCGGCGAACACATGCCGACGAGGTTCCGGACCTGCACCGCCGCGCCGCGCAGTGGTTCGCGGACCACGGAGACGTGGTTGAGGCCGTGCGACACACGCTCGCGGCCGGGGACTGGCCCGATGCGGCGCGGCTGCTCGCGGACCACCTGTTCAGCTTGACCCTCGACGGTCAGGAAGGAGCGATCGCTGTGCTGCTGCGGTCGTTCCCTGGCGGCGCGTCAGCCGATCATCCTGAGCTGGCTTTGGCGCATGCGGCGGTTCAGCTGACGCACGGGCAGTTGGAGGAGGCTGCCGCTCAGCTCGCGCTGGCCGAATCGCATGTCCAGAGCACTCCGCCGGCTCGCCGTCGGCGCCTCGCGGTGGCCATCGCGTCCTTGCGGTTGGCGCTGGCACGGCGCAGCGGTCAGTTCGCGGAAGTAATCGAGCAGGTGAACCTGCTCGACACTTCGGTCGCAGACGAGTCGAACGAACCGGCCGCGAGGGGTACCGAGCTGCGGGGAGTCGCGCTGATGAACCTCGGGATCGTCGAGACCTGGTGCAGGCGGTTCGACGACGCCGAGCGGCACCTTGCCGAGGGAGCGGCGCTCGCCCAGGCGATCGGCCGACCCTACCTGGAGGTCGCGTGTCGCGCTCACCAGGTCTTCCCGACAAGGCTTGTCTCGCTCGCGACCGCACGGGAAAGGGGGCGCGAGGCGGTCGCCCTGGCCGAACGCCATGGCTTGGGGGATCGGCCGATACTCACGCCCGCACTGGGGGCGCTTGCCTTCTGGGCGACCTGGACAGGCGAGTTCGATGAGGGGGAGCATTGGTTGGGCCGCGGCCGGCAGGTCGCCGAGCCACGGAGTGACCCCGCCGCGGTAGTGAGTCTGCACCTGGTAGCGGGCATGTTGCACGCCGTTCGCGGGCAGCAGCAATCGGCGCTCGAAGAATTCGCGGAAGCAGCGCAGGCGCAGTCGCGACTCACCGGTGCGGGCGCTCTCGCAACGCCGAGCGCCGGATGGCTCGCGGCCACGCAAGCTCGCCTCGGGATGCCAGATGAGGCGCGCGCAACGCTCGCCGGAGTCTCGGCAGAACCCGGACGACGGACGAGCTCCATCTACAACGCGCGCGCAGTGATCTGCCTGGCGGGCGGAGACCCCGCTGGGGCGTTGGACGTACTCCGGGGCGTTCCGGACATCACGTCCCCGACCGGCCCCGCGTTCACGCTCGTTGAAACACATCTGCTCGCTGGCATCGCGCACCTGAACCTGGGGGATCGACACGCCGCCGCCGCTGCGGCCGAGGCCGCACTCGCGGCCGCCGAGCCAGACCGGCTGATCTTCCCGTTTGCAATGACCGACGCCGCGGAGCTGCTCGGCACGCTCCCGGGTCACCAGACGGCTCACGGCGCCCTTCTGGCCGACATCGCTGACCTGCTTCAGGGCCGATCTGTGCCGAGTGCCGACGGACAGCGGGGACCGGAAGTGGAGGAGCTCAGTCCAAGCGAGCTGCGTGTACTCCGCTTCCTGCCGACCAACCTCACGCGGCCAGACATCGCGCGAGAGCTCTACGTCTCCGTCAACACCGTCAACACTCACGTGCGAAACATCTACTCGAAGCTCGATGCTCACGACCGCTCGTCCGCGGTGCGAAGAGCACGCGAGCTGCGTCTCCTCTCAACCGGACTCTCCCGTACAGGGTGGGACTAGTCGCCGCCGCCGGCGGATACACAATCATCCGATTCCGACGTCGCCCGCTCACCTGGCCTGGCGGCACGATTGGCGGGTGCCCAACCCGCGCCGCTTGTACACGATCCGGATAGCGGGCCGGCTCGGAGCCACGGCCCTCTCGGCCTTTCCCTCGATGGCCTGTGAACTCAGGCGCAGCGAGACCGTCCTCACCGGTCGGCTGGAAGATCGCTCCGCCTTGTTCGGCGTGCTTGCGCAGATCGAGGCGCTCGATCTCGACCTGGTCGAGCTGCGGTGCGTCGGTTCCCGAGCGCAATCACCGGAATCCGGTCATGACCACTCACCAGATGGTGGGTGAGGCTCCGACCATGGAATCCGCTGCTCTCCCTGCCCCCGCCAGCCGCTCGGTCTCGAAGGTCAACCCCAACGCCGTCCTGGCGGTCGTCGCGGTCGCCCAGTTCATGGTCATCCTCGACGGGACCGTCGTCAACGTCGCGCTGCCGACGATCCAACGACACCTCGGCTTCTCCGAGCAAAGCCTCTCCTGGGTCCTGAACGCCTATACGTTGATGTTCGGCGGCTTCCTCCTGCTCGGCGGGCGCCTGGCCGACCGGCTCGGGCGCCGACGCCTATTCGTCGTCGGCATCGCCGTGTTCTCCGGCGCGTCGCTGATCTGCGGACTCGCCCAGTCGGAGGCGATGCTGCTGGTCGCGCGCGGTGCGCAGGGCCTCGGCGGGGCGCTGGTCTCGCCGGCGGCGCTATCGATCATCCTCACCACGTTCGCGGAGGGGCCGGAGCGGAACCGTGCACTCGCGGTCTGGGGCGCGATCGCCGGAGCGGGCGGAGCGATCGGCCTGCTCCTCGGCGGCGTCATGGTCGAGGCCCTCACCTGGCGGTGGGTGTTCTTCATCAACGTGCCGATCGGAGCCGCGCTCGTGGCCCTGGCTCCGCGGATCGTCCCGGAGAGCCGCTCGGGGTCAGTCGCACGTGGCGGCTACGACGCCGAAGGCGCCGTATCGATCACGCTGGGGACGATGGCCCTCGTCTTCGCGCTGATCAAGGCCGACAGCTGGGGGTGGGCCTCGGGCCGGACGCTGGCTGGCCTCGCGATCGCCGCGGCGCTGATCGCCACGTTCGTGGTAATCGAGCGCCGGCACGAGGAGCCGCTGGTCCCGCTCGGGATCTTCAAGATCCGGAGTCTCGCCGCCTCCGACGCGGCGATGCTCGTGCTGGCGGCGGCGCTGTTCGGGATGTTCTTCTTCTGCACGCTCTACCTGCAGCAGGTCCTGGGCTACAGCGCGCTGAAGACAGGGCTCCTCTACATGCCGTTCAGCGTCATCCTCATCGGCGGCTCGGCCACGGCCTCGCGTCTGGTCGACCGCTTCACGCCGAAGCCGGTGCTGTTGACGGGCCTGTTCATCTCGACAGCCGGATTCGTCCTCCTCACCCGCGTCTCCGGCCACGGCGACTACGCCAGCCACGTCCTGCCGGCGATCGTCGTCCTCGGCGCCGGCCTCGGGCTCTCGTTCGTCCCGATCACGATCTCGGCGACCAACGGCGTACCCGCCAGCGAGTCCGGGCTGGCCTCGGGGCTCCTCAACACCACCCAGCAGGTGGGTGGCGCGCTCGGCCTGGCGATCCTCTCTTCGGTGTCGACGAGCAGGGTCGCGAGCGCGCTCGACTCCGGCTCACCTGCGTCCCTTGCGCTGACCCACGGCTTCAAGCGCGCCTTCATAGTCGCCGCGCTGCTCTGCGCCCTCGGCTTCGTGACGGCACTGGTCTTGCTGCCACGGCGGCGGAGGAGCGTGGCGGACGAGGACGCCGAGACGGTGGCGCTGTCGTTCGCCCGCTGTCCCGGCGCACCCTACTGCGGCCACCTCGCCCGGCTCGTCGCTTTCGGCCGGCGACTCCGGACGCGCCCCGCAACGCAAAGCTAAGGTCGATCGGTCGCCATGGTCGCCTACCTCTGCTCCCGCGACAACCGCGTGACCCGTCTCGAACGGGACGGACATTCGTGGGCCGCCCATCCGGTGCTGGACGGCGTCTCGGCCACCTGCGTAGCCACGGACGGCGGGCGCGTCCTGGTCGGGACCCAAGGCGATGGCGCCCGGCTGAGCTTGGACGGCGGCGGGAGCTGGGACAGCACCGACCTTCCCGAACGTGACGTGTACTCGGTGGCGATCAGCGGGGCGGACGGCGCGCTGTACGCCGGGACTGAACCAAGCCGGCTTTTCGTCTCCAGGGACGGCCGCTCCTGGGCGGAGCTCGAAGCGCTGCAGGAAGTCCCGTCGAAGGATCGGTGGAGCTTTCCCCCACGACCCGAGACTCACCACGTCCGCTGGATCGCGCCCGATCCCCTTGCCCCCGACCGCCTGCTCGTCGGGATCGAGCTCGGCGGCGTCATGTACAGCGAGGACGCGGGCCGTAGCTTCACCGACCATCGTCCCGGGGCAAAGCGCGATGCGCACCGCCTTGCGTGGCACCCGTCCGCGGAGGGGCGCGCTTATGAGGCCGCTGGTGACGGGGCGGCCTGGAGCCGCGACGGCGGCGTCAGCTGGGAAGCTGTCGACACCGGGCGTGACCTTGGCTACTGCTGGGCTCTGGCGCTCGATCCGGCCGATCCTGACCGCTGGTACGTATCGGCCGCCTCGGGCCCGTGGACGGCACACGCGGGCGAGGACGCAGCCGGCGGACTCTACGTCTGGGAGCACGGCGCCTGGCGACGACTGGGCCTGCCCGGGGAGTCGATGCCGTACGCGCTCGCCGCGATCGATGGGGCGCTACTCGCGGGGATGGCGGACGGCCGCATCCTGCACAGCGGCGACCGCAGTGAGACCTGGGAGGAGACGGGGGTTCGGATCGGCTCGGTCCTGGCTATGGCCACCGCCGGCGAGTGACGCGGCCGCGGCTATTTCGCCGGGGCGATTCGTTGGCAACACATTGGCAACATCCACGCCGTCGCAAAACGTCCAGATCGTCCACCGCGTCTCCCGAGACCCCCGCAGAACGGACAATTTGGAAACCACAGACACAGCGAACACGCAGCTAGCAAGATTGAGGGCCTTGTCCCGCGTATGCGGGGTGGGAGTTCGAGTCTCCCTGGGCGCATAAGCAAGCAAGCGCGTGGCGGCTCGCGTAGGCGCGTGAGTCCGGGCTGACCAGGCTACGCTGGCCGGTGTGCTCGCTAAGCGGCTGACCCGCCGCCGATTGCTAGCCGCCGGCGCGGCAAGCGGGCTGGCTATTGCTTCGCGCTCCCGACTCGTCGCGGCCGCACCGCAGCGCGGGCGCGTGGTCGTCGTAGGCGCCGGGCTCGCGGGCCTAGCGGCGGCCTTCGAGCTGCGGCGTAGCAGCTTCGATGTCGTGGTCCTCGAGGCTCGCGACCGTGTGGGCGGGCGCGTGCACACCATCCACTTTCCCAACGGCCAGCACGCCGAGGCGGGTGGCGAGTACATCGACACGATCCACACCACCATGCGCCACTACATCCGGGGCTTCGGCCTGCGCCTCGAAGACGTTCGTCAGGAGGGGAGCGACCTTCCCGGAGCGGCATACCTCGACGGGCGCCGGCGGCGATTCGGCGTCGCGTTCGACGGCAGCGTGCAAGACGAAGCCGACCGGTTCGACAGCCGCATGGAGGCCTTTGCCAAGCATGTCAGTGCCCGCGACCCGCGCGGGCAGACACTTGACCGCCGATCGGCAGCCGACGTGCTCGACGACCTCGGTCTTGGCTCGCGCGCGAGAATGCTGGTCAGCCACGACACCATCCGCGACGACTACACAGTCGAGCCGGCGCAGGTCTCCGCTCTCTTCGTCGCCCAGGGCTACAAGCTGACCGAGAACCTGCCGGACTCGGGAACCGAGGCCTTCCGCGTCCGCGGCGGCAACGACCGGCTCCCGCGCAGGATCGCACGCGCGCTGGGCAGGGCTGTGCACCTCCGGTCGCCCGTCACGCGCGTGACCACGCTGAGCGACCGCATACGGGTGCAGGTCGGCGGCGACAGCATCGATGCGGACCACTGCGTCGTGGCTGCGCCGCTCCCGGCGCTGCGCGCGGTCAACTTCGTGCCGGCGCTGCCGACCGCGCTGGCCGAGGCGATCGCGAGACTCCAGTACGGGATCGGGACCAAGACGCTTCTGCAGTACGACACCAGGGGCTGGCGCAAGCAGGGCTTCGACGGCGACACGTTCACGGATCTGCCGATCAGCACCACGTGGGAGGCGACCGACGGGCAGCCCGGACGTGCGGGGGTCCTGCTCGTCTACACGATGGGCAAGCCGGGCGCCGCCTTCACGGGCCTGACCGACGCCCGCCGCATCCACGACGTCGCAACCGAGCTCGACCGCATCTATCCGGGCTCACGCGCACAGCTTCGCCACGCCGTGACCGTCGCGTGGGCCCGCGAGCCGTACACAGGTGGGACCTACACCGCCTACGCACCCGGCCAGGTGACCCAGTTCTGGCGCGAGCTACGCCGTCCGGTAGGACGGATCCATTTCGCGGGAGAGCACACGGACGCCTTCACGGGGTATATGGAGGGTGCGCTGCGAAGCGGGGTGCGCGTGGCCAGAGCAATTGCCGGGACGGGCGGGTAGGACGCTCAGGCGCGCACGCGATCGACGATCGCCTCGCCACCGCGGCTCGGCAGCAGCGTCACTCCCCGAAAGCGTGCCGTCTCGCCCTTGGACCGCGGGGCGCGCAGGCGGGTCCGCGAGAGGATCGTCGAGATCACGATCTTCATCTCGAGCGTCGCGAATGCCGCCCCCAGGCAGCGGCGCACACCGCCGCCGAACGGGACCCAGGTATAGGGCTCTGGCGCCCCGTCGAGGAAGCGCTCGGGACGGAACGCCCGCGGATCTGGCGGGTAAAGCCCAGGGTCGAACTGCACCAGCAGGATCGAGGCAGCGACGTGCGTGCCGGGCGGGAACAGGTAGCCGCCGAGCTCAGTTGGTTCCGTCGGCGCCCGGAACACCTCGGGGACTACCGGCCTGACTCTGAGCGTCTCTTTGATGACGGCATCGAGGTAGTCAGACTCGCCCGCCTTCACCTCGGCCGTCAGGCGCTCGAGTGCCGCCGTGGTGCGCAGCAGGCGTTCGAACGCCCATCCAATCGATGTGGCGGTCGTTTCATGCCCGGCGAGCAGGAGCGTAATCAGCTCATCGCGCAGCTCGCGATCCGTCAGTGGGTCGCCCGCTTCGTCGCGGGC
>VAXR01000080.1:8045-8438 GCA_005885165.1 Actinomycetota bacterium
TGGACGAGCAGCAGGAGCGGGTTCGGGGACGACAGCCGAGGTAGGACACGCTGGAGTTCGGCAATGCGCGCGGGATCGGTGATGCCGAAGACCGCGCGGATGATCACCTCCATCGTGATCCGCTGCGCGACGACCCGCGTGCGGACGGTGTCCCCCTGGCGCCAGCTGTCGATCTCGCGGTTCGTGACCTGTTCGATCAGCTCCCCGTAGTGCGCGATTGCCTCGCCGTGAAATGGCGGCAGCATGAGCTTGCGCATCCGCAGGTGCTGTTCGCCGTCGAGCAGCAGGATCGACGACGGTCCCGTCACGGGCTCCATCACCTGTCGCGGCTGGCCGACGTTGTACGAAGGCGGCTTCCACTTGAAGATCTGCTCAATCAGATCGCGCTCTGCG
>VAXR01000081.1 GCA_005885165.1 Actinomycetota bacterium
CTTCTGCGGCAACGCGAGTGGAGAGCGTCCCGCGTTTCCACGGAAACGTGGACGCAGCCCCGAGAAGCGAGGACTGAGACGTCTCCGCGGAAACGCCTGCTCAGATGTCCAGCCGGCGGAAGATGGGCCGTGGCAGGTGGCGCAGGCCCGACATGACGACCCGCAGCGGGCCCGGCACCCAGACCGTGTGCGCGTTCCGCCGCAGCCCGCTTGCGATCGCCTCCGCGACCGCGTCGGCGTCGGCGGCCAGCGGCGCCTCATCCAGTCCGGCCGTCATCTTCGTGCGGACGAATCCCGGCCGCACCACCATCACCTGAACGCCGCTTCCGTGGAGCGAGTCGCCAAGCCCCTGGGCGAAGGCGTCGAGACCCGCCTTCGAGGAGCCGTAGACGAAGTTCGACCTGCGCGCGCGCTCCCCCGCGACCGACGACAGGTACACGATCGTCCCGTGACCCTGGGCGCTCAGCCGCTCGGCGATGGGGATGCTCACGGACACCGCGCCCGTGTAGTTCGCCTCCACGAGCTCGACGGCCGCGGACTCGTCGTGCATCAGCGCCGATTGGTCGCCGAGGAGCCCGAACGCGACGAGCACGCAGTCGATGTCGCCGTCGCGGTCGAACACGTCGTCCACGAACAACCGGTGCGATCCGAAGTCCGTGGCGTCGAACGCGACCGTGTCCACGTCGGTCGCCCCCGCCTCGCGCAGCTCGGCAGCGAGCGGCTCGGCCCGCGCAGGGTCGCGGGCAGCCAGCACCACGCGCCGCGTGCGGTCGGCCACGAGCCGGCGGGCCGTGGCGGCCGCGATGTCCGAGGTGCCGCCGAGCACCAGCAGCGACTGCACGGCTCCCACGGCGTCCCTCAACGAAGGCCAAGCCTGCGCGAGAGGTCCGAGCGCATCACACCGCGTGGATCGGCCCGCTCGACGATGGCGCGCCACTCGGGGAGCCGCGGGTACATCGCCTCGAGCAGGTCGGGGCGAAGGCGCGAGTCCTTCGCGAGATAAACGCGGCCACCCGCCTCGGCGACCAGCTCGTCGAGACCGTCGAGGAGCGGACCCAGCCCGGGGACCGCGGCCGGAACGTCGAGAGCCAGCGTCCAGCCCTCGACCGGGAACGACAGGAGGCCTTGCTGCGCCCCGAAGCGCTTCAGCACCGCCAGGAACGACGGGCAACCGGAGCCGCTCAGGCGCTCGAGCGACTCGCGCAGCGCGTCCTCGCGTCCGAATGGCACGACGAGCTGGTACTGGAGGAAGCCGCTCGGCCCGTAGATCCGGTTCCAGTTCCGAACGGAGTCGAGCGGCCAGAAGAACGGACGCATGTGCTCGATCCGGCCGATCTCGCTGACCGGGGCGGAGCGGTAGTAGGCCTCGTTGAAGATGCGGACTGTCGAGCGCCGCAACAGCCCGGGCGGCGTCCACGGCGGGGCCGCCAGCTTCGTGCCGCCGGGGACGGCGAGCGCGCCGTTCCCCCGGCCGGCGGGCGCGAGATCGGCGCCGGCATGGTCGCCGCGGATCAGCACCGAGCGCCCGAGGCTGCGACCGCGCGCGAGGCAGTCGATCCAGGCCACCGAGTAGCGGTACTCGTCGTCGCGCGCCGACATACGCGCCATCGCGTCGTCGAGGTCCCCGGCGCGCTCGCGGTCCACGGTCATGTAGGCGGACTCGACCCTCAGGAGCCGCAGCCGCGCGGACAGCACGATCCCGGTGAGCCCCATCCCGCCGGCCGTCGCATCGAACAGCTCGTCGCCGCGCGCGAGCCGAACTCGCTCGCCCGCGGGTGTCAAGAGCTCGAACCAGACCACGTGGTCGCAGAAGGAGCCGTCGCGGTGATGGTTCTTCCCGTGCACGTCTGCGGCGATCGCGCCGCCGACCGTGACGTGCCAGGTACCCGGCGTGACCGGCACGAAGAAGCCCATCGGGACGAGCAGCTGCACGAGCTGCTCGATGCTCACCCCGGCGTCGACCGTCGCCTCGCCCGCCTCCTCGTCGATCTCCCGGACGGCGGCCAGCAACGACATCGCGAGCACGCGGCCGCCGGCGTTCTGCGCGGCGTCGCCGTAGCTGCGGCCGAGCCCGCGCGCCAGCGCGCCGCGCGGACCGGCGCCCGCGAGCGCCTCGGCGACGTCATCCGCTGTGCGGGGCTCCACGACCTCCGCCCGGCTCGGCGCGGTCCGGCCCCAGCCGGTCAGCAGCCGCTCGTGCGCCTCGTCCGCAGCGCCGGTCTCGAGCTCAGCGGAGGAAGTAGACACCCGAACCGAACACCGCGATCCAGATCGCGGCGAGCGCGAGCAGCATCCGGTCGCCGAGCACGAGGTCCTCGGGCGACTCCCCGTGGCCCTGCTCGAGGAGCATCGCGTAGCGGAGGATGAACGTCACGAACGGGACGATCGAAAGCTCGTAGAGAGGGACCGACGCGTGCCTCGGCGCCATCGCGAAGGCCCAGAGGCAGTAGGCCGCGACGGTCACGCCCGAGGTCATCGTCCACACGTACTGCAGGTAGTTGCGCGAGTAGACGCCGAGCGTGGCCCGCACGTCGCCGCGGTCGTCGCCGAGGTCGATGTGCTCGCCGTGGCGCTTGCCCGAGACCATGAAGAGCGAGCCGAACGAGGTGACGATCAGGAACCAGCGCGAGAGCGGCACGTCGACGGCCACGCCGCCCGCCACGGCGCGGACGATGAACCCGGAGGCGATCGCGACGATGTCCAGCACCGGCTCGTGCTTCAGCCACAGCGTGTACGACGCCGTGATGACGATGTAGACGAGAAGCACCACCACGAACTCGAGGCGCAGCACGAATCCCAGCCCGAGCGCCGCCGCGATCAGCGCGATGCCCGTCACGAGTGCCAGCCGCTCCCCAACGTGCCCCGCCGCGATCATCCTGTGCCGCTTCGTGGGGTGGCGCCTGTCGGCCTCGAGGTCGCGCACGTCGTTCAGCAGGTAGGTGCCGCTCGAGATCAGGCAGAACGCGCCGAAGGCGATGCCCACGCGCGCGAGCGTGTGACCGTGGCTCAGCACCCCGGCCGCGCCCGGCGCCGCGAACACGAGGACGTTCTTCGCCCACTGCTTCGGGCGGAGCGCTCGGATGAGCGCCCCGAGCTTCGAAGGCGGGGGTGGCGCAGGCGGCGGCGCCGTCCTCGGCTCTACCGCGGTCGCCTCGGCCGGCTCCGCCGCCGGCAGCGTTTCGAGCCCCTCGGCCACGAGGCGCGAATTGTAGGAGCGGCCGGTGCCCGCAAGCCCCAGGCGCCGGGGCGGGCGCCGCCGCTATCCGGCCTGCTCAGGCTCGAGCTGGAGGGAGCAAGAGTTGATGCAGTAGCGCTGGCCGGTCGGCTGAGGGCCGTCGTCGAACACGTGGCCGAGGTGCCCGCCGCAGGTCGCGCACACCGCCTCGGTGCGGATCATCCCGTGGCTTCGGTCCTCGCGCAGCTCGACGCCGCCCTCGTCCATCGGCTCGTAGAAGCTCGGCCACCCGGTGCCGGAGTCGAACTTCGTGTCCGAGCTGAAGAGGTCCGCTCCGCACGCGGCGCACTTGTACGTTCCGCTGTCCTTGGCGTAGACGTACTTGCCGGTGAAGGGCGGCTCGGTGCCCTGGCGGCGCAGGATCTCGTACTGCTCGGGGGTGAGCTCGCGGCGCCACTCCTCGTCTGTCTTCTCGATCTTCTGGGGCATTCGATCCTCCGGTCGGCTGTCGTTCAAGCGTAGGTCTATTGATCAAGTCCCGCTGAGTGCAAGCCGCGTTACAGCACGGATAACCTGCCGCGGTTCGGGTAGGGGGGTCTTTGAACTCAACTGCTCGTGATTCGACCTGGCTCCGCTCGGTGGGGGCCAGCACCGATAGGAGGATTCGCATCTTGAGAAAAGGTCACACGACCCTGATCTGGACCATGGTCGCCCTGCTCGTGCCCGCGCTGGCGGTCGCGGGCTGCGGCAAGAGCAAGAAGAAGTCGACGGCGGCATCGACGCTCGACGTCACGGTCTCGGAGTCCGGCAAGTCCGCCAAGTACTCGGTCCCGTCGAGCGTGAAGGGCGGGCTCGTGCGCGTGACCATTGCAAACCACGGCAAGGCGCCCCATGCGGCACAGCTCGTGCGGCTGGAGGGGAATCACACCGTCCAGGACGCGCTGAAGATCATCAACAGCCAGAGCAACAACACGAAGGTGCCGAACTGGATCCACGGTGAGGGAGGCGTCGGGGCAGCGCCGCCGGGCGCGCCGGTGTCCGCGACGGTCGTTCTTCCGGCCGGCAAGTACTTCGTCGCCGATCTCGGCGGCCCGGGCTCGAGCGGCCCGCCGGGCTACGCGGAGTTCACTGTGACGTCGGGGCCCTCCGGCAGCCTGCCGTCGACGCCGACGACGATCACCGCCGCCAACCCCTCCAAGGACAAGTACAAGTGGGAGGTGTCCGGGTCGCTGAAGAGCGGCGCGAGCGATCTCACCTTCGTCTCAAAGGGCAAGAACACGATCCACTTCATCGGCGCATTCCGTCTGAACGGCAACGCGTCGAAGGAGCAGGTCATCAAGGCCCTGAAGTCGAACGGCAAGCCGCCGAGCTTCGTGGACACGAGCTCGTTTGCAAACACGGCCGTGCTGGACAGCGGCAAGTCGGACGTCACCCCATTCCGGTTCTCGAAGCCGGGCAAGTACGTGCTGTTCTGCCCGCTCAGCGACCGAGACGGCCGCAAGCCGCACTTCGAGGAGGGCCTGCTGACGACCGTCGACGTCAAGTAGCCGCCGACTCGCCCAAGTAGCGAACGGATCGCCCTGCGCCGCCCGCATCACGCGGGCGGCGCGGGACTCCGCCTACAAACGAAGGCGCATGTGCTGGCCGCGCACTCGCGGCCCGAACTTCTCGTGCGCCTCCTCGTCGACGGGCTCGAAGCCCGCGCCGTCGTAGATCGGGCGGGCGGAGGTGAGGACGTCGTTGGTCCAGAGCGTCATCTCTCGGTAACCGGCCGCACGCGCGAACGACACGCACTCGTCGACCAGCCGGCGGCCGACGCCCAGCCCGCGGAAGCGCGGCTCGACGAGCAGTAGGCGGAGCTGGGCGATCGGGCGAGACTTCGCGACGCACAGGATGCACCCGGCGCGCACCCCGCCGTGCGCCTCGGCGATCCACGCGCGCTCGCGCGAGGGATCCCGCGATGCGGCGAATTCGGCGACGATCTCTGCGACCAGCGCCTCGAAGCGCGCGTCCCACCCGTGCTCGCGCGCGTAGAGCGCGCCGTGCCGCTCAACGATCCAGCCGAGGTCGCCGGGAAGTGGCTCCCGCAGCCGGACCGCGGGTTCCGGACCGGATCCGTTGCCGAGCGCCCGCCGGATCGAGCCCATCGCGCTCACCACCTCCTCCTGACCCGAGTCGTCAAGGCGCGAGAGCAGGCCGCCGATCTCCGCCGCCGAGCGCCGGTCGAGCACCCGGAACCGCCCGCGCCCGCGCCGTGTAAGCCGAACGACCTGGCGTCTGCGATCCCGCTCGGACCGTCCTCTCGTGGCGATCCCGGCCGCCTCGAATCGGGCGAGGATCCGGCTCAGGTACCCGGCGTCGAGATCGAGCTCGCGCCGCAGCTCGACGACCTCGGTCTCTTCGCGCTTGGCCAGCTCGAAGATCACGCGCCCCTCGGTGAGCGAGTACGGGGTCCCGAGGAAGCGGTCCCCGAGTAGCCCGATCAGCGGCGTGTAGAAGCGGTTGAACGCGCGGACCGCCGCGACGCGCTCTTCATCGATCCTGGACTCGGCACTCGGCATTTCTTTGACTCAGTCAAAGAATACTTGCCACCTACTCGATGCCGAGCCGGTCGAGCAGCGCCTCGTCGCGGCGCCAGCCCTTTCGCACGCGCACCGAGAGATCGAGGTGCACGTGCCGCCCTGTGAGCGCCTCGATCTCACGCCGCGCGGCAGCGCCCACGTCGCGGACCATCCGGCCGCCGGCGCCGATCAAGATGCCCTTCTGCGACTCGGTCTCGGCCCACAGCCGCGCGACGATCACCGCCAGGCCGTCCTCCCGCTCCCCGACCTCGTCGATCTCGACCTCGACGGCGTGCGGAAGCTCGTCGCGGGTCCGGGCGAGGACCTGCTCGCGGATCAGCTCGGCGAGCCGGACGCGCTCGGGCAGGTCCGTCCGGTCGTCCACCGGGTAGAGGAACGGCCCCTCCGGGAGCAGCCCGACGAGGCACTCGACGAGCTCCGGCACGCCCGCGCCGGTCCGGGCGCTCACCGGGAAGACCTCGCCGTCGAGCGGCAACTCCGCGGCCGCCTCCAGTGCGGCAGCGGTACGACCGCGGTCCAGAAGGTCCACCTTGTTCACGACGATTACGGCCGGCATCCGTGCGCGCGACGTCGCCTCGGCGATGAACCGGTCGCCCGGGCCCACTCCCTGCTGGCCGTTCAGGACGAGCAGCGCCGCGTCGGACTCCTCGAGCTCGCGCTCCATGCGCGCCTGCATCCGCTCGGTCAGCGGATCGCGCGGGCGCTGCACGCCCGGCAGGTCGACCAGCACCATCTGCCAGTCCTCATGGGTCGCGATCCCCCGGATCGCCCGACGGGTGGTCTGCGGGCGCTCGGAGACGATCGCCACCTTCTCCCCCACCAGCCTGTTCAAGAGCGTCGACTTGCCCACGTTCGGCCGGCCCGCGAGCGCGACGAATCCGGCGCGCGTCACAGCGCGGCCATGATCCGGCCCTGCAACGCGAGCATCTCGCCGGCATCCGTCTCGTGGTCGTAACCGCAGAGGTGCAGCACGCCGTGCACGACGGCCTCGATCGGGTCACTAGCGAGCGCGGCGCACACCACCACGTCGCCGAGCTCGCGCGGTCCGGTCGCCGGGCCGGAGCCGTCTACGGGGAACGACAGCACGTCGGTCGCGGAATCGCGCCCCCGATGCTCGCGGTTCAGGCGCTGCATCTCCGCTTCGTCGACGAAGGCCACCGCCAGGTGCCCGTCGCTCACTCCGGCCGAGGCCAGGGCCGCCTCGGCCGCCCGCCGCACGCGCGGGTCCGAGGTCCCCTGGATCTCGAGCTCGACCGCTATCTGCCGTCGGTGCGCTCGCGGGCGGAGTACCGGTCGTACGCCTCGACGATCCGCTGCACCAGCTTGTGCCGCACCACGTCCTCGCCTCCGAAGCGCACGAACTGGATGCCCTCGACGGCGCCGAGGATGTCGCCGATCACGACCAGACCGGAGTCGCCGCGCTCCAGGTCGATCTGGGTGATGTCGCCGGTCACGACCATCTTCGAGTTGAACCCGAGCCGCGTGAGGAACATCTTCATCTGCTCGGGGCTCGTGTTCTGGGCCTCGTCGAGGATGATGAAGGAGTCGTTGAGCGTCCGGCCGCGCATGTCCCGCGCTCCAGGTACTGGTTCGCGCGCTCCGGATCGAGCATGTCGTAGAGGGCGTCGAACAGCGGGCGGAGGTACGGGTCGACCTTGGCCATCATGTCGCCGGGCAGGAAGCCGAGCCGCTCGCCGGCCTCGACCGCAGGACGCGTCAGCACGATCCGGCTGACCTCGCGCCGCGAGAGCGCGGCCACCGCCATCGCCACGGCGAGGAACGACTTGCCCGTGCCGGCGGGCCCGATTCCGACGGTGATGGTCTGGCTCCGGATCAAGTCCACGTAGCGCTTCTGGTTCACCGTCTTCGGCGCCAGCGCCTTGCCGCGGTTCCGCCAGACGACGTCCTCGAGGATCGCGCTCGGGCTCTCGTGGTGGTCCAGGGCGTCGGTGATCGCCTCGATGGTCCCGGGAGCGATGTCGTACCCCTGCCGCACGAGTTCGGAGAGCTCGCGGACCACGGTCTCGGCGACGGTCACCTCCGGCTCCTCGCCGTCGAGCGTGAGGACGTTGCCGCGCAGGAAGACCTCGCAGTCGAGGTGCCCCTCCAGTGTTCGCATGATCGCGTCGCCGGGACCTGCGCTGGGTCCGCACTACTCCGAGAGCTTCTCCTTGACGAGCGCGCTCACGCGCTTGCCGTCGGCGCGTCCCTGCACGCGCGGCATGACCATCGACATCACGCGGCCCATCTCGCTTGGGGACGACGCGCCGCTCTCCGCCACGGCGTCGCCGACGATCGCGGCGAGCTCCTCGTCGGAGAGCTGCTCGGGGAGGTAGGCGTCGATCAGCTCGGCCTCGCGCTCCTCGTTCGACACGAGGTCGTCGCGCCCGGCCTCCCTGTAGGCGTCGGCCGCCTCGATGCGGCGCTTGCGCTCGCGCTGGAGCACGGCGATCTCATCCGCCGCGTCCCCGCCCGCGTCCTTGTGGGCCCGCTGCAGCTCGGAGGCCACAACCCGCAGGGCGCCGGCGCGCTCGCGGTCGCCCGCCTTCAGGGCGGCGCTCACATCCGACTGGACCTGCTCCAGCACCGACACGCGGCTCAAGTGTAGGGTCGCGCCCCATGCCGAACGGCATACGCGTGGCCACCTTCGACTGCTACGGCACGCTCGTGGACTGGGAGGGCGGTCTCGGTGCGTTCCTGTACGACAAGGCCCTGCGCTCGCGCGCGGATCCGCTCGTACCCGGCCGCGAGCTACGCGAGCGCTGGGAGGAGATCCAGTTCGGGCTGATCCAGGGCGAGTACCTCCCCTACCGCAAGGTGATCGCGGAGAGCGTGCGGCTCCTGTGCGAGGAGCGCGGCTGGCCCTACGACGGCGCCGACGACGGGAAGGCGATCGTGCGCGCGATCCGCAGCTGGCAGCCGTTCCCCGACACGCGTCCCGCGCTCGAGCGCGCCCGCGCTGCGGGACTCCGCCTCGTGATCGTGTCGAACACAGACCGCGACATCATCGAGCACACGCTGCGGCAGCTCGAGGTCCCGTTCGACGACGTCCAGGTGGCCGAGGACGTCCGCGCCTACAAGCCCGCCGGCGAGGTGTTCACGCGCGCGCTCGAGCGGATCGGCGAGCCGCCGGACAGCGTCCTCCACATCGCCTTCGGCTTCAAATACGACATCGGCCCCGCGGCGCAGGCCGGAATGCGGACCGCGTGGGTCAACCGCCACGGCGAGGCCGCGGCCAGCGAGACCTCGCCCGACCACGAGTGGCGCGACCTCTGGGGGCTCGCCGAGCTGGCTGAATCCGAGGCTGGCGCGTAGCCGCAAACGCGACGCCTGTCCGCGTTTCGTGCAACCCTGAGGTCCCCTTTGGCCGGGGTGGCGCCGGCCGATAACGAGCAAGATGCAGCTACTCGCGACACGCTTCGGCACGCTGCGGCTCGCCGTCGCGGCCATCGGCCTGGTGCTTATCGGCGCGGCCAGCGCGGCGCTCGTCGCCGGGGCCGGCGGCGGCGCCCGCCACGGCAAGAACGTGGTCTCCCTGGACGCGAACGGGACGCAGGTGGCGGCGAACGGGACGGGGGCGCTCGCCGGGATCGGAGATTCCGAGGCCCGCCAGTCGTACGCCCAGACCCGTGCCAACGCGCCGAAGCACGCGAAGGCGCGTGCCCCAAGGAGCAACACGGCCTCGATGGCGACCGGCATCAGCCCGGGGGCGCCGTCGGACGCCGAGGTCAAGCGCGAGCTGAAGCAGCTCGAGCGCGGCGGCCCCGGCGCGCCCGGCGGCCGCGCGATCCTTCTGCCGAACGGCCAGGCGGAGGCGCCGGTCAACGCCCCCGGCGTGGTGGCCCGCGTGATCGCCGGCGGAAACGCGATCGCGAACTTCCCCTACATCTGGGGCGGCGGCCACGGCTCGTGGCAGGACAACGGCTACGACTGCTCCGGCTCGGTCAGCTACGCCCTGGCCGCCGGCGGACTCCTGAAGAGCCCGCTCACCTCCGGCTCCTTCGAGAGCTGGGGCGATCCGGGACCGGGCAAGTGGATCACGATCGAGGCCAGCGGCGGCCACGTCTACATGTACGTCGCGGGCCTGCGCTTCGATACGAGCGGCCGCAGCGGTCCGCTCGGCACGCGCTGGTCGACCCTGATCCGATCGAACGCCGGCTTCGTGGCCCGGCACCCGCCGGGGCTGTAGGGGGCCCCGCCGCCCGCCACTTCGCTGGCCGTTGCCCGCTCCGGCCGTTGCGCGCTCCGCTGGGTTCCCGGGCAGCACTGCGTAGCCGCGTCCGGTGGGCAACTAAGGGGGAGCACGGAGGCCGCCGCGCTCAGCTCGTAACGGGAGTGTTACGCCAGCGGGGCTGCCCAAGGTGAGGGTCCAATGTGTGCACCTATAGGTACACAGAACGGACCCTCATTTTCTGAGGGGCGAACGCACCGTTGCAGGATGGCCACAGAGGTGACGGGAAGGTAAATCCCACTCCTTCGTCGCCCTATGGGACCGCGTGGGGATTGCCGGAAACGAACGAGCGGAGCGCGCCGCGGCCGGAACGACTGGAATGCGGCCCGGCGGGAAGGAGCGGCGCGGCCGGCCTCAGCTGCCGCTCGTCGTGGGATCGAGGTCGGCCACGCGGCCCTCCGCGCGGCCGTCGGCGTCGAGGTCCACCGGCGTCCCCTTCTCGCGCGCGCCGGGGACGCCGAGCGCGAGCCGGGCCATCGCGTCGCCGCTCGCCTTGTACGGCGACACGACGTCGTTCGCGCCCGCGCGGATCAGCTTCTGCTCGGTCGGCTCCTCGGCGGCGCGGGCCACGATCTCGATGTCGGGCCTCAGCGCCCGCGCAGTGATCGTCACGAAGATGTTCTCGGCGTCCGAGTCGACGCACGCGATCACGGCACGCGCCCGCATCACGCCGGCCTCGCACAGCACCTCGTCGACCGACGCGCGGCCGTCCACGTGGAGGACCCCCATCTCCTCCATGTCCTCGCGGACGTCGGGGTTCTCGTCGACGACGACGAACGGAACCCCGGCGGTCATGAGGCGGCGCGCGATCCGGTGACCCACCCGGCCGAAGCCGCAGATCAGGTAGTGGTCGCGTAGGTCCTCGATCCGCTTCTGCATCCGGCGCGCCTGGAGGAGTCCAGTCAGGTGCCCGGTCACGAGCAGCTCCGTGATCGTGCCGAGCAGGTACAGAAGCGTACCCAGGCCCAGGGTGATCAGGATGATCTCTGTCACCTGGCCGCCGAGCGAGTGCGGCGTTCCGGCCGAGCCGAGCGTGGTGACGGTCTCGAACGTGCGGATGAACCCCCGCCACCAGGTCTCGGACTCGAACGCCGCGTACGAGGTGGCGCCACTGACCATGAGGATGGCGAGCGACAGCCCCGCGATCGCCAGCCTCCGTAGGAAGTAGAAGTACTCGCGCCGGATCAGCGCGCGCGACGGCTGCGCCGGGAGCCGCTGCTGCTCCAAGAGCCGCTCGAACGGCGTCAAGGGCATGGGGGGATTATCCCGCGAGGAGGAGCGCCGTCCAGCCACCCGACCTCAGCCGCCGGCGTTCAACGAGCGGCGCGAACGCACCGGCGACCTCGTCCGCCTCCTCATCGAGCAGGCCCGAGGCGATCAGCGCGCGCGGACGCGTGGTCATCAGCTCGGCCACGCGCAGGAGCAGCGGCCGCATCAGGTTGGCGACGACCACGTCCGCGTCGGGCGCGGCGGTCCGGCGCAGGTCGAAGCGCTCCACGCGCGCGAGCTCGACCGCGTTCTCGCGTGCGTTGCGCTCGGTGGCGGCCACGGCAGCGCGATCGGAGTCGAGCGCCGTCACCGGGGAGAAGCCGAGCTTCGCGGCCGCGATCGACAGGACGCCGGAGCCGCAGCCGAGGTCGGCCAGGGAGCCGCGCGCGTCGATCGCCAGCAGGAGCTCGAGGCACATCCGCGTCGTGGCGTGCGCCCCGGTGCCGAACGCCTGACCGGGGTCGATGACGATCTCGTGGACGCCCGGCCGCACGGCCGGCTCGTCCCACGGCGGGCGCACGTAGAGCCGGCCGCCGATCAGGACCGGCGAGTGGAAGCGACGCCAGCGCTCAGCCCAATCGTTGGGCACCGGCTCGCCGCGTACCGAAACGCGCGCGCCCGCGACGTCCGCCTCGCCCTCGGGCAGCAACGGAAGCTCCCCGGGGACCCCGTAGACCGCGAACTCGACCCAGCCGTCGCCGTCCACCTGCTCGACGCCGGACGGCGCCAGCTCGAGCAGGCCGGCCAGCACGCGCTCGGCGTCCGCCGCCGAGGCGCGGACGCCAAGGCGGATCAGGGACGTCATCTACCCCTACCGGAAGGCGCGTCGCACCCGCGCGAATATCGAGCCGTCAGCGGCCGGGTCGCGCAGGTTCTCGTCGGTGAGCGTCGAGTCGAGCCGCTCGAGCAGCTCCCGCTGCTCGGCCGAGAGCTTGCGGGGCACCACGACGTTCACCACAACGCGCTGGTCCCCGCGGGCGCCGCGCCGCAGGGACGGCATCCCGCGGCCGCGCATCGTCACGACGGTGCCGGGCTGGGTCCCGGCCGGTATGTCGATCTCCTCGTCGCCGTCCAGCGTGGGCACGGTCACCGTCGTCCCGAGCGCTGCGGTGGGCGCCGGCACGTCCACGACGGTGACGAGATCGTTGCCGTCGCGCACGAACCGGTCGTCCGGGATCACGTTGACGAGCACGTAGACGTCGCCGGCGGGGCCGCCCCGCTCGCCCGCGTGGCCGCGCCGGGTTAGCCGGATCCGCTGCTCGTCGTCGATGCCCGCCGGAATGTCGACGGAGAGGCGCCTGCGGGCGGCCTTGCGTCCGCGCCCGCGGCACTCCTTGCAGGGCGTCTCGGCGATGCTCCCGTCGCCGCCGCATCGATCGCAGACGGTCGAGCGCACCAGCTGTCCGAACGCCGTCCGGGTGACCGCACGAAGCTGGCCGGATCCGCCGCAGCGCGGGCACGTCTCGATCGGCGTGCCCGGCTCGGCGCCGTTGCCGTGGCAGCGCGGGCAGGTCTCCACCGCGTCGTACTCGACGTCCTTCGTAATCCCGGTGGCGGCCTCCTGGAGCGTGACCTCCACGCTGACCGCCACGTCGCCGCCCTGCATCGCGCCGCCGCGCCCGCCGCCGAACAGCGGATCGCCGCCGAAGAAGGCGTCGAAGATGTCCGCGAACGAGCCGAAGCCCTGGAAGCTCGACGAGAAGCCGCTCGACTGGAGCCCCTCGTGGCCGTACCGGTCGTACAGCGAGCGCCGCTCGGCGTCGGTCAGGACCTCGTAGGCCTCGGCCGCCTCCTTGAACTTCTCCTCCGCCTCCGGGTCGTGCTGGTTCACGTCCGGGTGGAGCTCGCGCGCGAGCTTGCGGAACGAGCGCTTGATCTCACCCTCGTCGGCGTCGCGCGAGACGCCAAGCACGTCGTAGTAGTCGCGCCTCACTCGTCGTACAGCTCGCTCACGAAGTGCGACAGCTCATCGGCGGCCTGCCGCACCGACGCGATCGCGCGCGGGTAGTCCATTCGCACCGGCCCCACGACGCTGACCGCGCCGAGGTTGCGCGTGGCGATCCCGTAGTTCGCCGCGACCACCGAGAGCGACCGGAGCTCGGGCGCCTCGTTCTCCTCGCCGATCCGCAGGTACACGCTCGGCTCCTCGAGCGCCCCGCGCAGCATCGAGAGCAGCGCCACCCGGCGCTCCAGCACCTGCATCAGGTCGCCGAGCTGCGTCAGCTCCTGGAAGCGGTCCTCGGAGACCAAGCGCGCCGCGCCGCCTACGTACAGGGTGTCCTCGGCGGTGTCCTCGAGCTCGGTGAAGGCGGGCGAGAGCGTGCGTAGGAAGGAGCGCTCGGCGATCGACAGCTCCGGTGCGCCGAGCCGTGCGCCGATCACGCGCGCGCCCACCGAGAGCCCGCCGAGCGTCTCGTTCAGGTAGCTGCCGGCCCACTTCACGAGGCCCGGGTCGAGCGGCTCGTCGTACGAGATCACGCGCTTCGTGACTCCGCCGGTTGACGTGATGACCACGACCATCGCGACCTGGGGCTGCAGCCGCAGCACCTCGATGTGCCTGATGGTGGTCGTGCCGAGCGGGGGCGCGGAGACGATCGCGAGCAGGTTGGTGACCTGCGAGAGCTGCTCGGTTGTCACCCGAAGCGCCTCGTCGATCTCCTGGCGCGACACGCCGATGTGGAGGTGAGGCCGGTCGAGGGCGGCCGGACCGTCCTGCAGCAGCTTGTCGACGTAGTGGCGGTAGCCCTGGTCGGTCGGGACGCGGCCGGCCGAAGTGTGCGGGTGCTGGAGGAGCCCGAGTTCCTCGAGGCGGGCCAGCTCGGCCCTTATCGTCGACGGGCCCCAGGGGACGTCCGACTGATCGGCGAGCCAGCGCGAGCCGACCGGCAGCCCGCGCGAGACGTGTCCCTCCACGAGCTTCCGCAGGACGATCGCCTGTCTGGACGTGATCTCCACGCCCCTATTGTGGCGACCCGCGTCGAGGCCTCTACCCGATCTCGATCTCGGCCTCGGCGTTGCGGATGATCTTGTTGCCGTCCTGCTCCGCGACGGTGTCGACGACCGCGTGCCCGTCGCGGACCTCCTTGACCGTGCCGGTCACCACGATCTCCTTCTCGGGGAAGCCCATCCCGCGGAACTGCACCGAGAGCCGCTTGAGCTTGCGCGGATCGTCGCCGGCGGCGCCGGCGTTCGCGCGCGCCACCTGCGCCATCGCGTAGAGCCCGTGCAGGATGTTGCCCGGCAGGCCGACCTGCTTGGCGAACTCGGGGTCGATGTGGATCGGGTTGAAGTCGCCCGACGCGCCCGCGTAGCGGTGCGGCAGGTACTTGTCCGGCGTCACGCGTAGCTCGGGGATCGTCTCGCCCTGATCCATCCTCATCCTCCTCGCACGATGTTGGTCCAGGTGCCGCGGACGGTCTCCTTGCCGTCCTGGTTGATAGAGACCGACTCGAAGACGTAGAACCGACGGCCGTCCTCCTCGCGCAGATCCTTCACGGTGGCGGTCGTCGTGATCGTGTCGCCGGCGCAAACGGGCTCAGACCACACGAACTCCTGTGAGCCGTGGAGCATCATCATGAAGTTGATCGCGAGCTCCGGATCGAGGACGGCCGGCCCCATGGCGCCCGCCGAGTAGACGACCGCGAACATCGGCGGGGCCACCACGTCCCTGAAGCCCGCGGCCTTCGCCGCTTCGCGGTCGGTGTAGACCGGGTTGGTCTCCCCCACCGCGTTCGCGTACTCGCGGATCTTCTCCCGGCCGACCTCGTACTCGAACGCCGGATACGACTTGCCGATCTTGCTGGTGTCCACGGCCGCAGGAGTGTAGGAAGGGCCCGCCGATCAGACCCCGTACGGCCGCAGCGCGGCCAGCACGTCCGGCTTGGTGAGCGAGCGATCGAAGGCCGCCGGAGCCGGGAACTGCCCGCTCGGGTCGTCGCGCAGGTCAGCGACGGCGCTCTGCGAACGGGGCTGCGCCTCCTGTGCTTCGGGGGCGGCGGGCACGGCGCGGAAACCTACCCGTTCAGCGGCCCTTCATCTGGATCGATGAAATGGCGGGCGTGCGGCGCCTCGCTCTCTGCGTTTGCCTGCTCGTCCTGGCGAGCCTCGCCGCCGGTTGCGGCGGCAGCGGCTCCAAGAAGCCGCGCAAGAGGGCGACCGCGCAGAGCAGCAGCGTCCAGGCTTCGGGATCGCGGACGCGGGGGCCCGCTCAGCCGGCGCGGCTCCGCGCGCGCGTTGCGGGCCGGCTGCCGGCGCCGGTGCAGCTTCCGGCCGCGGCGCGCCTCCCCGGCGGCCGGGTGCTCGTCATGGGCGGGCTGAGCGCGGCGGACGTCTCTGTCTCGACGATCGACCTCATCAAGGGCGGGCGCGCCGCGGTCGTCGGCCGGCTTCCGGCACCCGTTCACGACGCCGCGGCCGTCGCCCTCGGCTCGCGCGCGTTCCTCTTCGGCGGGGGCACGGGCGAGAGCGGCACGGCCGCGATCAGGTCGGTGGACGGCGCCGGCGCGAGCGCTCTCGCGGGGATGCTGCCGGCGCCGGCGTCCGACGTGGCCGCGGCCAGGCTTGGCTCGAAGGCGTACGTGGTCGGCGGCTACACGGGCACCGCCGCCCTTCGGTCGATCATCGCCTTCCGCCCGGGATCGCCGGCGCGGGCGGTCGCGCGCCTGCCGTTCCCGCTCCGCTACGCGGCCGTCGCGGCGGTCGGCGGGCGGGTGCTGGTCGCGGGCGGGACGACCGGGACGGCCGCGCGGCGCGAGGTCCTCGCATTCGACCCGGCGCGGAACGCGCTCCGGCGGCTCGGATCGCTGCCCGGCGCGCTGACGCACGCGGCGGGCGTCAGACAGCGCAGGTGCTGGCTGTCGACCCGGCGACCGGAACCGTCCACCCCGCCGGCTCGCTGCCCCATCCGCTGTCCGACGCGGCGGCGGTTGCGGACGGCGGCCGCATCCTCGTGATCGGCGGCCGCGACGCTGCGGGACGCGTGAGCGACGAGATCGTGGAGCTCAAGCCGGCTCGCTGACCCCGGAAGGAAATTCCTGGTCGCCTGTGTCGGCTTCCCGAGTTCGTCGGCCCGATCACCGTGAACCGGCGGCTACGGACGCCACGGCGTCACGACGCTCGCGCGGTGGGGTCTGAGGATCGGGCCGCGCCGGGCGGTGGCCGATCGCCGGGGCGAGCGCCGCCGCCGCCAGCGTCACCAGCCCGAAGGCCACGAGGTGCACGGCCGATAGAGCCGGCGTACGTCCGAGCGGATCGCCGAAGACGATGAAGCCGCCGAGAATCGAGTCGACGGTCGTGGCCGCCGTCATCAGGACGATGACCGGCACGGCGCGGCCGGTCTGAAGGCCCCGCTGGAAGCTGAAGAACGCCCCGGCCGTGGCGAGCGCCGCCGCCACGACCCATGGGGACATGAGCGCCGCGCCGATCCCGTGCGAATGCGCGACGCCGGTGATCCCCTTGATCGCGACGTCGGCGGCGCCGTACAGGAACCCGCCGGCGAGCCCGAGCGCGTGCGGACGCCAGTCGGCCCGGGCGCTGGCTAGGCCGGCAGCGATCGCCGCGGAGGCCGCGAGGAAGAGCCCGAGCCGGACGGGGCGGACGTGGCCGTGCACGCCCGGATTCCCGAGTCCCAGGCACAGCAGGACGAGGCCCACCACCACGGCTGCGACGGCGATCCGGTCGAGCGGTGCGAGCCGCTCGCCGAGCGCCCGGGAGGCGATCGGCGCCATCAGCCCGAGCCCGCCCGCGACGAACGCCTGGACGAGCGAAAGCGGCGCGTGGGAGAGCGCGATCACGTGGAGCCCCCACCCCGTCATCCCGATCGCGCCGCCGAGCAGCCACACGCGCGACGACAGCAGCCCGCGCAGCGTGACGATCGGACGCCGCGGGGTGACCGCGGGGGCGTCCGCGGACCCCACGTGCTGGAGCACGTAGCCCGAGTTGAGCGCGGTCGAGGCGACGACCGCCAGCACGAGCCCGGCGACGAGCGAGCTCATGTCGTCACCAGCCCGGGATGCGCCCGGGCGGCAGCACCGCCCCGCCGCCAGCCGGTTCGCGAGTGGAACCAGCGGTTCGCGTACTC
>VAXR01000082.1:0-8100 GCA_005885165.1 Actinomycetota bacterium
GCCTCCCCGACGCGCCGGATCGTGTCCTCGAGCTCGTGCCGCCGGCGCGAGACCTCGTCGATCTTCGACGCGAGCTGGCTCGACATGTCGTTGAACTCACGCCCGAGCGCCGCAAACTCGTCGCTCCCCTCGACCGGCACAGGCCGGCTGAAGTCGCCGTGGGCGAGCCGGCGCGCGGCCTCCAGGAACTGCGCAATCTGGGTCTGCAGGGCGCGGACGACCACGATGGACGAGAGAAGGGCCAGGAGGAGGAACCCGACGAGGATCGCGCCGATCAGGAGCCGACGGTCAGCGATCGAGCTCTGGAGCGCGGACTCCCGCTGGAACATGCCAACCTGCGTCGCCGGACCGATCGCCTCGGACAGGTCGGCGAACCGCCCGCGGTACTTCCGCCCTGCAATCTTCACGTCGCCGGAGCGGGTCGGCTCATGTGTGGGCTCGTGAACCGTCGACGAGACCACCCGGCCCGCGCGCGCCAGGCGCACGACCAGGCCGGTCGTCCGGCCGACGTCCCGCACGTAGTCCGCGGCCGTGGTGGTTGAGACCGCCACGAACCCGAGGCGGCGGCCGGAGCCCGTCGACGGCATGGCTACCGCGGGCGCGACCGCGGTCGGGTCCCCGACCGCGGCGATCAGCCGGCGGTGCGAGTCGTAGGCCGCGATCGAGTCGACGCTCGGGTGCGCGCTCCGCAGCGACGCCAGCTCTCGCTCGAGGGGCCCTGGCTTCGCCTTGCGAAGCGAATCGGCGACCGCCGGGTCGCTCGCGACCTTGTCGAGTTCCGAGCGGGCGCTGGAGCGGTCGGCGTCGTAGATCGCGAACGCCGCCCGCAGCCCCTGGGCGATCTGGGCGTCGGCCTTCCCGGTCTCGCTGTCGGCCGTGATGCTGAAGAGCGCCAGGGCCACCGCGATCATCGGGATGACCACGATGATCGCGAAGAACAAGAGCAGGCGGCCGCGGAAGCTCATAACTGTTGTTACCCGTGCATTAGTGTCGCGCGCGTGAAGCCTCGGCGCACCGTCTATTCGTCGAGACGGGGGCGTTTCCGCCTCGCTTTGGCCGGCTGGGCGGCCGCTACCATCCGAGCCGCGGGGCTATAGCTCAGCTGGAAGAGCGCCTGGATCGCACCCAGGAGGTCGCCGGTTCGAGTCCGGCTAGCTCCATCGGCATTGTCGGTTGCTTGGGCCCGTCTAGCCGAATGTCAGCAATCAGCTGATGCAACGCCCATTCCGGTGCTTGGCAGTCCGCGGGGTGCGCCGTAACTTAAGGGCCATGGGAGCCACCGCGCCGCCTTACGAGCCAATAGCGGGCGACCTTCACCGGCACGGACGCCGGTTGGCACAGCGAACATCCGACCCTGCTCCTGGGATATGACGATTCAGCGGATGGACAACGTTCTCATCGTTGTCGATGACCTTGAGGCCGCCAAAGCGTTCTTCGCCGAACTCGGTATGGAGCTGGAAGGTGAGACGACGGTTGAGGGGCCTTGGGTGGACCGGGTCGTTGGACTCAAGGACGTCCGTTCCGACATCGCCATGATGCGGACCCCGGACGGCCACAGCCGGCTTGAGCTGACGAAGTTCCACAGGCCGCTGGCGGTTAAAGCCGACCCGGAAAACGCGCCGGCGAACACGCTGGGCATACGCCGCATCATGTTCGCTGTCGACGACATCGACGACGTCGTAGCCCGCCTGCGCAGCCACGGCGCCGAACTGGTCGGCGAGATCGCGCAGTACGAGGACATCTACCGGCTCTGCTTCCTGCGTGGCCCCGAGGGCATCATCATCGGACTGGCCGAGGAGCTCAGCTGAAACCTCCATGGGTCGGCCGGGGGCAGCCCCGACGGTACTGGCCATTGCCCGCTCGGTGGCTGTGAGGCGATCCGCCGCACCAGGCGACCACTGACGCCAGCTGCCGCCGATGCCGTGCAAGAGCACGACCGGGGGGCCCGATCCACCGCGATGCTGGCTGAGCCGTCCTGGGCGGCAGGTCGTTTCGGTCATGCCGCGGTCATCATGCCGCGGGGTCGTGGCGATGAGCGTCTTCACAGAGGCCGAGCTTCGGTACCTCACCGGCGGGCAGCAACTGGGACGGCTCGCGACGGTCGGCGCAGACGGCACGCCGCACGTAGTCCCGGTCGGATGGATCTACAACGCGGCGCGCGACGCGATCGACGTCGGGGGCAACGAGCTGGAGCAGTCGAAAAAGTTCCGCGACATTGCCCGCAGCGGGCGAGCCGCGATCGTAATCGACGATCTGGAGAGCACAGACCCGTGGCGTCCACGGGCGGTCGAGGTCCGGGGGAGGGCCGAGGCGATCGCCCTGCCGACGCCGCTGATCCGGATTTATCCGGAGCGGATCATCAGCTGGGGGCTCGGGCAGGGGAGCAGCGCGCGCACCGTGGCTAGATAGCCCTCAGCGCCCAGCCAGCACCGGCAGGAGGAGCCGTGAAGCCATCGCGCCGCCGAGGCGCACGGTGTTCACCGCCGGTGCGCTTGCCTTTGAGGCGGCCGAAGCTCCGAGGATGACCAACCGGACACGATGGCCGCGCTTGAAGCGGTTGCCGATCGGCCAGAACTCGACCTGGTAGGTGCGCTCGGTTCCTCCCGGGGTGTCGGACTTCGCCGAGTAGACGCCGTATGGCTGGACGACGTTGCCGTGCGCGTCAACGAGCGAGCGCCGGCGGTCGATCCTCGGATACGCGCTCAGCAGTCGGCCAGTCGCGACCGGGTGCGAGCTGCCGTCCGGCCAGACGTCGGCGATCACCGCCCAGATCGCGGTCTCGCTCGTCGTGCTCGAAAGCCGGACGTCGAGCGCCGCGGGGCCCGCTGAGAGCAGATCGCTGCGCAGTGGCGGCGTGGTGTAGGTGAGGGCCAGTGGCTCTGCTAGCTCGGTCTCGGTCAACATGGGAAATGCCTGAGCCGCCTGGTTGACGCCGTCCGGGCCGACGATCGCGGTGTTCGGCTGGTCGCTCATGCCCGGATCGGACGGGATCGCCGCGTAGGACTGAGTCGTGCTCGACGCCGGCCGTCGACGGAGCAGGGAGCCGTCGTTGACTGAGTGGCCCGCGCCGCTGCGCAAGGCGCTCGGCCACAGCGAGATCCAGCTGGTGCGGGGCACGGGCCAGTTGGTCGCGTCGTAACGGACGTACTTGCCCGCGAGGTAGTCCTCCCGGTCGCCGTCGGCCATCAGTAGCTGCACCCGCGGCCCACGCCGAATGCCGTTGCGTGCGCCGAGCAGGTGGTGGTTGAACCACGCCTTGGTGGCGCCGTTGCCGTCGTCGGTACCGTCGGGCGCGCCGTCGTGCGCGCCCACAACGAGCAGGCGGGCGCCGTCGCGGCGCAGCCGCTGGTAGGCCTGGAACGCGCCACGCGACTCGACGTCGAAGAAGCTGTCGAGCATCAGGATCGGCAGGTGGTTGACATCGCCGTGAAAGCGGCGCTCGCGCCACCACGCGTCGAGTGTCTGGTGCTCGACGCCGCCGCTCAGGCCGGCGTTTGTCAGCCCGATCGCGCTGTCCAGGCTCGAGACCGGATTGCGCTCGAGGTGGCCCGGCGTCGCCGCGGCCGCCGGCGCGCCAATCAGCCCGAGAACGCCGAGGCCGGGGATCGCGTTAGAGACCCCGCCTGGCCACAGCAGGTCGCGGTACAGGTCGAACGTACCGGAGCGCAGCACCGCGGTGCGCACGCAGGGCAGCCGCAGGCGCAGCGAGTTGTAGACGGTGATCGCGCTGGCCGAGAAGCCGTTGAGGCCAAGCCGCCGGTCGCTCCAGGGCCGATGGCAGGCCCATCTGAGGGTGTCGACGACGTCGCGCTGGGTGCGGTTGCCTAGCGCGTCGAAGCTCCCGTCGCTATCGCCCGTCCCGCGGATCTGGACGAGCAGGTAGTTGTAGGCGGGACCGTCGTATGTGGTGCCGCTACCGGCCCCGTACGGGCTGAACTCGACGATGACGGGGCGCGCAACCAGCGGCGCCTGGCCCGTGACGGTCGCCTGCAGGCTCACGCCGTCGGACATCTTCACCCGGCTCTTCAATGTCGCCACCGCGGCGGGCGCAGCCGGGGCGCAGCCTAATGCCGCGATCACGACGGCGGCCGCCGGCCACGCGCGGACCGCTCGCCTCACCCCTGCTCCCTTAGGCAACGAAACGCTCAACCGTGACTATTATCGCCGCGGTGAAGCGAAGGGGAGCTGCTTCATCGCCTCCTTAGGTGCGCCCCGGCGCCAGCGAGTCCGGCCGGGCGACGCTTCCGAGATCGGGCGCCTGAACGCGCTGGTTACGAGAGCCGCCGGAGTCGCGACGGGCGGCGAGCCCCCCAAGCTCTTCACCACGATCGCGCGGCACCGGCGTCTGTTTCGCCGTTGGCTGCGCTTTGCAGGCGCGCTGATGCCGGGCGGCGTGCTCCCGCGCGAAGACACCGAGCTGGTGATCCTGCGCGCGGCGCACAACTGCCACTGCGACTACGAGTGGCGCCACCACGAACGGCTCGCGGGTGTGGCGGGACTCGCTCCCGAGGAGATCGATCGCGTGCGCGAAGGACCCGGCGCGAGCAGCTGGACGGGTCGCCAGGAGCTGCTGCTCCGCGCCGCCGATGAGCTCCATGCCGAGCGCACGATCTCTGACCCACTGTGGTCGGAGCTGCACGCGCTCTACTCCGACGTCGAGCTGATCGAGCTCTGCATGCTCGTCGGGCACTACGAAATGCTGGCGATGACCCTCAACGCCCTCGGCGTGCAGCCCGATCGGGTTCCAGCCGGCCCGCCGCCGCGCCTCGCGCGGCTGCTGCAGCGCGCCGTCCGCTCGTAAATGCCGCCGAAGACCGTCGAGAACAAGCGCGTCCTGATCACCGGCGCGGCGAGCGGGATAGGCCGCGCGACGGCGATCGCCTCCGCTACGAGGAACGCGCGGCTGCTCCTGACCGACATCAACGACGCGCCGCTCCAGTCTGTCGCGGCGGAGATCCGCGCCGCCGGTGGGACCGTGGACTACGCCAAGGCGCTTGACATCTCGGACCACGCGGCGGTCGCTGCAATGGCCGACGAGATCCACGCCGCATACGACAGCGTCGACATCGTCATGAACATCGCCGGCATCGCGGTCTGGGGCACCGTCGAGACGCTGTCGCACGACCAGTGGCGGCGGGTCGTCGACGTCAACCTGATGGGTCCGATCCACGTTGTGGAGTGCTTCCTGCCCGCGATGATCACGGCCGGCCGCGGCGGGCACCTCGTCAACGTGTCGTCAGCGGCCGGGCTGTTCGGGCTGCCATGGCACGCGCCCTACAGCGCGACGAAGTTCGGCCTGCGCGGGCTGTCCGAAGTCCTCCGCTTCGACCTCCGCCGCCACGACATCGGCGTGAGCCTCGTGTGTCCAGGCGCCGTCGACACGGGGTTGGTCGAAACCGTCGAAATCGCAGGCGTGAACCGCGCGGCCCCGACCATCCAGAAATTCACCGCCCGCTTCCGCCGGCGCGCCGTGACGCCCGCGACCGCCGCCGAGAAGATCCTGGAGGGAATCGAGCACAACCGTTACTGGGTCTACACCTCGCGCGACATCCAGGTCGGGCACTTTCTCCAACGCCGGTTCGAGACCGGCTACGCAATCGTCATGCGACTGGTCAACGACCGGTTCTCGGAAATCATGCGCAGGGCTCACTCGTCTTTTCTGTAGATCAATGTCCAGCCCCATGAGCGCGCCGGTGATCGGCATCGACCTCCGCCCGACCAACGTGGCCACGGCAGTGCTGCACGAGGGTCAGCTCGACGAGCCGCTGGTCGAGCCGCCGGAGCGTTCCGACCCCGCCCGGCTGATCGACCAGCTCGCCGCAATGGTGAAGAGCGCCCGAACCGACGACCTGCTGGCGGTTGGCATCGGTGTGCCCCGGATCGTGGAGTGGAGGACAGGACGCGTCGTCTCCACCTCGCGTGCGTCCGCACCGGCGACGAACGGCGCGCTCGGCCTCCCGCTCGCCGACGTCCCACTCCGTCAGGTGCTGGAGGAGCGCCTGGGTGTGCCGGTGTTCGTCGACAACGCCGCCAACGTCGGAGCGCTTGCGGAGGCGCACGACGACGAGCTCGAGCTCGTCGCCCGACACCTGGTCATGTTCACGGTCGGTACGCATGTCGGTAGCGGACTCGTCCTCGGCGGGCGGATCTACCGCGGGGCGACCGGCGCCGCAGGCGAGCTCGGACATACGATCCTCGGCCTCGATCTGGCAGGCGCGGTTCCGGCGCCGATGGGGTTTCCGCAGCCTGGTTCGCTCGAGTTCGTCGTCGCCGGCCACGCGCTCGATCGGCTCGCGGCTCTGGCCGGCAGGGTGCACCCCAAGTCGGCGCTCGCCCGTTTCCGGGCCGAAGGCAAGCCGGTGCTGAGCACCCACGTGATCGAGGCCGCCTTGGACGGTGACGAGTCCGCCGCTCGCATGGTCGAGATCTGGGGCCAGCGGATTGGCGTCGCGGTCGCAAACGCTGTCCACACCTTCGATCCCGAGGAGGTCGTCATCGGAGGCGACGCGGCACGCGCCGGCCTGCTCCTGCTCGAACCCGCCCGTCGCGTCGCGCTCGAGTATGTCCTGCCAGGCCTGGGCGCGCGCACGACGATCCGCCTTGCTCGGCACGGCATACATGCCGGCGTGCTCGGGGCGGCGTTGCTCGCCCGTTCCGAACTGGAGCCCGACGTCGCGGGTTAGAGTCCGGCCAGCTCGACTGGCAGCCAGGGACGCTAGATCGTGAAGACGGGCACGAGCCGCTTCTCGTGCTCGGCGTCGATGCGGGCGATCACCTCGACGTGCTCCTCCAGGCCGGAGCCCCGCAGCTTCGTCGCGAGCAGCTCGTCGACCTGGAACAGGCCCGAGGAGTTGTTCATCGCGATCTCGATGCGCACGGCGCGCTCGACCCCCGGACCGAGGACGACCTCGTCGATGGCGGCTGCTGACAGCGAATGGATGTTTGGGCGCCCCCGCTCGAACGGCACGCGGGATCGCCCGTGGGTCATGTCGAGCGCGTCGGCGACCCGCACGACCCCGGCCTCGAGGGTCAGCGGCTCGCCACGGCGGCGGTGCCCGATGATCGCGTGCATCGCCTCGGCGACGACGACGGACCGCTCCGGTTCCTCGTAGACGCCGTCGAGCAGTCCGCCGAGCTTGTCGGCGGCGAGGAACAGGCTGTAGGCCTCGTGGTCGGCTCGATGCACCGACATGCCGGTGTCATGGAGCAGGCATGCGGCCGCGATCACGACCTCCGCGTCGGCGACGCGCATCCGGTGCGCCGTCACCATCGCCGGCTGGACAGCCTGCTGGCGTAGGAGCCGGAACAGCCGCAGCGCGAGGTTGAGCACGATCCGGACGTGGACCCAGGAATGGTCGGACATCCCGAGGCGGTCGGCCATCGACTGCGCGGCGTACCACCACGCCTTGAGCTGCAGGTCGTCGTTGGCGGCCTCGAGGAAGCGGGCGAGCTTCCGGTTGCGCTGCGCGGGAGCCCCAACGCGCATCCGCGCAACGGCCTCCGCCGGCGGCCCGTCGAAGAGCTCGGGCTGGGCCGGCTCTGTTTCGTCGGCCTCGACGGGACGCTCCCCAGGATCATCCTCGACGGTCACGGAGCGTGAGCGTACCGGCGCCGCCGGTCAGCGAGTAATGATGATTATCCCTGATAACATCCGTTAGCGATGGCGGTGAGAACACCGATCCGAGAGGAGCACAGGGCGCTGACGCGTACCCGCGTGCTCGAGGCCGCAGCGCGCGTATTCGCACGCCGCGGGTTTCACGGGGCATCGGTCCAGGACATCGCGCGGGAGGCCGGCGCCACCACCGGCGCCATCTACTCGAACTTCGCGGGCAAGGAGGACCTCTACCTGGCGGTATTTGAGGAGCACGTTGCGACGCAGATCCGCGATTACACGGACACCTTCGCCCGCGGCCGCGATCTCGATGAGCGCTCGCGAGGCGGCGCCGACCACTGGATGGCTCGTCTGCGCGAGGACCCGGACTTCTTTCCGCTCTACATGGAGTTCTGGGCGCACGCGATGCGCGACCCGAAGCTGCGCCCACGCTTCGCGGCGCACTTCGCGTCCTTCCGGGAGACGTTCGCGCAGCTGATCGAGCAGGG
>VAXR01000082.1:8141-16142 GCA_005885165.1 Actinomycetota bacterium
TGGGCAATGGCCTGGCGCTCGAGCGTCTCACCGATCCCGATGCAGTGCCCGACGAACTGCTGGGCTGGGCGATCTCGCTGCTGTTCAACTTGCTCCTCATGGCCGCGCGTTCGGGTGATGTCGGCGAGCTGGAGCGTCTGATGGAAGGCCTGAGCACGTGACGCTCCCGCCCGGCCCGCGGATGCCCGCCCCCGCGCAGGTGATCACATGGGGGATGCGGCCGTGCGCGTTCCTCGAGGGCTGCCAGCGCCGCCACGGAGACGCCTTTACTCTGCGGCTGCTGGGGTTCGGCCAGCGTGGCTTCAGTGACGTGGTGTTTCTGACCCACCCGGACACCATCAAGGCTGTGTTCACAGCCGGACCGGACCAGCTGCGCGTCGGCGAGTTACGGGAGCCGATGGCGCCGATGTTCGGCCCGACATCGATCCTCCTGCTCGACGGCGCCAAGCACATGCGCCAGCGCAAGCTGCTGCTGCCGCCGTTTCACGGCGCGCGGATGACCGCCTACGGCGAGCTAGTTGCCGAGGCGACCGAGCGCGAGGTGGCTCGCTGGCCGCGGGAGCGACCGTTCGCGCTGCAGCCGGGCTTCCAGGCAATCACGTTGGAGGTGATCCTCGCGGCGGTCTTCGGCCTCGACGATCCAGAGCGCCGCGGCCAGGTTGGCGGGGCAATAAAGGGGGCGCTCGAGATGGTGGCCAACCCGCTGTCCGAGCTGCTGATGGGCCTTCCGGGCAAGATCGGCCCGATCAACATCCGAGCGCCCTTCGAGCGCGCCGTCGCCGAGATGGACGCCCTCCTGCTCGCCGAGATTGCCCGGCGGCGCGCCGACCCCACGCTGGCCGAGCGCGACGACATCCTCTCGCTGCTGCTGCAGGCACGCGACGAGGACGGAAGTGCCATGAGCGACCGCGAGCTCCGGGACGAGCTCGTGACGCTGCTGCTCGCCGGCCACGAGACGACCGCCACCGCGCTTGCCTGGGCGTTCGACGAGCTTTTCCGGCACCCGGCAGCCCTCGATCGCCTCCATGAGGAAGACAACGATGAGTACCTGGACGCGGTGATCAAGGAGGTCCTGCGGCTGCATCCGCCGATCGCTTTCGTCGACCGCAAGCTCACAGCCGACCTCGAGACGGCCGGACATCGGTTGCCTGCAGGGACGATCGTCGCCCCCTGCATCTACCTCGCCCACCGTCGGGCCGATCTCTATCCCGAGCCCGACGCGTTCCGCCCGGAACGCTTTCTCGACCGGCCACCTGAGACCTACGGCTGGCTGCCGTTTGGCGGAGGTGTGCGCCGCTGCGTGGGCGGGAGCTTCGCGATGTTCGAGATGAAGGTGGTGCTTGAGACGATCCTCTCGCAAACCCGCCTGCGCGCCGCGTCGACGCGCCCCGAGTCGGCCAGACGGCGCGCGATCGTGCTGGCGCCGCGCCGCGGCACCCGCGCCGTCCTGTCCGACGAGCCCTCGACGCGGCGGTTGCAGCCGTGCCCGAGCTGAGCGCCGCAGATTTCGAGTCGCTCGGGATCTACGACCCCAACGCGCCCGAGGCGGCGGAGCGACTGGAGTTGCTCAACTACCTCGTGAGCCTCAGCGCCACGGCCGAGGATTTGGTCCTCTACCGAGAGGAGCTGCCGGTGTTGGCTTCCGTCGTGGCGATCCGCGGCGGCGCGGCGCTGACTGTGTCCGAGGCAGTGGAGCGCTCGAGCGTCTCCGAGGAGAAGCTCCTCCGGATCATTCGGGCCGCGGGCTTCCCGGAGCCCGGGCCCGGCGACCGCCTGCTCGGCGAGCAGATCGTCGGTCTCGCCGCTGGCATGGCAGCGGCCGAGGCGGTCTTCGGCGAGGACGCCGTCGTTCAGCTCGTGCGCGTGATGGGCTCGGCGATGGCCCGCCTCGCCGACGCGATCGTCTCCGCCTTCCTGGTGAACGTCGAGCCAGCCGTGCGCGACGAGGATCCCGTCGGATTAGGCCTGGCCCATGGCAACGCCGAGGCCGCGGCCCTCATGCCGACCTTGAACGCGGCCCTCGACATTCTGCTGCGCCAGCACATCATCGCCGCTAGGCGCACGATCCTCGCCGACCTGGCCGACAGCGGGTATGAGACCCGGCCCATGTGCGTGGGCTTCGTGGACCTCGTGGGGTCGACCGCGCTGGCGCAACGCCTTTCGACGCGCGAGCTGGGGTCGGTGCTCAGCGAGTTCGAGCACCTCGCCGCCGACGTCGTGACCTCGGCTGGCGGCCGTGTCGTGAAACTGATCGGCGATGAGGTGCTCTACACCGCGAGCGACGAAGCCTGCGCCTGCACAATCGCCTTGGACCTGGCTGGCACGTTCGCCGAGCACCCCGTCGTCCCGACTGTGCGCGCCGGCGTCGCGGCGGGCGACGTGCTCCTGCGCGAAGGCGACGTCTTCGGCCCAGTCGTCAACCTCGCCGCGCGCGCCGTGAAGGCGGCTCCAGCCGGCGAGGTCGTCGCCGCGGCGACGGTCGCCGCGGCGGCCGGGATCCGGGCAGAGCCGCTGGGCCAGCACCAGCTCAAAGGTTTCGACGACGAGGTCGAACTGTGCAGACTGGTGCGGGGTTGGATCCCAGCAAGATCGTGCCTGCGCGCGATGAGCTCGCCCGCCGGAGTGCCCTCGAGGAGCCGCCGGAGCAGGGCGGTGGCAGCCGCGACACGCTTTTCATCGACATGCGGCCGGCTTGCGTCGAAGAGGTCTTGCCGCGCCTTCTCGACCCGTCGCGCAAGCCGCCGGCCCGCCGGGGTTAGCTCGAGTTCGAGACGGCGGCGGTCGTCTTCGGCAGCTCGGCGCTCGACCAGCCCGGCCTCGACGAGGCGGTCGACCAGCCGGCTCGGGTGGCCGGCCTCGGCGATCAAGAGGCGTCCAAGGTCCTTGAGAGCAACTGGCTGCGCCTGCCCGATGACGACGAGCGCGTCGGCCTGGGGGGCCGTGAGGCCGAGCGGCTTCGTCAGCTCGTTCGAACCGCGTTCGAGTTCCCGCTGCAGCGCCTTCACAGAAAGCGCGAACTCGAACAGTGGATCCACAAAATCAGCGTACTGAGGGGTTCCGATGACACATCACGAATCGATCCAAACGCGCGAGATAACGGCAATGGGGATCCGAACACGGGTCCTCGAGAGCGGTCCGGCAAGCGACGAGGCCGTCGTCTTCATCCACGGCGGGCCAGGGTCCGCGGACGATTGGGACTACTTCCTGCCGCGGGTCGCCGAGTTCTCACGCGCCGTCGCGTTCGACTTGGTCGGCTTCGGGCAGGCCGACAAGCCTCCGCGCCTCGGCTACTCCGGGCCGGTGTGGGCGACGTTTGTCCAGAACGTCCTGAACGAGCTGGGGATCCGCCGCGTCCACGTGGTGGCGAACGACCTCGGCGGCGAGGCGGCGATGTACTGGGCGGCCGCACACCCGGATGCGTTCGCGAGCGCGACGCTCATCAACACCGGCACGCTGATCCGCTATCGCTGGCACGCGATCGCGCAGCTCAGCCGGCTTCCCGTGATCGGCACGCTCAGCGTCCTGCTCGGCGGCGCGCTGATGCGTCCGGCGCTGCGGCTGTACGACCCGCCGCTGCCGGGTGGCGTGCTCGACCGCTGGCGCCGTGAGTACGACTGGTCGAGCCGCCGCGCCATCCGCCGCTTTTATCGGAGCGGCCCGTTCAGGACCACGAGCCTCGTCGTCGACGCCGTGAGGCGCCTCGACCGCCCGGCGCTCGTGGTCTGGGGCGCGCGCAACCGGTTCGTGCCCGTGAGGCACGCGGATGACCAACGCCGGAGCTTCCCGCGCGCGGAGATCGTCGTTCTGCCCGACGAGGGCCACTACGTGCACCTGCGAACGCCGGAGGTGGTGGCAGAGCGATTGCTTCCGTTCCTGCACGGACAGCTCGGAGTCGCACCAATCGCCGCAGCGCCCGTCGCCTGACGCCCGACTCCCTTCTCGTCAAACTCCTGCCCACGATGGCGAAGGTCCTGGCCAGCACGACAATGTCGCTCGACGGGTTCATCGCCGGGCCGAACCACGAGATGGACTGGGTCTTCGAGTATGCAGGGGACGCGCCTGCCGATCTCATCAACGAGGTGATCGCGTCCACCGGCGCGATCCTCGGCGGCAGGCGCGGCTACGAGGTGGGCCGCCGGGCGGATCGGCCCGAGACGAGCAAGCCCTTCGGCGGGCGCTGGAGCGGGCCGATCTTTGTCCTCACCCACACGCCGCCCGACGACGAGGCCGATCCGGCGTACACCTTCATCTCGGGCGATATCCGCGAGGCGGTCGAGACGGCACTCGCGGCCGCCGATGGCCGCGACCTGCTGGTGCTCGGCGCGAACGTCGTCGGGCAGTGCCTGCGCGCGGGCCTCCTCGACGAGTTCCTGATCATCGTCCTCCCGGTGCTGCTCGGCGACGGGGTGCGGCTCTTCGGCGATCCCGGCACGCCGGCGAGCCTCGAGATGCTCGACGCCTCAGCCTCTGGGCAGGTCGTGAACCTTCGCTACCGCGTCGCGAAGTAGACAATCGCGGACCCCGGGGCGTAGGCACTCCTCAGTTTGGGTATTCAGACAATCCCATGGCGGATCGGGGGAGGAGGGGCGTGCGAGCCGTGATCGCGGCGGCGTGCGTGGCCGTGCTCGTGGCGCCGGCCGCCGCTCGCGCCCAGGGTGTCGATCAGACCTGCGACCTCACGGCGACCCGCTTCGACGCGGACACGGTCAACATCCTGTTCCCGGACAGCTCCGCGCAGTACTGGTCCACTCGATACCTGGCCGTGCCCGGCACACGGATACGGATCGACGGAATCTTCCCGTACTCCCGCTACACGTCCTGGAACGTCTATGACCCGATCCTGCGCCCGTTTGCGAAGAAGTCCGACTTCGAGCTTGCGCCGGATGCCGGGAGCGCGAACCCGTTCCTGCCGGGTGCCGACCGCACCACCCCGACGAGCCAGCGGCACTACACGCTGTTTATCACGTTCGATCCAAACGACAACCCGGGGCCGAACACGATCTACGTCGATCCGACGAAGAACCCGAGAGGGGTAATCACCCTACGCGTCTACGTCCCGGACCAGGGCCGGGATGTGACCGGCGGGGTCGGGCTACCGCAGGTCACCTGGGAGCCGACGTCCTCCAGCGGACCGCCCGCGACGACCTCCCCCTGCCGGAATCTCGAGAAGCCGTCGAGCAGCACGGTCACCAATGCGTACGCGGGAACGGCCGGGCCCGGCACAGGCGCGCCGTATCCGGGCCGCAACCCGCCGGCCTGGCACAAGTTCGTCAACCTCTGCCAATCGGGCTCCGACCTCCTGTTCGACAACCAGGCCGGCGACGCGATTCCGAAGACGGGGCAGAGCCCGTGCGGCAACTTCGGCAGCGGCGGCTTCCTCTCGAACCTCGACAACGCCTACGCCTACGCGTTCATCACCCGTGGCTTCGGCCCGATCGTCGTGTTCCACGGCAAGGCGCCAACCTTCGCGGCGACGTACCCCAGCGCGCCGACCATGCCAAGCGGCGTCCAGCTGCGCTACTGGTCGTTCTGCCAGAACGACCCCTTCGACCAGCGCTATGTCGGCTGCCGGCGCGACGACCAGGTGAAGGTCGATGCGAGCGGGAACTACACGCTCGTGGTGTCCCAGCCGGCCTCCTGGCCGGTCGCGGCGCAGAACCGCTGCCGCTCGGCGAGCTGGATCCCGTGGGGCCCGCAGACGGACGGCGTGATGATCTACCGCCACATGCTCCCGGACGCCTCCTTCCCCCAGGCGCTCCAGAACGTCTCCTACGGGCAGGAGCAGGCCCAGATGGGGGCGTACTACCCCACCGGCCGCTACTTCACCGACTGGAAGGCCGTGGCGAAGGCCGACTGCTAGCCGACCCTTCTGTAGAACCCCGAATCTCTAGGTCGCTCCAGCCGGCAGCTTCGCCTCGGCCGGCCGCGCCTCCCTGAGGAACTGGTGCACGAAGGCGATGGCCATGCTGCCCTCGCCGACGGCCGCGGCGACGCGCTTCACCGGTCCAAACCGCACGTCGCCGCACGCGAAGATCCCGGGCACACTCGTCTCGAGTAGGTACGGGTCGCGGTCGAGTGTCCAGCGGCCGGTGGCGCGCATGCCGGAGCCGGTCAGCACGTAACCGCGGCGGTCGAGCGCGATCTCGGGCGGGAGCCATCCCGTCTCGGCGTCCGCGCCGATGAAGATGAACAGCCCGCCTGACTCGGCGCGGGTCGTCGCGCCGGTCGTGCGGTCGCGCAGGTCGATCGCCTCGAGCGAGAGCTCGCCGTGCGCCGCGACGACCTCGGCCCCGAGCATCGTGCGGATGTTCGGGCGCGCGGCGAGCTGGTCGACGAGATAGCGCGACATGCTCTTCTCGAGCGTGCCGGAGCGGCTGATGATGGTCACGCTGCGGGCATGGGTGGAGAAGAACAGCGCCGCCTGCGCAGCCGAATTGCCGGCACCGACGAGGTGAATGTCGAGGCCGTGTGCATTCGGCGCCTCGCTGCGTGCCGCGCCGTAGGAGATGCCCTTCCCGGCGAGCCGGTCGAACCCGTCCGCCGACAGGCGCCGCCATGCGACGCCGCAGGCGAGGATGATCGTCCGTGCCCGGAGAACGTCGCCGCCGTCGAGGTGCAGCTCGCGGGTCGCAGGGTCTATCCCCAGGATCGACCTCGTTACGAGGATCTCGGCGCCGAGCCTCCGCGCCTGCTGCAGGGCGCGACTCGCGAGCTCGTCCCCCGAGACGCCGGACGGGAAGCCGAGGTAGTTCTCGATCCGGGAGGAGGTGC
This sequence comes from Actinomycetota bacterium, assembly GCA_005885165.1. Taxonomy (GTDB): domain Bacteria; phylum Actinomycetota; class Thermoleophilia; order Solirubrobacterales; family Thermoleophilaceae; genus AC-37. Next base: position 14,913 of record VAXR01000082.1, read on the forward strand.
CCGCCTGGCCGCCCGGCGCCTCGCGCTCGACCACGACCGTCTTCAGGCCCTCCGATGCTCCGTAGACGGCCGCGGCCAGACCCGCGGGACCGGCGCCCACGATCACCGTGTCGTATTCCGCCGCGGCGGGATCGGTCGCGAGCCCCAGGAGCTCGGCCACGGCGCGGAACCCCGGTCGCACCGCGGTGGTGCCGTCGACGACCCGGATCGCCGGCAGGTCCCCTTCGGGCGGTAGGGGGCCGCCCCAGACATCCTCCCCATCGGGCGCGTCGGGCGCGGCCCACTTGAAGGTGATCTGGTTGCGGTCGAGGAAGCGGCGAAGCTCCGTGCAGGAGGCATCCCATCGATGCCCGGCCACTACCGCGCGCGGGGGCGGCCGCTCGGCGGCGAGTCCCTGCAGGCCGCGCGACCCGCTCATCCGGTGGGCCGCCAGCCGCCCGACCTCGGTTGCGACGTCCGGGACGACGGACGCAACGGCGTGGTAATCCGAGACGTCGATCCGCATCACGCGCGAGGCCTCCGCTGCGCGAAAGCCCACCGGGAACACCGTCCCGAGCACGAGCGGCACCTCGCCGAACACGTCGCCCGGGTGGCGCTCGCCGAGGACGCGCTCGATCCCCTCGACGAGCCTGACCGGCTCGATGCGACCCTCGAGCACGGCGAAGAGCGCGCGCTCATCGCCCTCGTTAGCCGCGAATTCGCCGGGCGCGAGGCTGATGTCCGCCGACACGCGCGCGAGCTGCTCACGTTGCTCCGGCTCGAGAGCCGCGAATAGCGTGACGGCGCCGATTTCCTCGGTCGTCACCACTTGCGGGTACCTGTTGGTCGGGTCATCTGCATGCCCGGCGCCCCCGATCCAGCCCGCGCTGGGTGCCGCTTAGGTAACGCTAGCCGAATTCGCCTCGGTTGCGAGGTTCCTGTTCTGAGGGACGAACTTGCTGGCGATGAACGTCGCGCCCTGCGGATCGGCAATTACGGTCATCCGGACCCAGGGGGCGTCGAACGGCGGGGCGAGCACCTTGCCGCCGAGCTCGACCGCCTTGGCGGCGATGGCGTCCGCATCGTCGACTCCGAACGTCACGCTCCAGTGCGGGGGCACGTCGGGCTGATCGTCCGAGATCGGATTCAGCGACGCGACGACGTCCTCGAACCCCTCGGGGGCGCCGACCTCCGCCATCGTCTTGCGAAGATCGGGATGCAACTGCTCCAGGTAATCGCCGTAGCCGCGCA
>VAXR01000236.1 GCA_005885165.1 Actinomycetota bacterium
GACATGAAGAACCGGATCATGGGCGAGCTGAAGAAGCTCTTCCGTCCCGAGTTCCTCAACCGGATCGACGAGGTCATCGTCTTCCACAAGCTCACCCGCGACGAGATCAAGGAGATCGTCGAGCTGCTGCTGCGGCGGATCCGCGAGTCCATGGCGGAGCGCGAGCTGTCCCTCAACCTGTCCGAGGACGCCAAGGACCTGCTCGTGGAGAAGGGTTGGGATCCGACGATGGGCGCACGGCCCCTGCGGCGCGCCATCCAGCGCTACATCGAGGACCCGCTCGCCGACGAGGTCCTGCGCGCCGAGAACATGCGGCCCGGCTCCACCGTGGAGATCGACCGCGGCGAAGAGCCGGCGGACGGCGAGGATCCCGAGGTGAAGATCAGCATCACCGCGCCGCCGGCGGGCAAGACGCGCGAACCGGTCGGCGTGGGGGCCAAGGGCGAGGCCGCCGAGGAAGGCAGCGACGGCCGTGGGCTGCCCGAGGGCTCGGGCGGAGGCGACCTGCCGGATGAGCCGGAGGTCCTCCCCGACGTGCCCGACGCCCCGCCCGCCGACGACGAGCCGGGCCCGCCCACCGAGAGCTAGCTCGCCGGCGTGCCCGCGGCCAGCCTCCCCGCCGCCACTCACATGGGGCGGGTTGACCTCACGGTCGCGGACGCGGACCGCGAGCGCAGGTTCTACCGCGAGGTGATCGGGCTGCCGGACGAGCGCGGGCTGGTCGGGTTGCACGAGGACCCCACGGCCCGGGCGCCCGACCCGAACGCGACGGGCCTGTTCCACATGGCGATACTGCTGCCGACGCGGCGTGACCTCGCCCTGTCGCTGGTGCGGCTCGGACGCGCCGGCTGGCCGCTGTCGGGGGCGTCGGACCACCTGGTGAGCGAGGCGCTCTACCTGAGCGACCCGGAGGGGAACGGAATCGAGATCTACCGCGACCGCCCACGCGAGCAGTGGCCGCGAGCGGGGGACGGGGTCCGGATGGACACCCTGCCGCTCGATCTCGAGGATGTGCTGCGCGAGCTCGACGGCGACCCGGGCGACCCGGGAGCGGTGCCCGCCGCGACGACGGTCGGGCACGTGCACCTGAAGGTGTCCGACATCGCCGCCTCGGAGGACTTCTATACGCGGGTGCTCGGCTTCGACGTGATGGCGCACATGCCGAGCGCATCGTTCGTCTCGGCCGGCGGCTACCACCATCATCTGGGGATGAACGTGTGGCACAGCCGCGGCGGGCCGATGCCGGCGCCCGGCGCGCTCGGGCTGCGTTCCTACGAGGTCGTACTGCCGGAGGCGGGCGACGTGGAGGCCGCGCGGGAACCGCTTTCTGCTGCGCGCGGCCTGAGCCGTATCCGCAGGACCGCGCATGCGGTGCGCGAACATGGAGAAGCTCGACCGGCGTGATGAGCCTCCGCCGGTCGAGCGTTTTCATCTTCGGCTCGGTGTCCGGTCGCGGCCAGCGAGCGGTCGCAAGTGCATCGTTTCGGGGGGCGAAGCTCGTCCGCCTGCTTGCTTACCGTTGACGCCATGGCCGCCAGGACCGTCCACGCTTGTACCGAATGCGGCCACGAGAGCACCGGCTGGCTCGGCCGCTGCCCCGGCTGCGGCGAGTGGAACACGCTTGTCGAGGAGCGCGCGCCCGAGGCGCGTCCGGGCCCGCGGCGCAGCACGCGGGCTGCTCGCCCGGTTCCGCTCGCCGACGTGGCGGCGGCGCCGATCGAGCGGTTCGTAACCGGGATCGCGGAGCTCGACCGCGTGCT
>VAXR01000041.1:0-17389 GCA_005885165.1 Actinomycetota bacterium
TGCTCCCCACGCTTTCGCGCCTCAGCGTCAGTACCGTCCCAGCGAGCTGCCTTCGCCATCGGTGTTCCTCCTGATATCTGCGCATTTCACCGCTACACCAGGAATTCCACTCGCCTCTTCCGGACTCTAGCCCGACAGTATCCACCGGCATTCAAGGGTTAAGCCCTTGACTTTCACAGCAGACTTATCGGGCCGCCTACGCGCTCTTTACGCCCAATGATTCCGGACAACGCTTGCCCCCTACGTATTACCGCGGCTGCTGGCACGTAGTTAGCCGGGGCTTCTTGTGAAGGTACCGTCACCCGGAACGGCTATTCACCGCCCGGGCTTCGTCCCAACTGAAAGGGCTTTACAACCCGAAGGCCTTCTTCACCCACGCGGCGTTGCTGCGTCACGCTTTCGCGCATTGCGCAAGATTCCCCACTGCTGCCTCCCGTAGGAGTCTGGGCCGTGTCTCAGTCCCAGTGTGGCTGATCGTCCTCTCAGACCAGCTACCCATCGCAGCCTTGGTGAGCCTTTACCTCACCAACAAGCTAATGGGCCGCGGGCCCATCCCGATGCGGAGGCCGAAGCTACCTTTACGCACACCACTGATGTGGTGTGAGCACATCCGGTATTAGCCCGAGTTTCCCCGGGTTGTCCCAGTCATCGGGGCAGGTTACCCACGTGTTACTCACCCGTTCGCGGCTTTGCCACAGGCCGAAGCCTGCTTCGTCGCCCCACTTGCATGTGTTAAGCACGCCGCCAGCGTTCGTCCTGAGCCAGGATCAAACTCTCCGTAAAGAACCTGCGTGTCATCCGGCGCCGCCGAAGCGGTGCCGGCTCCACTGTCTTACTGAGAGTTGTCAGGTCCGTACTGATCGCGCGCCCTGTACACCACGGGCCCGCGCCGGACTTGACGGGTATTGATCTAGACCACCGCCCACGAATGGGCGGCGGGTCGAACCTGGACGCGATCGAAGCCCGAAGCCGAGCCCCGAGTCGCGCATGCTGTTGAGTTTTCAAAGACCGCCGCGCCCTCCGGAGCGGGGACTCCGCTCCTGACTGCGCCGCCATCCGGCCACAGAAAAGGCCTCCGGGGGAGGCCTCCGACCGCCGGTCCGCTCTCGCGGCTTCCCTAGGTTGAGGCGTTCTCCCAGTCGGTCTTCTCAAAGGCCGTCAAGGCACCGCGAGTATAGCGCCGGAAAGCGTCCCGGGCAATGCAATGAAGGCCTTGCGATGCCGCTTCTGGAGCGGCCTTGGCGCTACGAAGGCCCACCCCGCAGGCGCTTGAACCGCCGCCGGCCCACCTGCAGCAGCCTGTCGCGCAGGCGCTCGGCCGGCACATCGAGGTCGGAATCCGACAATGGCTCCCCGTCGAGCTTGACCCCGCCCTGGGACAGGAGCCGCCGCGCCTCGGATCGCGACAGCCCGAACAGATCGGCGATCAGCGCCGGCAAATGGACGGTCTCGCCCTCGGGAAGCATCGCGTCCTCAACCTCCTCGGGCGCCTCGTGCTCGACGTGCAGCCGGTCGAAGTGGGCCTCCGCAGCGCGTGCAGCCTCCTCTCCCCCTCCGAAGTGCGCCGTGAGCTCCCGCGCCAGCGCCCGCTTGGCCTCCACCGGCGGCAGCGCGGGATCGACGTCGCGGTCCAGCAGCAGCCGGTAGTAGGCGGGCATCACGTCGTCCGGGATACTCATCAGCTTCCCGAAGATCTCTTCGGGCGGCTCAGTCACGCCCACGTAGTTGCCCTCCGACTTCGACATCCGCCGGACCCCGTCCGTGCCCGGCAGGAGCGGCATCGTGATCGCCACCTGCTGCGGCACGCCGTACGCCTGCTGGACCTGCCGCGCGAGCAGCAGATTGAAGAGCTGATCAGTGCCGCCGAGCTCGACGTCCGCCCGGACAGCGACCGAGTCGTACCCCTGCAGGAGCGGGTAGAGCAGCTCCAGAACCGAGATAGGGGAGCCCGCCGCGAACCGTGCCGCGAAGTCGTCGCGCTCAAGCAGCTGCGCCACCGTGGCCGTCCTCGCCAGCCGGAAGAGCTCCTCGGCCTTCATGTCGAGCCACTCGCCGTTGTGGACCACCTCCGTGCGGTCCGGATCGAGCACCGTGAAGGCCTGCTGCCGGTAGGTGTCCGCGTTGCGGTCTATCTCTTCCGGGTCGAGTTGGGGCCTGGCCGTCGAGCGGCCGCTCGGGTCCCCCACTCGCGCCGTGTAGTCCCCCACGATCAGGACGACGACGTGACCTGCATCCTGAAACGCCCGCAGCTTGCGCAGGACCACCGTGTGGCCGAGGTGGATGTCGGGCGCCGTCGGGTCGAGGCCGAGTTTCACGCGCAGCGGACGGCCCTCCTCGAGCTTCCGCTCGAGCTCGCCCTCGGGCAGCGCGTTCTCCACGTTTCGAAGCAGGAAGTCCGCCCCGGATGTACCCCGGCCGCTCATCCGTGCGATGCTAGACTCGCCGCGCCGCCGGACGGAGCCCGCCTCGCCCAGCATTGGTCCGACCGCCCTCACTACACGCGCGGGCCCGCCGCGCCAGATGGCATGCAGGAGACCACGCCGATACCGCTGAGGCCGCCGCCCGTGCGGCCCGCGCCGCAGCGCACGGCCGAGGGGGCGCGACCGAAGCGCAAGCTCAAGAAGCTGAGGCTCCTTCTGCTCGTCAGCGTCCTGTCGGTCCTCGCAGTGCTCTCGACGATCTTCGGGATGATGATGGCCGTCTCCAACGAGCTCCCGAAGCTTGAGGACAGGGCGCAGTACCGCGCGGCCAGGAACTCGATCCTCTTCGCCGACGGCGGCAAGCTGTCGATTGCCCACCTCACCGATACGCAGAACCGGATCCTGCTCACCTCGAGCCAGATCTCGCCGAATATCAAGAACTCGGTCGTGGCGATCGAGGACCAACGCTTCTATCAGCACCAGGGCGTCGACTTCCGCGGGATCGCGCGCGCGGTGGTTGAGGACGTGCTGCGGCAGAAGGCGTCGCAGGGCGCTTCCACCATCACCCAGCAGTTCGTGAAGAACGCGCTGGCCGCCCAGCGCGACCGTACGGTCTTCGAGAAGCTGCGCGAGGCCGCGCTCGCATACCACCTCGAGCGCAGGTGGTCGAAGGACAAGATCCTCACCGAGTACATCAACACCGTGTACTTCGGGAACGGCGCCTACGGAATCGAGTCGGCCATGCGCACGTACTTCGGCCAGTCCCGCCACTACACGCAGTCCGATCGCCTGGCCGCCAACGTGTCACCCGATCAGGCCGCTCTCCTGGCCGGCCTGATCGCCTCGCCCGCGGCATACGACCCGGTAGTGCATCCGATTCAGGCCACCAAGCGACGCGATCTGGTGCTGAAGAAGATGTACGCACAGCACCTCATCACGAAGGCTGAGTACTCGCACGCACTCCTGCAGGCGATTCCCACCCGGCACGACCTTCGGCCACCGCAGCCCGAGTCGACCCAGCCGTATTTCTCGAGCTGGGTCTCACAGCAAATGGTCCAGCGGTACGGACCGGGCACCACCTTCGGCGGTGGGCTTCACATCACCACCACGCTCGACCCCGAGATGCAGAAGGCCGCGGCGAACGCGATCCAGGCACACCTCGCCGGCGTCGGACCGACGGCGTCGGCGGTCGTCATCGACAACGCAACCGGTGGAGTGCGGGCGATGGTCGGAGGCAACGACTTCGCGCACCATCCGTTCAACCTGGCCACGAACGGCCACAGGCAGCCCGGCTCGGCGATCAAGCCGTTCATCCTCGCCACCGCCCTGACCCACGGGATCAGCCCCGATTCCGTGTGGACGTCCGCGCCGAAGCAGTTCGTCTTCTACCAGCACGGAAGGAAGATGATCTTCGGCGTTCACAACTTCGGTAACACCTACGCGGGCAGCACCACCCTGACGAGCGCGACCGCGGAGTCGGACAACTCGGTGTTCGCCACTATCGGCCTCAAGGTGGGCACGAAGAAGGTCGCGCGCATGGGGCGCAAGATGGGCCTCCGCACCCGGCTGTCCACCAATCCGGCGATGGTGCTCGGGGGGTTGAAGGAGGGCGTTACTCCGCTCGAGATGGCGTACGCCTACTCCACGATCGCCAACGACGGCGTGCGTCACTCCGGGAGCCTGGCCTCCGGCAACATGGGCCCGGTTGCGATCGAGAAGGTCACTGACCTGAGCGGGCACACGATCGGCACCGATCAGGTGAGATCGAAGCGCGTGTACTCGCAGTACGTCGCGGGCGAGATGAAGAGCCTCCTCCACGGTGTGATCGCCGGCGGCACCGGAACGCACGCGCAGATCGCGGCCTGGGCCGGAGGCAAGACCGGCACGACCGAGAACTACGGCGACGCCTGGTTTGTCGGCTTCACCAAGAAGTACACCGCGGCGGTCTGGGTCGGCTATCCGGACACCCTGAAGTCGATGGCGCACGACTACGGCGGCGGCCCCGTCGAAGGCGGCACGTATCCGGCCGACATCTGGCACGACCTGATGGACTCGATCCTTGCGATCGACGCCTCCCACAACCCCGGGAGCGGCGGGTCGAGCGGCAGCGGATCGGGCTCGTACGCGCCGAGCGGGACGAGCGGCGGCCCGTCGAGCACGCTGCCCCAGACCCAGACTCCGCAGCAGACAACGCCCGGCACCGGGACGGGAGGCGGGACCGGCGGCGGACAGGTCCAGCCGCAACTGCAGACGCCCGCGCCGCCCCCGCAGCAGCAGCCGAGCCCGCCGCAGCAGCAGTCCCCGGGACAGCAGGTCAGCCCGCCGTCCCCCGGCGGCGGCAACCGAACTCCGAACGGCACCGGGCAGTAGCGAGCCGCGCTCTACGCGGCGCGCCGGTCTCGGCGCGCCCGCTCCTGCGCGGCGGCGGCCCGCATCGCGTCCGGCCACGGCCGCGACACGCAACGCGAGCCCGCGTCGCAGAACCGCCATGGGAGCTCCACCGCCTTGGTGATCCCGATGCGCGTCCCGCGGACCACCGTCGCTGAACGGCCGGCCGGCGGCGCCAGCAACTCGATCGGGCCCTCTCCGGTGAGCGGAGTGCCGTTCAGCTGGAGCCCGATCCCGAGCGCCTCGGTGAGCTTTCCAGGGCCGGAGCACAGCGCCTCGACCGCGTCGAGCCCCCGCCGGGCCCGCATCAGGTCGATGCCCTCGAGCGGCTCCAGCGCGCGGATCAGGACCGCCGCTCCCACCCCCTGCGGCTCGGAGACGGCGTTCAGCAGCGCGTGGATCCCGTACGAGCGGTACACGTAGGCGTGACCGGGCGGGCCGAACAGCGTGGCGGTGCGCGGCGTGAGCCCCGCGAACGCGTGGCAGGCCGGCTCCTCCTCGTGATAGCTCTCCGCCTCGACGATCGTGCCCGACGCGTCCCCGTGGCGGACGACGCAGCCGATCAGGTCGTGCGCGACCTCGTGCACCGACCGGTCGTAGAACGCGCGGCTGCGCGGGTCGAGGCCGCCCGCGCTCAGGGCTTCGCCTCGCGGAGCGCGGTGCGCGCGTGCTCGAGCTGCTCCTCGACGCGCGCCAGAGCGGTGCCGCCCTCCGACACCTTCGACTCGATGAAGGCCCCGCTCGCGAGCAGCTCGCCGAGCCCGTCCTCCGACAACTGTGGCGCGAGCTCGGCCACCTCGGCCTGGCTCAGCTCCGACAGGGTGCGGCCGCTCTCCACGGCGCGCCTGACCAGCGACGCCACCAGGCCGTGCGCCTCGCGGAACGGCACCCCGCGCCGGACGAGCACATCGGCCACGTCGGTCGCCGCCAGGAACTCGTCGGCGGCCTTGTCCGCCATCCGCTCGCGATCGAAGGACAGCCCGCGCAGGAGCTCGCGCGCCACCCGCAGCGACAGCTCGATCGTGTCGACCGCGTCGAAGAGGTGCTCCTTGTCCTCCTGGAGGTCCTTGTTGTAGGCGAGCGGCAGGCCGTGGAGCACGCCGTGCAGCGCGGCGAGGTGCCCGAGCACGCGCGGCGCCTTGGCCCGCAGGAGCTCCGCAGCGTCCGGGTTCTTCTTCTGGGGCATGATGCTCGAGCCCGATGCGAAGGAGTCGGGAAGCTGGCAGAAGCCGAACTCCTCGCTCGACCAGAGCACCACCTCGGCGCCGAGCTGCGAGAGATGGGTCGCGCAGGTCGCCGCCGCCGCCAGGTAGTCGAGCACGAAGTCGCGGTTCGACACGGCGTCGATCGAGTTCGCGGACACGCGCGCGAACGCCAGCTCCCGGGCGAGGCCCTCGCGGTCGGTCTCGAAGGTCACCCCCGCGAGCGCCCCGCTTCCGAGCGGGAGCTCCCCGGCGGCGGTCATCGCCTGCCGGAAGCGGTCGGCGTCGCGCCGCAGCTTCCAGAAGTAGGCGAGGAGGTGGTGCGAGAGGTAGACGGGCTGGGCGCGCTGGAGGTGCGTGTAGCCGGGCATCGCCCAGTCGTGGTGGCGCTCGGCAAGGTCCACCAGGGTGGCCATCAGGTCGTGGACGAGCTCGATCGCAGACAGGCTGTGCGCCCGCACGAACATCGCGACATCCGTCGCCACCTGGTCGTTCCTCGACCGCGCCGTGTGGAGCTTCCCCCCCAGCGCTCCGACGAGCTCGATCAGCCGCCGCTCGATCGCCATGTGGATGTCCTCGTCGTCGGGGGCGACGACGAAGCTGTCGGAGTCGATCTCCTCGCGGATCGTGCTGAGGCCGCGCTCGATCTCCGCCAGCTCCTCCGCGCTGAGGACGTTTGCCCGCGCCAGCATGCGCGCATGCGCGCTCGACTGCTCGAGGTCGTAAGGCGCGAGGCGGTAGTCGTACGCGACCGACGAGTTGAGCGCCTGGAACAGCGGGTCCTGCGGCGAGGAGAAGCGCGACATCGCGCTGAGTCTAAGTGGCCCCCGCCCGAGTCCAGGTGCGGGCTCGGCGGCCGCTCCGTACGATGCGGCCGTGCGCGTCCTGGTCACGGGGGCTACGGGCAAGGTCGGCGGCGCCACCGCCCGGGCGCTTCTCGAGCGCGGCGACGAGGTGCGGGCGCTCGTGCGCAACCCCGAGCGCTCGCAGGCGCTCCTCCCCACCGGAATCGAGCTCGTGCGCGGCGACGCGACCGACCCGGAGTCGCTCGTCAAGGCGGTGGAGGGCTGCGAGCTGGTCTTCAACGCGATGGGGCTGCCCGAGCAGTGGGTGCCCGACGAGTCGGTATTCGACCAGGTCAACGCGCGCGGGACCGAGAACGTGATAAGCGCAGCACGCGGCGCCGGCGCCCGGCGCGTGGTCCACACCAGCACCATCGACGTCTTCCACGCGGAGCGCGGCGGCCGCTTCGACGAGACGAGCCTCGCCGACTACCCGAAGGGGACGGCCTATGAGCGGTCGAAGCAGCGCGCCGAGGAGCTCGCGCTCGCCGCGCGCGACGGAATCGACGTGGTGATCGTCAACCCCGCGGGCGTGTACGGACCCACTCCGGCGTCCTCGATCTCCTTCGACGAGCAGCTGTTCGAGCCGCTGATCCGCCGGCGGCTGCCCGCGCTCCCGCCCGGCGGCTGCGGCGTGACGTTCGACGCCGCGGTCGCGCGCGGCCAGCTCCTGGCGGCCGAGCGAGGCCGCGACGGCGAGCGCTACATCCTGTGCGATCGGCACGTATCGCTTCGCGAGCTGGCCGAGACGGTCGTCGACGCGGCGGGCCGGGGCTGGGTCCCGCCGTCGCTTCCGCCGCGCCTGGCGCGCGTGCTCGCGTCGGCCGGCGAGCTCGTCTCGCGGATCATCCGCCGCCCGCCGCTCCTCCCCCGCGGGCAGCTCCACTTCTTCCTCTGGGACGCGCACCCGGACTCGACCAAGGCCCAGGACGAGCTGGGCTGGGACCCGACCCCGCTCGAGGACGGGGTGCGCGCCGCGGTGGACGCGCTGCGCGCCGGCTGATCGTTGACGCGCTCAGCTCATGCCGCCCAGTCGCGTCCGGCCGGGTCCGGTTGGGCGACGAAGAGGAGCCGGATGTTGCCTCTCTCAGTTCGTTACGGCACTGTTACAGCGGTGGACCTCGCTGGATGCGGGTCCATTTTTCGTGGCTACCGGCCACCGTCCTGAGTTAGCAACACATACGGTGGCAAAGTCAGGACGGTAGGCACCGACGATGGGCGCGCGCTCTCTACGGGGCGAACGCAGCGTGACAGCACAGCGATAAGCGTGACGGGAACATAACTTCCGCCCTCCCTTCGTCGCCCCTGGGAGGCCGAAGCGGGGCGCGAGCGTAGGAGCGGGACGCGGCACGGCCAACTAGCGTGCCGCCGCGGTGCGCGCCGCGGCCACAGCCGAGGCGAGCTCCTCCCCGACGCGCGTGACCTGAGCCTCGGTCAGCTGCGGGAAGAACGGCAGCGCGAGCGAGCGCCGCGCCACCTCCTCGCACACCGGGAACTCGCCCTCGCGGTGCCCGAAGCGCTCGCGGTAGAAGCTCATGAGGTGGATCGCCGGCAGGTACGGCTTCGAGCCGATCCCGGCCTCGCGGAGGGCGCCGATCACCGCGGCGCGGTCCGCGTCGGGAGGCAGCTGGACCACGTAGACGAACCATCCGCGCACGTCGCCGTCGGCGTCCGGGCACGGGAGCTCCAGCCCCTCGATCCCGTCGAGCAGCTCGCCGTAGAGCGTTGCAACCCTCGCCCGCGCCGAGAGCAGCTCGTCGAGACGCTCGAGCTGGGCGAGCCCGATGGCGCACGCGATGTCGGTCAGGCGGTAGTTGAAGCCGAGGCGGTCGTGGTCGAGCCACGCCATGTCCGGCGCCCGGCCCTGATTCCGCTCGCTGTCGATGCGCACCTTGTCGGCCGCGGTCGGGCAGGCGACCATCCCGCCCTCGCCCGTAGTCAGCTGCTTGTTGGCGTAGAAGCCGAACACCGAGAGATGCCCGCGCGCGCCGACCGCCCGGCCGTCGGCGTGCCGTCCGCCCAGCGCCTCGCAGGCGTCCTCGACGATCCAGAGACCGCGCTGCGCGGCGACCCCCTCGAGCGCCGGCATGTCCGCCGGGTAGCCGAAGACGTGGACCGGCAGGAGCCCGACGGTCCTCTCCCCCACAGCCGCCTCGGCCGCGGCCGGATCGATGTTCAGCGTGCGCCGGTCGATGTCGCAGAAGACCGGTCGCGCACCCTCGTAGAGGACGCAGTTCGCGGAGGCGACGAAGCTGAACGGCGTCGTGACCACCTCGTCGCCGCGTTCGATTCCCGCCGCGCGCACCGACAGGTGAAGCCCGGCGGTGCCGCTCGCGACGGCGCTGGTGCTGGCCACGCCCAGCCTGGCGGCGAAGGCCCGCTCGAACTCCTCGAGCCGGGGGCCGAGTGAGAGCCGCCCCGAGCGCAGCACCTCGAGCGCGAGCTCCTCCTCGCGCTCGCCCATCACCGGCCGGGCGAGCGGGATGGGATCGGTCACGGCCGCGCCGCCGGCTCGCCCGCCCCGCGCCGGGTGTGGTGGCTCCGGCTGGGGAGCATTCCCGCCTCGAGCGAGTCGACCAGGGCGTCCCAGCTCGCCTCGATGATGTTCTCCGAGACGCCGATCGTGCCCCACGTGTCGACGCCGTCGCTGGCGTCGAGCAGCACGCGGGTGACCGCTCCGGTGCCCTTCCGCTCGTCGAGGATCCGGACCTTGTAGTTGACGAGCTCGATGTCCCGGAGGTGCGGGTAGACGTCGCCGATCGCCGCCCGGAGCGCGCGGTCGAGTGCGTTCACCGGGCCGTTGCCCTCGGCCGAGCGCAGGTAGCGCTCGCCGCCGACCCAGATCTTGAGCATCGCCTCGGTCTGGACGCGCCCGTCCTCGCGCTTCTCGGCGATCACACGCCACGCCTCGAGGCGGAATAGCGGCTCGTAGCCGCCCGTCTCCTTGCGAATCAGGAGATCGAAGGACCCGTCCGCGGCCTCGAACTGGAAGCCGCGCGACTCGAGCTCCTTCACCCGCTCGACCACGCCGGCGGCCTCCTCGTCCCCGAGCGAGAGGCCGGTCGCCTCGGCCCGCGCGTGCACGGTGCCCTTGCCGGAGAGCTCCGAGATCAGGAGGCGGCGGTCGGCTCCGACCGCCGCCGGATCGACGTGCTCGAACGTGCGGGTGTCGCGCGCTATCGCCGCCACGTGCATCCCGCCCTTGTGGGCGAACGCGTTGCGCCCCACGTACGGCTGGTTCGGGTTCGGGCTCACGTTGCAGATCTCGTCGACCAGGTGCGCGGTCTTAGTCAGCCCCGCAAGTAGGTCCGGGGGGATGCAGTCGTAACCGAGCTTCAGCTGGAGAGCGGGGACGATGCTCGTCAGGTTCGCGTTGCCGCAGCGCTCGCCGTAGCCGTTCATCGTGCCCTGGACCATCCGCGCCCCGGCCTCGACCGCGACGATCGAGTTGGCGACGCCGCAGCCCGAGTCGTCGTGGGTGTGGATCCCGATGCCCGTGCCGCCCCCGAGCTCCTCGACGACCGCGCGCGTGGCGTTCGCGACGTCGTCGGGCAGGGTGGCGCCGTTCGTGTCGCAGAGGGTGACCCACTCCGCCCCGGCCTCGGCGGCCGCCCGCATGCAGCGCTGCGCGTAGGCGGAATCGTCGCGGAAGCCGTCGAAGAAATGCTCGCCGTCGTAGACCACCCGCTTGCCCTCCCCAACGAGGAAGGCGATCGAGTCGGCGATCATCCGCAGGTTCTCCTCGGGATCCACCCGCGTCACCTTGTCGAGGTGCAGCTGCCAGGTCTTGCCCACGAGGCAGCAGACGGGCACGAACGACTCGGCCAGGAGGCGCAGCGCGGGATCGGCGTCGGGCGCGACGTCGCGGCGCCGCGTCATCCCGAACGCGACCACTTCGGCGTGCTCGAGCGACTCGCGCTCCAGCAGCTCGAACAGCTCCGCGTCCTTCGGGTTGGAGCTCAGGAAGCCGGCCTCGATGAAGTGGAATCCGAGGCCGTCCAGCGCTTGGGCCACACGCAGCTTCTCCTCGGCCGAGAGCGACATGCCCTCGCCCTGCATGCCGTCGCGCAGCGTGGTGTCGTAGATGAGGACCTGCTCTGACATCGGATGGGCCGCCTTTCTGTTCGGCGAAGCGGTACGGAGGCCTGCGGCGGCCGCGCGCGCGGTGCGCTCTAGAGCGCGGCCGCGCTCCTAATTCGCCGGACGTCCATCGCGAGTTGCATCAAGCCGCCTTCGATGGTACCTGCACCACGTCGAGCCACTCGCGGTAGCGCTCGGCCCGGCCGTGCAGGGCGTCGTCGAACACGCGCTGGATCTGGCGGGTGATCTCGCCCGGCGGGCCGAGCTCGATGTCGTCGATCTCGCGCAGCGGCGTGAGCTCGGCGGCCGTGCCGGTCAGGAAGACCTCGTCCGCGAGCGTCAGCTCCGAGCGCGCGATGTCGCGCTCGGTCACCCGGTAGCCGAGGTCGCGCGCGATCTCGATCACCGAACGGCGGTTGATGCCGTCGAGGATGCTCGCCGTGTGCGGCGGAGTGATGATCTCCCCGTCGCGGATCACGAAGACGTTCTCGCCGGTGCCCTCGCAGACGACCCCGTGCTTGTCGAGCAGGATCGCCTCGTCGTAGCCGGCCTTCGTCGCCTCGATCTTGGCGAGCACGGAGTTCAGATACTGCCCGCAGGCCTTGGCGTGCGGGATCAGCGAGTCGGACGAGATCCGCCGGATCGACGAGACACGCGCGCGGACGCCGTTCGCCTTCCCCTCCTCGCCGAGGTAGGCGCCCCACTCCCAGACCGCGATGTAGACCTCGACCGGGTTCGAGAGCGGATCGAGGCCCATCGGACCGTAGCCGCGCACGACCAGCGGGCGGATGTAGCAGCTGCGCAGCCCGTTCTGTGCGATGAGCTCGTGGGTGGCCTCGCGCAGCTCGTCGACCGAGTACGGGATCTCCATGTAATAGAGGCCCGCCGACTTGTGCAGGCGCTCGAGGTGCTCGCGGTGGCGAAACACCGCCGTGCCGATCTCGGTGTCGTACGCCCGGATCCCCTCGAACACGCCCGTGCCGTAGTGCAGACCATGCGTCAGTACGTGCACCTTCGCGTCCTCCCATGGCACCAGCTCTCCGTTGGCCCAGATGAGGTCCGCGGTGTTCACGTCACTGCTCCCGTTGTTAGAGATTTGCGAGGACCGCGCGCGTGGCGTCCTCTGTGGTGGCGTCGCCGCCGAGGTCCGGCGTTCTCAGGCCCGCCTCGAGCGCGCGATCGACAGCGGATTCTATTGCCGAGGCCTCCTCTTCGCGACCGATTCCGTAGCGGAGCATCATCGCCACGGAGCCGAACATCGCCAGCGGATTGGCCTTGCCGGTGCCCGCGATGTCGGGCGCCGAGCCGTGCACCGGCTCGAACAGACCCGGCCCGCCGGCGCCCACGGACGCGCTCGGCAGCATCCCGATCGACCCGGTGAGCATCGCGGCCTCGTCGCTCAGGATGTCCCCGAACAGGTTCTCGGTGAGGATCACGTCGAAGGCCGCCGGCCGCGCGACGAGCTGCATGGCGGCGTTGTCGACGAGCAGGTGCTCGAGCTCCGTGCCCTCGTGGCGCTCCGCCACCCGCTCGACCACCTCCCGCCACAGCCGCGACGTCTCCAGCACGTTCGCCTTGTCGACGCTGGTCACCCGCCTGCGGGCGAAGCGGAAGGCCACCTCGGCGATCCGCTCGATCTCCCCGACCTCGTAGCTGCACGTGTCGAACGCGGCGCCGTCGCGGCGGCCGCTGTCGCCGAAGTAGATCCCACCGGTCAGCTCCCGCACGACCAGGAGGTCCGTGCCCTCGATCCGCTCGCGGCGCAGCGGGCTCGCGTCGAGCAGCGCCGCGCTGGGCCTGACCGGCCGGAGGTTGGCGAAGAGCTCGAGGCCCTTGCGGAGGCCGAGGAGCCCCTGCTCCGGGCGCGGCGCGTCCGGATCCGTGGTGTCCCACTTCGGCCCGCCGACGGCCGCCAGCAGCACGGCGTCGGACGCCCGGCACGCGGCAAGCACCTCCGGCGTGAGGGCGGTGCCGTGCGCGTCGATCGACGCCCCGCCGACGAGGTGCTCCTCCACCTCGAAGCCGCCGAGCCGGTCGAGCAGCTCGCGGGCCGCGGCCATGATCTCGGGGCCGATGCCGTCGCCCGGGAGCGCGACGATGCGATGCGCCTCAGCCACGGCGTGCCGAGATGTTGAGGCGGACGTAGTCGAGCTCCGGGTTGGCGCGCTCCGCCACGGCGTCGGTGAAGGCCCCGCGCAGCTCCTCGGGGAGGCGCTCCAGGTGGTGGCCGAGGCACACCGAGCGCATGTACTCGCGTGGCTCAGGCGGCGTGAGCGGCCACGGTTCGAGCCACGTCTTGACCGCCTCGAAGCCCGCGCGCTCGAGCCGCGCGGCGGTCTCCTCGGGGCCGGCGTAGTTCCACGGGCCGCCCCAGCCGCCGAGGTGCTCGGCGAACGGATCCTCCTCCGCAACCTCCTTCACGGTCTCGTGGAAGCGCTCGACGTTGCCCCTCCCCCCGCACTGCGCCACCAGGGGCGCGCCCGGCCGCATCGCGGCGTGCAGGGCGGCAAAGAGCCCGTCGTGGTCGGGGATCCAGTGGAAGACGGCGTTCGAGAAGGCGGCGTCCACCGGCTCCTCCAGCGTGAGCTCCGCCAGGTCGCTCTGAATCACCGTCGCGCGTTCGCCGAGGGCCACGCGCGCCGTCTCCACCATCGACGGCGCGGAGTCCACCGCGATCACGTGGCCGCGCGGGAGCCGGTCGAGCAGGAGCTGGGTGACGCGGCCGGTGCCGCAACCGGCGTCGAGCACGGTCTCGTTGCCCTCGAGCGGAAGGCGGTCGAGGATCGCCCGCGCCCAGCCGACCTGCGGATCCGAGACGCGCTCGTACGTCGAGGCGTCCCAGTCGCGCGCCGCGCTGCGCGCGCTCACAGCGCGGTCGTCACGGGGCCGGAGCGCTCGCGGTCGGCCTCGTAGCGCTCGATCGCGTCGGCGTTCCCGAGCGTCACGCCGATGTCGTCGAGCCCGTTCAGCAGCCGGTGCTTGATGTCGGGATCGATCTCGAACCCGACCTCGTGACCGGAGAACGCCACCGTTTGGCGCTCGAGGTCGATCGCCGTCTCGCCGGCGCCGGCCAGCGCGCGCACGTCCTCCTCCTCGAGCACCACCGGGAGCAGCCCGATCTTCGTGCAGTTCGAGTAGAAGATGTCCCCGAACGAGGGCGCGACGATCGCCTTGAAGCCGTAGTCCTCGAGGCCCCACGGCGCGTGCTCGCGCGACGACCCGCAGCCGAAGTTGCGGCCGGTGGCGAGGATCGGGTTGTGCGGGAGCTCCCACCCGGGCTCCTTCGCCCAGTCGTAGAAGAGGAACTCGCCGTAGCCGGTGCGCTCGACCCGCTTCAGGAACTGCTTGGGCATGATCTGGTCGGTGTCGACGTCGTCCCGCAGGAGCGCCGTCACGCCGCCCTCGATCACCTGGATCGGCTCCATCAGGCGATCGCCCGCTCCCAGTCGCGGATGTCCACGAAGTGGCCCTCGACCGCGGCCGCGGCCGCCATCTCCGGCGAGACGAGGTGGGTCCGGCCGCCGCGCCCCTGCCGGCCCTCGAAGTTGCGGTTGGAGGTCGACGCGCAGCGCTCTCCCGGGCTCAGTATGTCCGGGTTCATCCCCAGGCACATGGAGCAGCCGGCCGAGCGCCAGTCGAAGCCCGCGGACCGGAACACCTCATCGAGTCCCTCCGCCTCGGCCTGGGCCTTCACCTGCTGCGAGCCCGGCACGACCATCGCGTCGATGCTCGAGCTCACCTGGCGTCCTTTCACGACCTCGGCCGCGGCGCGCAGGTCGCCGATCCGGGAGTTGGTGCACGAGCCGATGAACACGCGGTCGAGCGGGATCTCGCGGATGGGAGTGCCGGGCGCGAGGTCCATGTAGCGGAGCGCCCGCTCCTCCCCCTCGGTGCGCGGTTCCGGGACCTCGCCGGTCACCGGCGCCACCATCCCGGGCGTCGTGCCCCAGGTGACCTGCGGTGAGATCGTCGAGGCGTCCACCTCGATCTCGCGGTCGAACTCGACGCCGTCGTCGGTCCGCAGGCTGCGCCACTCGTCGACGGGCAGCGGATCGGGCGCCGCCGGACGGCCCTCCAGCCACTCGAACGTGACGTCGTCCGGCGCCACCATCCCGGCGCGGCCGCCGCCCTCGATCGTCATGTTGCAGATCGTCATCCGCCCCTCCATCGAGAGGCGCTCGATCGGATCGCCCGCGTACTCGATCACGTGGCCGACGCCGCCGGACACGCCCATCTGCCCGATCGTGGCCAGGATCAGGTCCTTCGGCGTGACGCCGTACCCGAGCTCGCTGCGGTAGTGCACCCGCATCGAGCGCGGCTTCGGCTGGATCAGGGTCTGGGTGGCGAGGACGTGCTCCACCTCGCTGGTCCCGATCCCGACGGCGAGCGCCCCGAAGGCGCCGTGGGTCGCCGTGTGCGAGTCGCCGCACACGACCGTCATCCCCGGCTGGGTCACGCCCAGCTCCGGCCCGATCACGTGGACGATCCCCTGCCGATCGGACCCGATCGAGTAGACCGGGATCCCGAACTCCTCGCAGTTGCGCTCGAGCGCCTCGACCTGCACGCGCGAGAGGTGGTCGGCGATCTGGGCGGCGATCTTCGAGCCGTCCGTCGGGACGTTGTGGTCGGCCGTCGCGAGCGTCCGGTCGGGCCGGCGCACCCGCCGGCCGTTCAGCCGAAGGCCGTCGAAGGCCTGCGGCGAGGTGACCTCGTGGACCATGTGGAGGTCGACGTAGATCAGCCCCGGGGCGACCTCGTGGGCGTCCCAGATCTTCTCGTAGAGCGACTTCGCCATCTAGCTCCTACGCAGGCCAGCGCTCACAACCGCGACGAAGCGCGCCTCGTGCGGGCCCGGGTTCTCGAAGTGGTGCGGAAGGTCGGCGTCGAAGGTCACGGCGTCACCCTCGTGCAGGTCGTATCCGGTTCCGGCGCATACCAGACGCAGGGTGCCGCCGGTGACCAGCGCGGTCTCGCGGCTTCCCGGCTCGTGCATCGGCGGATCTCCCGGCCCCCCGGTGGCGATGCCCGACGCGAGCGAGTGTGTCGACACCTCCGCCCGCTGGCCGGGGAGCGAGGGCGTGACCAGGGCGTAGGAGTGGCCGCGTGCGCGCGAGCCGCCCGGACGGCGGTCCGCGCGCCGGACGACCGTCACCCCCTCGCCCTCGTCCAGCCGCAGGAGCTGGGACAGCGACAGCTCGAGGCCCGCGGCGATCCGGCTGGCGACGGTGAGCGTCGGGCTCGTCTCTCCTCTCTCCACCTGCGAGAGCATCGGGGCCGAGACGCCGGTGCGCTCGCCAAGATCGCGCAGCGAGAGGTTCATGGCCTCGCGGAGGGCGCGTATGCGGGGGCCGACGTCGA
Source organism: Actinomycetota bacterium (assembly GCA_005885165.1). GTDB lineage: Bacteria > Actinomycetota > Thermoleophilia > Solirubrobacterales > Thermoleophilaceae > AC-37. The sequence continues at coordinate 16,291 of VAXR01000041.1, forward strand.
GGGGCTTTGCTGCCCCGTCGGCCGAGACTTTGCTGGGCGAGGTTTTCTCAGGCGTCGCGACCGTCATGGTGTACGAGCGTACGTTATCACGTACGACGCCAATATCAGGTTGGCCGACGCCTGCCTGTAGGGCTACTGCGTTCCGGGGGCGGCGCTGATCTTCCACTTCCCGCCCTCTTTGCGAAGGAGCGCGGGAGATGCCCGCGAGCCCGCAGTGATGTTCACCACGGCCTCACCGCCCGCGACCTTCGCCGAGCTCACGTGGATCCCCTTGAAGGCGCGGGACAACGCCGGCTTCAGCGCGGCCACGGCCTTCCTGCAGTCCGACGTATGGGTCAGTGGTTTCGCCTGCCGCACGAACTGGGCGCGCGTCTCCTCGGCCATCAGGGAGCAGGCCGCCTTGCCGTCGCCGGTCGCGAACGCTTTCAGATAGCTCTTGACGGCGGACTTGGCTTCGCTCGAGCTCGAGCTGCCGCAGGCGGCGAGGGCGCAGGTGACGGCAACTGCACCGAGGAGCGCAATGGGCCGGATCGGGGTCATGGCCGGCGCAACCGTAGCGTCCCGCGTCTAGATGGCTCGCTCGAGGAGCCCGCGGAGCTCTCCGGCGTCCGGCCGGCGTGGAGTGTTGGAGAGGTCCGGCCGCTCGATCGTCTGCTCCACCACCTCGTCGAACGCATCCTCGTCGACCCCGATTTCCGAGAGTCGCGTGACGCCGGAACGCACGGCGAGCTCGGCCACTCGCCGCGGCGTGGCCTCGGGGGTCGGCTCGGCTCCGAGGGCTTCGGCGAGCGCTGTCAGCTCGCGCGGCGCACGATCGACCATCGCCCCCAAGGTGTGTGGCAACAGGACGGCGTACGCCTTTGCATGCGGAGCGCCTGTGACCCGTACGAGCGTTTGGCCCAACGTGTGGTGGAGCGCGAAGCCCGCGGCGCCCACGGCATAACCGGCGAGGATCGCGCCGAGGGCCAGCGCCCGGCGGGCCTGTGCCTCGTCGGTCGCCTCGACGCCCTCCGCGAGGAGCGACGCCGCTCGGAGCGCCGCGAGCTCCGACACGGGGTTGGCGACCGGTCCGTAGAGCGCCTCCGCGGCGTGCGCGAGG
>VAXR01000041.1:17449-18720 GCA_005885165.1 Actinomycetota bacterium
AGGCGTCGGCCAACCTGATATTGGCGTCGTACGTGATAACGTACGCTCGTACACCATGACGGTCGCGACGCCTGAGAAAACCTCGCCCAGCAAAGTCTCGGCCGACGGGGCAGCAAAGCCCCTCGACGTCGGCCCCCGCCAAGCGCCACGATCGGCCGCCCGCCCACACCCTCGCGCACTGCGGCAGCAGCCTCGGGGACAGGGCCGCCAGGGACGTCGAGGACGCTATCCGCCGCCTCGGCGAGCGCCGGGGCCTGCGCTGCGGCCCGCGCGGTCGTGAGCAGCGCGTAGCCGCCGAACCCGCGTCCGGCCAGGAGCCCCGGGGCATCGCCGAGCGCATCCGGGCCGAAGCGGATCAGCCGCTCGCCGTCGACCCACGTGAAGTCGGTGTCGCTCAAGCGGGAGCCCGGCGCGACGCCTCCGAGGCGAACCCGTCCACTCGAGCGAGGTCGTAGTCCCCGTGGTCCGTGCCGAGTCCCTGGGCGACAAGCGCGGCCGCCGCGCAGCCGAGCGTCGCGGCCTCGGAGTGGTCGCGCCCCAGCGAGAGCCCGCGGAGGAAGCCCGCCGAGAAGGCGTCGCCGCACCCGGTCGTATCGACGACCTCGATATCGAAGGCGGGCACCTCCTCGACGCCCTCCCCATCGACGATCAGGACTCCGTCGGCGCCGCACGTGGCGGCGACGCACCCGACGCCGCGCTCCACGAGCGCCCGGCAGCCGTCCGCAACGTCCGAGGCGCCGGTGAACCCCAGCACCTGCTCGTCGTTCGGGAGCAGGTAGTCGAGCTCCGGAAGCGCCGGCGCGACCCACTCGAGAAGCCCCGGATCCCCGGGCGCGAGGATGTCGGCCGAGGTGACGGCGCCTCCCTGGCGGGCGCGGGAGAGGATCTGGGCGGCGGCCTCGCCGCCCATGAACTCCGGGCCACCGAGGTGGAGATGCGTGGCGTCCGCGATGTCCTCCCACGGCGCGTCGTCCGGCCCGTATGTCGCGTTCGCGCCCACCACGTGGAAGGCGGGCCGCTCGCCCGTCGGCCGGATCGGTAGCACGCTCGCGGACGTCTGGACGTCCGTGCGCCGCACCAGCAGCGACGTATCGACGCCGTCGCGCTCGAGCAGGCCGAGGAGCATGTCCCCCACGGCGTCCGTCCCAACCGCCCCCGCGCTGCGGGCACGCGCGCCGAGCTTCGCCAGGACGAGCGCCGCGCCGCCCGCCGAGCCGGCGGCGGTGATGCGGATCTGCTCCACCAGCTGGCCGCCCTGCCCCTCGGGGATC
>VAXR01000041.1:18731-49050 GCA_005885165.1 Actinomycetota bacterium
CTACGAATCCGCCTCCCCCACCGGTCGGGTTGTCCCGTAGCGCCGCTCGATCGCCGCGGCCACCACTGCCTGCCGCTGCTCCTCGTCGAGCTCGCGCACGTCGCCGAGGACGCGTGCGCGCCAGTAGACGGTGCACGCCCACTCGAGCAGCAGCGAATGCTCGACCGCCGCGGCGAGGTCGGGCGCGTAGGCGATCGCACCGTGGTTGGCCATCAGCGCTGCGGTCCGACCGTCGAGCGCCTCGATTACCGACTCCGCCAGCTCCGGAGTGCCGAACGTCGCGTACCTCGCGACGCGCACCGGTCCGCCCAGGAGCAGCATCTGGTAGTGCACGCACGGCAGCTCGTCGTCCAGCACGCAGGCGAGCGCGGTAGCCATCGGCGCGTGCGTGTGGACGACCGCCCCCGCGTCGTAGCGGCGGTAGACGCCGAGGTGGAGGTCGAGCTCGGAGGTCGGCTCGAGCTCCCCGCCGACCACGCCGCCGTCGAGGTCGACGACCGTCACCTCCGCCGCGGTCGCCTGGCCCATGATCGCTACGTGATCGCCCGAGCGCGCGCTCACGTTGCCGGCCGTGCCGATCACGAGGCCCTCCGCGGCCAGGCGGCGGCAGGCGGCGGCGACCTGCTCGCGCTCGGACTCGAGCACGCCTATGGAGCCGGCGTCTCCGCCGTGCCCGCTGCGCGCAGGTGGTGCTCGGCCTCGGCCGCGGGCGAATCGCGGAGGGCGTTCGACAGCGCGCGCAGGTACGCCCGGCCCGACGCCTCGAGGATGTCGGTGGACACGCCCTGGCCGGAGGCGAGCACGCCGTTCAGCTCGAGCAGGACCGTGACCTCACCCAGGGCGTCGCGGCCGCCCGTCACCGCGCTCACGTGGTACTCCTTCAGCCGCGCCTCGTAGCCCGTGGCGGCGTTGATCGCGCTGAAGAACGCGTCGACCGGCCCGTCCCCGGTGAAGCTCCCGCTCACGGTCTCCCCGCCGGGCATCCGCACCGCCACGTTGGCGAGCGGGGCGCGCGTCGACGACGCCTCGACGTCGAACGACTCCATGCCGAACGACTCCGGCGCCTCGCGCATCTCGTCGGAGACGATCGCCTCCAGGTCGAGCGCCGTGATCGCCTTCTTCTTGTCGGCGAGCTCCTTGAAGCGCTGGAACGCCGTGTTGAGCGCCGCGCCGTCGACCTGGAAACCGAGCTGCTCGAGCTCCTTGCGCAGAGCGTGGCGGCCGGAGTGCTTGCCGAGCACGATCGCGTTGGTCTCGAGGCCGATCGTCGTCGCGTCCATGATCTCGTACGTGGTCCGCTCCTTCAGGACCCCGTCCTGGTGGATGCCCGCCTCATGGGCGAACGCGTTCCGCCCGACGATCGCCTTGTTCGGCTGCACCGGGTAGCCCGTGAGGCGCGACACGAGGCGGCTGGTGCGCGCGATCTCCCGGGTGTTGATCCCGGTCCACAGCCCCACGCTCGACTGGCGCGTGTGGAGCAGCATCACGATCTCCTCGAGCGAGGCGTTGCCGGCCCGCTCCCCGATGCCGTTCACCGCGCACTCCACCTGCCGGCAGTCATGGCAGTGGACCGACACGACCACGTTCCGCAGGTCGGGCACGAGCCGGTACAGCTCCTCGAACATCGCAGCGTACTCGTGCGGCATCGTGTAGCCGACCGTGTCGGGCACGTTGATCGTCGTCGCTCCCTCGTCGATCGCGATCTGGATGACCTCGGCCATGAATTCGACATCCGAGCGGGAGCCGTCCTCCGGAGAGAACTCGACGTCCTCGGTGTACTCGCGCGCGTGGGCGACCGCCGCGCGCGCCTGACCCTTCACGTCCTCGCGCGTCGTCTGGAGCTTGCGCTCGATGTGGATGTCGCTCGTCGCGATGAAGGTGTGGATGCGCGGGCGCTCCGAGTCCTTGATCGCGTTCCAGGCCGCGTCGATGTCCTGGAACGACGTCCGCGCGAGCCCGCAGATCACCGGCCCCTGCACCTCGCGCGCGATCGCCGTCACCGCCTCGAAGTCCCCCGGCGATGTGATCGGGAACCCGGCCTCGATGATGTCCGCGCCGAGCCGCGCCAGCTGGTGTGCGATCTCCAGCTTCTCCTGGACGTTCAGCGAGATGCCCGGTGACTGCTCGCCGTCGCGGAGCGTCGTGTCGAAGATCCGTACCCGGTCCTCGTCCTGCCTGGTGCCTGCTACTTCGCTCTCCATGTCGCTCATCGTTCCTTTCGACTACTCGACCCGGTTCTCCTCGGTGTGCGGCTCCTGCGGCCGCCGCGCGTCATTCCCCCCGAAGGGGGAGGAGGAGAAGCCGGAGGTCGAGCGTGAACGACATCTCGCGATGCACTCTACAACCCCGCCGCTAGACCGTAAGGACCACCTTGCCGACGTTCTTGCGCTCCTGGATGAAGCGGTGCGCGTCGGCGCCCCGCTCGAGCGGGAAGGCCTCCGACACGACCGGCCGCAGCTTTCCGCCCTGGACCCACTCCGTCAGAGGCTCGATGAACTCGTCGAGCGATCCCTTTGAGTCCCACAGGGTCAGCATGTTCAGGCCGATCACGGACTTCGAGACCGGCATCATCCGAAGCGGGTTGAACCAGGGCGTCCCGATCAGGGTGCGCCCGGCGGCGAGCAGGTTGCGTCGCTCGCCGCTTGCGACAGCCGAGGCGCCGTAACAGACGAGCCGGCCTCCGGGACGCAGAAGCGACCAGCTCCGCCGGAAGCTCTGGCCGCCGACGGCGTCGAGGGCGATGTCGATCGGCTCCTTCTCGCCCGCGATGCGACGGACCTCTTCGACGAAGTCGGCGCTGCGGTAGTCGATCGGATGGTCGACGCCGAAGCCGCGGATCGCATCGTGCTTCGAGGCCGACGCCGTGCCGTAGATCGTGCCCGCGCCCGCCAGCCTCGCGATCTGCGTGGCGGCGATGCCGACGCCGCCCGCCGCGGCCTGGATGAGGACGCTCTCGTCCGCCCGCAGCGAGCCGTACCGGAGAAGCGCCGCGTAAGCCGTCGCGTACACGACAGGCAGGGACGCACCCTCCTCGAAGCTCCAGTCGTCAGGCAACGGGACCACGTTCTCCGCGGCGGTGACGGCCAGCTCGGCGTAGCCGCCGAACCGGCATCCGCCGAACACCCGGTCGCCCACGGCGACGTCGTCCACGCCCTCCCCGGTCTTGTCAACCTCCCCGGCAACCTCGTAGCCCACCACGCACGGCGGCTTCGGCGCGTCCGGGTACATGCCGACCCGCGCCATCGTGTCAGCGAAGTTGATACCGGCAGCGTGAACCCGGACGCGCACCTCGCCCGGCCCGGGCTCCGGGTCAGGCCGCTCCTCGACCTTCAGGACCTCGGGCGGGCCGTGCCGCGTGATCACGAGTGCCCTCACCGCGGGCAGCGTATCCCGGCGGCCGAGCTAGAGGTTGACCGAGCGCCCGTCCACGAAGCCGTCGCTCGCCACGATCGCGTCGATGACCTCCTGCGGGACGGCAGACTCCGCGGTGACGACCATCACCGCCTCGGCCGGGCGTTCGCCGCTATCCGCCTCAGGACGCAACCCAACGGCCGCCGAGATCACGTTGATCCCGGCGTTGCCGAGCTCTGTACCGACCCGGCCGAGCATCCCCGGCTGGTCGCGGTAGCGGAATACGGCTAGGTGCGGCTCCAGCTGCACGTTGAAGCGGGAGCCCCACGCCTCGAGCAGGTGCGGACGGTTGCGGCGGCCGAGCACGGTGCCGACCACCCGGTTGCGGCCGCCGCCGCCCTCGACGGTCACCCTGACCAGGTCCGTGAAGTCGCGCGCGTGGGGGCGGTTCGTCTCCGCCACCGCGATTCTGCGCTCGGCTGCGAGTGCCGGCGCGTTCACGTCGTTGACCGTCTCCTCGACGTGCCCGCGCAGGATCCCCTTCAGCACCTGTACCGTGAGCAGGCGGGTGTCGCGCTGCGCGATCGCGCCGAGGTACTCGACCTCGACGCCGTCGACAGATCCGTCCTGGGCGAGCTCGGCGCCGATGCGTCCGAGGGCGTCGCACAGCGGCAGGAACGGCCCGAGCTCCTCGAGGTCCTCCGGCCTGACCGCCGGGACGTTCACGGCGCTCGTCACGACGCCGCCGGTCAGCGCCGCCACGACCTGCTCGGCGGCCTGGTAGCCGGCGCGGTCGGTGGCCTCCGCTGTCGAGGCGCCGAGGTGCGGGGTGAGGATGACGTTCGGGTAGCCGACCAGGGGGTGCTCGGTGAGCGGCTCCTCGCGGAAGACGTCGAGCGCAGCCCCGGCGACCTTGCCCGAGTCGAGCGCGGCCTTCAGGTCCTCCTCGACGAGGAGCGCGCCGCGCGCGACGTTCAGCACGCGCACGCCGTCCTTCATCTTGGCGAAGGCCTCGTCGTCGAGCCAGTTCTCGGTCTCCGGAGTCTTGGGGAGGTGGATGGTGACGAAGTCGGCCTCGGCGTAGAGCTCGTCGGAGGTCGCTGCGCGCTCCACGCCGAGCTCGCGGAAGCGTTCCTCGGCCACGTAGAGGTCGAAAGCGAGGACCCGCATCCCGAAGCCGCGCGCCCGCTGCGCAACGAGCTGGCCGATCCGGCCGAAGCCGATCACGCCGAGCGTCTTCTCGTAGAGCTCGACGCCGCTGAACTTTGAGCGCTCCCAAGCTCCGGCGGTGAGGGAGGCGTGGGCCTGCGGCACGTTTCGCGCCAGCGCGAGCAGGAGCGCCATCGTGTGCTCGGCCGCCGTTATGACGTTCGACTGGGGAGCGTTGGCCACGACGATCCCGCGCTTGGTTGCGGCGTCGACGTCGACGTTGTCAACGCCGACGCCCGCGCGACCGACCGCCCGCAGGCGCTCGGCCCGCTCGATCAGGCCGGCGTCGAGCTTGGTGGCCGACCGGACGAGGATGGCGTCGAACTCGCCAATCCGCTTCTCGAGCTGGCCGTCGTCCCAGTCGACCCCGAGCTCGACGTCGAAGCCGGCGTCGCGCAGGAGCTGGACGCCGGAGTCCCCGATCTTCTCCTTGACGAGTACGCGCGGAGGCTCGGTCACGCCGGGGCGGCGACCGGGACGCCTGCCTCCAGGAAGACGGCCTGCGCGGCGCCGACCCCGGTCCCGAGCTCGACCTCGTGCCCGGCATCGCGCAGCGCCATCTCGAAGGCCGCGAACGTCGTCAGGATGTCGAAGGCGCCGAAGTAGCCGCAGTGGGCGATGCGGGCGATCCTGCCCTTGAGGTGGCCCTGCCCGCCGGCGATCGTGACGCCGTAGCGGTCGCGCATCAGCTTCGGCACCGTCGCGCCGTCGATCCCCTCTGGGAGCTTGATCGCGGTGACGACGTTCGCGTTCTCGTCCTCCGGCCCGAAGAGCTCGAGGTCGAGCGCGCGGACGGCGGCGCGCGCGGCGCGTCCCAGCAGCCGGTGGCGCTCGAACACCTGCTCGAGGCCCTCCTCCTCGATCAGCCGAAGGGCCACGTCGAGGCCGAGGAACAGGGTGACGGCGGGGGTGAACGGGCTGTCCGGAGGATCCTTCCGCTGGCCCTTCACGGTGCGCTGCCAATCGAAGTAGTAGCGGTGGGCGCCGGCGCCTGCCGCGAACTCGAGCGCCGCGTCGTTGGCGCTCGCGAAGCCGAGTCCCGGCGGGCACATGAGCGCCTTCTGCGAGCCAGCGACCACGACGTCGACGCCCCACTCGTCCTGCGGGATCGGTACGGCTCCGAGCCCCGACACGGCGTCGACCGCGATCAGCGCGCCGGCGTCGTGGGCAACCTGCGTGAGGGCCTGGATGTCGTTGACCACGCCGGTCGAGGTCTCCGACAGCGTGGTGAAGACGACCTTCGCCGGCGTCTCACGAAGCTGGCGCTCGAGCTCCGCGGGCTCGACCTTGTTGCCCCAGCCGGCGTCGAGATGGACCGTGCGGGCGCCGAACGCGTCGCACAGCTCCACCCAGCGCTCGCCGAACTTCCCGCAGGAGGCCACCAGGGCGGGCTCGCCGGGCTCGACCAGGTTGGCGGCGGCCGACTCCATTCCGCCAGACCCCGACGCCGCGAAGCAGAGGACGTCGTTCTCGGTCTGGAACACGAGCCGCAGCCCCTCGAGGCAGCGCGCGTAGACCTCGATGAATGCCGGCGCGCGGTGGTACAGCATCGGCTGCGCCATCGCCTCGGAGACCGCGGGAGGTATGGGCGTCGGGCCCGCGGTCATCAGATACTGCTTCACGAACGGATTGGCCATCCGGGAGCCAGACTAGCGGACGTCCCGGCCGGGCCCGAGCCGCGCGATTTCGCTCCCAGCCTGCCGTCAGGGGGGGCGGATGACGGCCGGCGTCTGGTGGTTCGGCACCGGCGAGCTCGTGTCGAACGCGTGCCCGTTGACGATCGCCAGCACCCACCCGGCGGTGGCGCCGAGCGAGGCCAGGATGGCGAACAGGCCGATCCAGAAGCCGGCGCGCGCGAGGCCGCCGTGCTGCGTCGTCTCGCCGCGGGTGAACCGCCGACGGCCGCGAACCGAGAGGATCACCCCGGCGACGGCCAGCGGCAGCGCAAGGAAAGCCGCGAGTCCGAACGTGATGATCAGGAGGATCACGGCGCCGAGCGACATGCAGAAGCCGGCCACGCCGGAGTCGTTGCCCGGCTCGCGGTAGCTGTAGTAGAGGCTCGTGGCCCACGGCGGGCCCCAGCCCGACGGAGCCGGTCCGGCGGGCGGCGGTGTGGGCTGCCCCCATGCGGTTGGGGCCGGCGCGGGCGCCGGGGGAACGGGCGGCGGCGAGGACCCTGGCGGCACCGGCGGCAGCCACGCGCCCGGCGGTGCGGAATCGGGTGGCTGTGCCTCGTGCGCCATCGGGGGCGAGCCTACCGCCGACTCGCCCGGTGATCGCTCAGCTCGGAATCACGCGCCCGCTTGACGAACGGCGATTTCGTTGAAGCTGTCCTGGTTCCACTTGTAGCCGTAGCCCAGGAGCAGATTCCGACCGATGAATCCCCAGAACCCTGCCGTCTGCTGGACGCCCGCCATTCTCTGCGCTTCGCGAACGCGTCCTTCGAAATGCGCGATCGAGATGATCGTCGGGATGAGGAGCAGCACCCATCCGAGCAGGAGCGCCGAGATCGTCGCCCCGGCGTTGTAGTCGATCCGCCCACCGGACCAGGCCTGCATCTCCTTGCTCGCCCGGTGCAGCCAGACCAGCGAGTAGATCGGGATGAACGCGCAGAGCAGCCACTCGACGGTGGAGTCGCGTGTCTGCATCGGACCCGCGGGGTAGGGCGCGATCGGGCCACCTGGTGCTCCGGGCGGCGCCTGACCGGGCGCCCCCGTGGGGGGAGCCTGCGGAGCGGGCGGCTGCTGGGGAGCCGCCGGGGGCGGCGTGGCGGCGGGCTCCTGCGGCGGCGCGCCCTCGGGCGGCTGCCCACCCCCTGGGGGCGGAGCACCCTCCGGCGGCTGCTCTGGCGACCCACCGCGGACGGGCGGGAACTGCGAACTCGCGTTTGTCTCGTGCTTGTCGTAGGGCATGCGCGGCACCCTACCCACTGCCCCGGCGGCACGCGGGGCGCCGCGGACCCGACGGCTCAAAAGTCCTGGTCGATCCAGTCCATCATCGAGCGGAGCTCGCGGCCCTCGCGCTCGACCTGGTGATCCTTCTGCTCGGCCCGCATCCGCTGGAAGTTCTCCTGCCCGGCGCGGTTCTCGGCAATCCACTCCTTGGCGAACTCGCCCGACTGGATCTCGTCGAGGATCTGCTTCATCGCCTGGCGGGTCGGCTCGCCGATGATCCGCTTGCCGCGGGTCAGGTCCCCGTACTCGGCCGTGTTGGAGACCGAGTAGCGCATCCCGGTGATCCCCTTCTCGTACATCAGGTCGACGATCAGCTTCAGCTCGTGCAGGCACTCGAAGTACGCGAGGCGCGAGTCGTAGCCCGCGTCGACCAGCGTCTCGTAGCCGGCGCGCACGAGCTCCGTCACGCCGCCGCACAGCACCGCCTGCTCGCCGAAGAGGTCGGTCTCGGCCTCCTCGCGGAAGGTCGTCTCGATCACGCCCGCGCGCGTGCAGCCGATCCCCTTCGCGTAGGCGAGCACCAGGTCGCGCGCGTTGCCGCTCGAGTCGCGGTCGACGGCGACGAGGCCCGGGACGCCCTGGCCCTCGAGGAACTGGCGCCGCACGAGGTGGCCCGGGCCCTTCGGCGCGACCATCCCGATGTCCACCTCCGGGCCCGGATCGATCTGCCCGAAGTGGATGGAGAAGCCATGGGCGAACATCAGCAGGTTGCCGGGGGCGATCCCGTCGGCGATCTCTGCCTCCCAGACCTCGGCCTGCTTCTCGTCCGGCAGCAGGACCATGACGATGTCCCCGCGGCTTGCGGCGTCCGCGACACCCAGCACGTCGAGCCCATCGCCCTTCGCCTTCTCGACCGAGCTCGATCCCGCGCGCAGGCCGACGACCACGTCCACGCCGGAGTCCTTCAGGTTCAACGCGTGCGCGTGGCCCTGCGAGCCGTAGCCGAGGACGGCCACGGTCTTGCCGTCGAGCTTGGCGAGGTCGGCGTCCTTGTCGTAGATCACGGCGGGTGACTGTACCGACCGAGTCCTGCCCGCTCAGTGGCGCAGCCGGGCGCGAAGCACCTTCCCCGCCTCGTTGCGGGGCAGCTCACGCACTCGCACGAACTCCTTCGGGACCTTGAAGCCCGCGAGCCGGGCGCGGCAGTGGGCCATGAGCTCTGCGTCGCTCGCGTGCGTCGCCAGCACCACCCACGCCGCCACGATCTCGCCCCACTCGGGATCCGGGAGCCCGGCCACCGCGGCGTCGGCGACCGAGGGGTGGGAGAGGAGCGCGTCCTCGACCTCGGCCACCGCGACGTTCTCGCCGCCGGTCACGACCGTGTCGTCGATCCGGCCCTCGACGTGGAGCAGGCCGTCGCCATCGAGGTGGCCGCGGTCGCGCGTGTGGAGCCAGCCGTCGCCGTCCAGCGCCGAGCGCGCCACCATCGGGCCACGGACGAGGATCTCCCCGTCCCCGGCTATCTGGAGGTCGACGCCGGGCAGGGGCCGGCCCGCGGACCCGGCGTGGGCGGCGGACTCGCGCGGCGACGCCGTGACGATCTGGGATGCGGTCTCGGTCATGCCGTAGGTCTGGAGCACCGGGAGGCCCGTGGCGATGGCCCACTCGATCAGCTCGCGCGGCGCCGGGCCCCCGCCGATCAGCGCGGCCCGCAGCGCGGGCGCCTCGCGCAGGCCCGCCTGGCGCAGGCGACGGAGCATCGTGGCGACGAGCGATACGAGCGTCACCTCGCCCGACTCGAGTGCCTCGCGTACCGCACCGGGCTCGAAGCGCTCGTGGATCACGGCGGTGGTCGCGTAGATCGCCGAGCGCAGCAGGATCGCGAGGCCGCCCACGTGGAAGAGCGGGAGCGGGCACAGCCAGCGGTCGTCCGGGGCGACGCCGAGGTTCCAGGCCGACGCGATCGCGCTTGCGGCGTGGTTTCCGAACGTCAGCTCCACGCGTTTGCCGCGGCCGGTGGTGCCCGATGTGTAGACGACCGTCTGCACGGCGTCCTCGTCGACCTGCTCGCGAAGAGGGACGTCTGCCTCCGGTCCATGCGGCGGCTCGTCGACCACCAGGCGTGCGCCGGAGTCCTCCACCTGCAGGGCGCGCTCCGCAGCGGTCAGACGGGTGTTGAGGGGGACGAGCACGGCGCCGAGGCGCGGCAGGGCGTGCAGGAGCTCGCAGAAGGCGTGCTCCGGCGGAAGCGTGGTGGCCACGAGATCGCCTTCCTCCACGCCCAGCGCCGCGAGCCGCCGGGCGGTCCGGGCCGCCGCGCCGTCGAGCTCCGCGTACGTGACCACGCGGCCCTCGGCGACGACTGCGGGCCGGTCGCCGTGCGTGCGGGCGCGGAGGGTGAGCCAGTCGTCCAGAGGGCTTTATCGTAAGCGCGGCCATGGCCACCGAGGAGCGCACGATCCGCCCTGCGGCCGAGTGGCGCCCGGGTGGCGGCGATTACGAGGACATCCGCTACGAGCTGGCGGAGGGCGTCGCGAAGATCACGATCGACCGGCCCGAGGTCCGCAACGCGTTCCGGCCGCAGACCGTCATCGAGCTGAGCGACGCGTTGGAACGCGCCCGCGAAGACATCGATGTCGGCGTTGTTGTCCTGTGCGGCGAGGGGCCGCACGCGTTCTGCTCCGGCGGCGACCAGCGAGTGCGCGGCGACTCCGGTTACGTGGCCGAGGACGAGGCTGGGCGCCGGGGCGTCGGCCGCTTCCACGTCACCGACCTGCACGTTCAGATCCGCCGGCTCCCCAAGCCCGTGGTCGCGATGGTCGCCGGCTACGCGATCGGCGGCGGGCACGTGCTGCACGTCGTGTGCGACCTGACGATCGCCGCCGACAACGCGCGCTTTGGGCAGACGGGGCCGCGCGTGGGGTCGTTCGACGGCGGTTTCGGCGCCGGCGTGCTGGCTCGGCTCGTCGGCCCGAAGCGAGCCAAGGAGATCTGGTTCCTGTGCCGCCAGTACGGCGCCGAGGAGGCCCTCCAGATGGGGCTCGTGAACCGTGTGGTGCCCGTCGAGGAGCTCGAGGAGGAGACGATGCGATGGTGCCGGGAGATGCTCTCGCTCTCGCCCCTCTCCCTGCGCCTCCTCAAGGCGAGCTTCAACGCGGCCGAGGACGGCCTGACCGGCATCCAGCAGCTTGCGCACGACGCGAATCTCCTCTTCTACATGAGCGAGGAGGGGCAGGAGGGCCGCGACGCGTATGTCGAGAAGCGCAGCCCCGACTTCGGTAGGTTCCCGAAGCGTCCGTGAGCGCCGTCGCGCTGAGCCCGCTGCGGCTGTGGCTCGTTGCTGCCCGGCCGCGAACGCTGCCGGCCGCGGTCGCTCCCGTGCTCGTCGGCACAGCGCTGGCCGGAACCGAGGACGTCTTCCACGGCGGGCGCTTCGCCTGCGCGCTGGTCGCGAGCGTGTTCATCCAGGTTGGGACGAACCTGGCGAACGACTACTCCGACGCCCGCCGGGGCGCCGACACCGAGGACCGGCTCGGGCCGGTTCGCGTCACCGCCGGCGGGTTGATGCCGCCGCAGCGGGTGCTCGTCGGCACGTGGGTGGCGTTCGGGATTGCGGTTGCGGCGGGTGCCTACCTCGCGGCCGTGGCGGGCTGGGGGCTCCTGGTCGTGGGAGCCGCTTCGATCGCGGCGGGGGTCCTGTACACGGGCGGGCCGCGGCCCTACGGATACGAGGGGCTCGGTGAGTTGTTCGTGTTCCTTTTCTTCGGGATCGTGGCGGTGGCCGGCTCTTACTACGTGCAGACCAAGGCGCTTCGCTGGGAGGCGTTCGCCCTGGCCGTCCCGATCGGACTGCTTGCGGCGGCAATCCTGGTCGTCAACAACGTGAGGGACATCGACACCGACCGCCGGGCGGGCAAGCTCACGCTGGCGGTCCGGCTCGGCCGGCTGCGCGCGCGGCGCCTCTACGCGGCGATGCTCGCCGTCGCGTTCCTGTGCCCGATCGTGACCTGGGCGGCGGGCGGGCTCTCGTACTGCCTCCTCTTCTCGCTGCTCGCGATACCTCTTGCGGTGCCGCTCGTGAGGACGGTCGGCACGCGGACCGATGGGCCGTCGCTGAATGCGGCCCTCGCCGGAACGGGACGGCTGCTGGCCGTCTTCGCGGTCCTCCTCTCTGTGGGGATCCTGCTCTCGTGAGACGCCACCTGGCCAAGCTGTCGGTTCCCTTTCGCGAGCCGTTCGTGACATCCGCGGGCGTGCTGCCCGCGCGCGAGCTCCTCCTCTTGCGAATCGAGGACGACGACGGCGCGGTCGGGTTCGGGGAGGCCGCGCCGTTCGAGCCCTACGACGGCGTCTCGCTAGACGCCGTCGCCGAGGCGCTGGCGAACGGCGCGGGCGGACCCCCTTCCCTCCCGCAGGCGCGGGCGGCAGAGGAGATGGCCCTCCTCGACCTCGAGGCGCGGCGCGCCGGGCGCCCGATCGGCGAGCCGGGCGCAGAGGCGATAGCGGTCAACCGGACGCTCGGCGGCGGCCCGCCGGAGGAGACCGCGCGCCGCGCGGCCGAGGGGCTCCGCGAGGGGTTCTCCTGCTTCAAGGTGAAGGTCGGCATGCCGGACGACGCCGAGCGCGTGGCGGCGGTGCGCGAGGCGATCGGCCCGTGGCCAGCGCTGCGCGTGGACGCGAACGGCGCGTGGACGGTCGACGAGGCCGTCGAGGCCGTCGAGCGCCTGGCGCGGCACGACCTCCAACTCGTGGAGCAGCCGTGCCGCTCGCTCGAGGAGCTAGCCGCGGTTCGCGAGGCGGTCCGGGTCCCGGTCGCGGCCGACGAGTCGGTCGCCACCGCCGACGACGTTCGCGCCGCCGCCGACGCGGGCGCGTGCGACGCCGTGAACGTGAAGCTCGCCGCCAGCGGCGGGTTCCAGGCGGCGCGCGAGGCGCTCGCGGCGGCGCGTGAGAACGGGCTCGAGCCTTACCTGTCGAGCACGCTCGACGGCCCGTGGGGTATCGCCGCGGCGCTCCAGCTCGCGGCGTCAGAGCGGCTGTCGCTGGCGTGCGGCCTCGCGACGCTCGATCTCTTCGACGCCGCGCTCGCGCGGGCGCTGCCGGGACCGCGGGCGGGGCTGCTCGCGGTGCCTCAGGGGCCAGGCCTAGGCGTGTCGGTCGACGACGAGGCGCTAGCCGAGGTGCTGGTCGAGGAACTCGAGCAGTAGCTCCGCGAAGGCGTCCGGCTGCTCCAGGTGGGCGGCGTGGCCGGCGCCGAACACGACGCGCGGCTCCGCGCGCGGCGCCAGCAGCGCGAGCCGCCTGGCCCGGCTCAGGTAGCGCTCGTCGAGCTCGCCGGCGACGGCCACGAGCGGGACGTCCAGATCGCCCAGTCGGTCCCAGATCGGCGGCAGCGCGGCCTGGCCCGCCGAGCGCAGGAGCAGCGCGAGCAGGCGCGGATCGTTCGACAGGCGGCCGGCGCGCTGGCTCTCCGCGAGCTCCGGCGATTGCGTGGCGAAGATCGGCTGGCGCTCCCATGCGGCGACGATGTGCTCGATCGGCGTGCGCTCCATCCACTCGGCCAGCCGCTCGTTCTGCTCGAGCCGGCGCGCGCGCTCGGCGTCGTCGTCCAGCCCGGCGCTTGTGCCCACCACCGCGAGCGCGCGCAGGCGCTCGGGCTCTCGCAGGGCGAGGTGGAGGGCCAGGCGGCCGCCCATCGAGTAGCCGACGAGCGCATCGCCCGCAGCCGTGGCCTCCCTGATCTCCCCGAGGCGGGGCTCGAACGAGTGGCTCCGGAAGTCGAGGCACACGGTCGGATAGCGTTCGCTCACCCGCTCGGCGACCGGCGCCCACGCGTCGCTGCGCTGCATGAAACCGGGCACGAACACCACGGTGGCTTCGGGCATCGGCCGAGAATGATCCCCATTAACCGGACCTACGCCCCCGTGCAGGCGTTCGTCGACGAGCTCGCCCGCTGCGGGATGCGCCACGCCGTGACCTCGCCGGGCTCGCGCAACGCCCCGCTCGCGCTGTCGCTCGCGGGCGCGCCGTTGATCGAGACCCGGTCCGTGATCGACGAGCGCTCGGCCGGCTTCGTCGCGCTCGGCATCGCGAAGGCCTCGGGCCGCCCGGTGGCCGTGACCTGCACATCGGGCACGGCCGCGGCGAACCTGCTGCCGGCGGTCGTGGAGGCCCACGAGTCGCGCGTCCCGCTCGTGGTGATGACCGCCGACCGCCCGCCCGAGCTCCGCGACGTCGGGGCCGGCCAGGCGATCGACCAGATCAAGCTGTACGGGTCATTCGCGAAGTGGTTCGTCGAGGTCGGCTCGCACGAGCCGGGTCGCGCGAGCGCGGTCCACCACAGGGCGCTCGCGTGCCGCGCCTACGACACGGCCTCGGCCGGCCGTCCGGGACCGGTGCACCTGAACTTCCCGCTGCGCGAGCCGCTCGCGCCGGTGCCGGAGGAGCTCGACCCCGAGGTGTGGGCGGGGCGGGAGGACGGGACGCCGTGGGTGCGGGCGTCGGAGCCCCGGGCGGCCCCGGAGGCGTCCCGTCTGCGCGAGCTCGCGGACGCCGTCGTACAGGCGCGGCGCGGGCTCGTCGTCTGCGGGACGGTGCGGCGTGCGGACGACACGGCACGCGCGGTGGCCCGCCTGGCCGGAGTCGCCGGCTGGCCCGCATTGGCGGAGCCGACCTCCGGCCTCCGGTGCGGTCCGCAGGCGGCCAGCGGTCCCGTGGTTGCGCACTACGACCCCCTCCTGGCGGTCGAGGGCTTTGGCGAGTCTGCCATCCCGGAGCTCGTCCTGCGGGTCGGCGACACGCCGACGTCGAAGCGGCTGCGGACGCTGCTCGAGGGCGCCCGCCAGGTGGTCGTCGATCCAGACGGCGCCTGGCACGAGCCGACCCGGATGGCCGAGCGCATCGAGCGCTGCGATCCCGTGCTGCTCTGCGAGCAGCTCGCCGAGGCGGTGGCGGAGCGTCGCCCGCGCGCCGATCACGACTGGCTGCGCATGTGGCTGGATGCCGACGCACTCGTGCCCGACCTCGTGGCGGCGACGCCGGATCCGTTCGAGCCGAAGGTCTGGAACGCGGTGGCGGCCGAGGCCCCGCACGGCTCGACCCTGTTGGTGGCCTCCTCGATGCCCGTGCGCGACGTCGAGGCCTACCTGCCGCGCGCCGACAAGCCCCTGCGCATCCTGGCCAACCGCGGCGCGAACGGGATCGACGGCACCGTTTCGTCGGCCGTGGGCGCCGCGCTTGCCTCCGAGCACCGCGTCTTCGTCCTGATCGGGGACCTGGCGCTGCTGCACGACCTCGGCGGCCTGCTCGCCGCCCGGCGATTGGACGTGGAGCTGACCGTGGTGTGCGTCAACAACGGCGGCGGCGGGATCTTCGACTTCCTGCCGGTCGCGGAGGCCGCCGACGCCCAGACGTACGAGGCGCACATCGCGACGCCCACCGACATCGACTTTGAAGATGTCGCGGACCTGGCGGGCTTGGCGTACCACCAGGCGACGAATGACAGGGAGGTGCGGGCAGCCGTGGGTGCTCCCGGCCTCATCGAGGTCCGGACCGACCGCGCCCAGAACGTCGAGCTCCACCGCGACCTGATCCGCCGCCTCTCCGACGCCCTCTGACCGTCTCCATCGGCCCCGTCCGGGTTCCGCAGTCCGGGTTGATGGACCAGTTGAGTACTCCATGGAATACCTAACTGGACCAAGATCGAATTCCGGCGATCGGTTTCGGAGCGAAAAGTTGGGGGACGTCAGGTGAGGAGCGGGAGGAGGGCCTGGAGCTTGGCCTCGTTCGCCTCGAGCTCCTCCGAGGCCACCGAGTCGCGCACGATGCCCTCGCCGGCGTAGAGGTGGGCCACGTTGCCGCGCAGGAGCGCGCAGCGGAGCGCGACGCAGAGCTCGCCGTCCTCCGCGGGGTCGGTCCACCCGAGCGGCCCCGCGTACCAGCCGCGGTCCAAGCCCTCGAGCGCCGGGATCATGGGCAGCGCCCGCTCGGCGGGCTCGCCGCCGACGGCCGGAGTCGGATGCAGCAGCCCCGCCAGCTCCAGGCACGGCACCGGCTCGGCCAGCTGGGCGCGAATCGGGGAGGCGAGGTGCTGGACGTTCTGGACCTTCACGACCGCCGGCTCGTCGGCGGTCGCCACCCAGACGCTGACCGGCCGCAGGGCGCGCTCGATCCGACGCGCGACGATGGCCTGCTCCGCCCGGTCCTTGGGCGACTGGAGCAGCTGCTCGGCGAGGAGGCGATCGACCGCCGGATCGGCGCTGCGCCGCCGGGTCCCCGCCAGGGCGACCGTCTGCGCACGCTGCCCGTCGCGGCGGACGAGCAGCTCCGGCGAGGCGCCCACGAACGTGGCCTCGGGAGAGGCCGCCAGGTAGCAGAAGCACGCGGGGAAAGCGCTGCGGAGCCCGTCGTAGACCGCCGCGGCGTCGAACGGCTGCGCCGCGTGGACGCGCACCTCGCGGGCGATCACAACCTTCTCGATCTCACCGGCCTCGATCCGCTCGACCGCGCGCTGCACCGCCGATGCGAAGTGCTCGGGCGGGGCCGCCCCGCCGACCTGCGCGGCGACCGCTGGATCCGGGTCGAGCAACGGCATCCGCGCTGGACGCAGGGACCCAACGCGCCGCTCGACCGCTTCCAGGGCTGTCTCGACTCCTCCTTCGTCGCCTTCTTCGTCCTTCGGTGTGGTTCCAGAGGCAACCTGGCGCTTAGGCCGAACCACCACGTTCACGGTCAACCGTGCCTCACCCCCGCGCCGCACGAGCGAGACCTCGGGAAGCGCGAGCCGCGCCGAGCCGAGCGACGACCACTCCGGCGTGGCGCCGCCGTCGGCGGCGAAGGCGAAGCCGCCGATCAGCACGGGACCGGCGCCGGCCGGCGCGGACGGATCGGAACCGAGGTCGTCGACCAGCGCCCCGTCGGTGATCGCGCGCCACTCTCGGGAGACCTCCGTGAATCGCGTCCGGCCCCGCGGGTCGCGACCCGCAGCCCCCGGTGACTCCTCGCGCCCCGAGCCGCCGACCCACGCGGCCTCCCCGAGCCCGGCCAGCGCGAAGCGGTCACGGTCGGGATGCTCGAAGCACAGGCAGCGCTCGCCGGGCGACCGCGCCGCCAGCACCGCCGCGGATGCGTCGAGCGCCGGATCGACGGGCTCCGTGACGCTCACGAGCACCGGGCGGCCGCGGCGCCGGGACAACTCGCTCGCCCGCCGGACGCGCTCCGTCAAACGCTCCCGCCCGCCCGCCGACAGCGTCAGGGAGGCGCCGCCTCCCCCCGCCAGGTCGGTCCGCACGCCCGCGGAGCGGCTAGGTGGCCGTACGCCCGCGCGAGATGGCGATCTCGCCGGTCCGCACCATCTCGATCAGCCCGAACGGCCTGACCATCCGCTCGAAGGCCTCGATCTTGTCGTCGGTGCCGGTGATTTCGACGGTCACCGACCGCCGCGATACGTCCACTACCTTCCCGCGGAAGATGTCGCTGAACTGCATGATCTGGCCGCGCGAGTCGCCGTCGGCCGAGACCTTGAACAGCGCGAGCTCGCGCGCGATTGCCTCGTGGGGCTCGAGGTCGCGGATCTTGATCACGTTCACCAGCTTGTGCAGCTGCTTGGTGACCTGATCGATCGGCTGGACGGCCCCGTCCACGGTCAGCGTCATCCGCGACAGTGTCGGGTCGTCGGTCGGGCCGACCGCGAGCGTCTGGATGTTGAACCCGCGCCGGGAGAAGAGGCCGGCTATGCGCGCCAGCACGCCGGGCTTGTTCTCGACCAGCAGCGAGAGGATGTGCTTGCGGCCGGTGTGGATCCCGCCGGCGGCCTCCAGGTCGGCGAGATTCAGGATCTCCTTGGTCCCCGGCTCCCCCACGTAAAAGTCCTAGCCGACCATGTCCCTCGCGGGCTGCCCCGCGGGGATCATCGGGTAGCAGTTCTCTTCCTTGGTGACCTGGACGTCGAGCACGACCGGCCCGTCGGCCGCTATCGCCTCGCGCATCGTCTCGACCAGCGTGTCCTTGTCGGTGGCGCGCATGCCGCTCGCGCCGTAGGCCTCCGCCAGCTTGACCCAGTCGGGCGTGGCGCCCATGTCGACGGCGGAGTAGCGGCCGTCCCAGAAGAGCTCCTGCCACTGCCTCACCATGCCGAGATAGCCGTTGTTCATGATGAAGACCTTCACCGGGATCTGCTCGGAGACGGCCGTGGCGAGCTCCTGGGAGGTCATCTGCAGCGAGCCGTCGCCGGCCAGGCACACGACCGTGTCGTCGGGGCAAGCGGCCTTGGCGCCGATCGACGAGGGCAGGCCGAATCCCATCGTCCCGAGGCCGCCCGAGTTGATCCAGCGCCGCGGCTTAGAGAAGTGGAAGTACTGGGCGCACCACATCTGGTGCTGGCCCACGTCCGAGGTGACGATCGCGTCACCGCCGGTGGCCTCGAACATCGCCTGGATCATGTACTGCGGCTTGATCTCCGAGTCCTCCGACTCGTCGTAGCGGAGCGGGTAGCGCTCCTGCCACCCGTGGATCCGCTCCCACCAGCCGTCGAGCCGGGTCGAGTCGGCCTCGAGCGCCCTGTACTCGCGCGTCAGCTTCGGTAGCACGCGCTTGGCGTCGCCAACGATCGGGATGTGCGCGGGGACGTTCTTGGAGATCTCCGCGGGATCGATGTCGATGTGGATGAACTTCGCCCGCGGGGCGAACTCGGACAGCTTGCCGGTGATCCGGTCGTCGAAGCGGGCGCCGATCGCGCAGATGAGGTCCGCTTCGTCCATCGCGTAGTTCGCGGTGCGCGTGCCGTGCATGCCGAGCATCCCGAGCCACTGGTCGTGCGGCGCCGGGAACGCGCCGAGCCCCATCACCGTGCAGGTGACGGGGAAACGATCCGAGGTGCACAGCTCCCGCAGCTCCTCCGAGGCGTTGGCGTTGATCACGCCCCCGCCCGCATACATCACCGGCCGCCGGGCGTTGGCCAGGGCCTTGGCGGCGAGCTTGATCTGCTTGACGTTGCCCTCGGTGGTGGGCTGGTAGCCGGGCAGGTGCACCCGATCGACCGGCTCGTACTTGATGTCGGCTCGCGAGAGGTCCTGCGGGACGTCGACCAGCACCGGGCCGGGCCGGCCGGTGCGCGCGATGTGGAACGCCTCGTGGATGGCGGCCGGGATCTCGCGCGGGTCCTGGATCATGAACGAGTGCTTGACGATCGGCATGGTGATGCCCGTCGTGTCGGCCTCCTGGAAGCCGTCGGTGCCGATCATCTCGGTCCGGACCTGGCCGGTGAGGAAGACGGTCGGAACCGAGTCCATGACCGCGTCGGCGATCGGGGTGACGAGGTTCGTGGCCCCTGGCCCCGACGTTGCCAGCGCGACGCCGACCTTCCCAGACGCCTTGGCGTACCCCTCCGCCGCGTGTCCCGCCCCCTGCTCGTGGCGGCACAGGATGTGCCGGACACCGGCGTCGTAGAGGGCGTCGTAGGTCGGGAGGTTCGCGCCGCCCGGGATCCCGAAGACGGTGTCGACGCCCTCGGCCTTGAGGCACTCCATGATCGCGTCGACCGCACGCATCGCTCGAAATCTAGCGGGCGCTGCGCGGAGCGAGCGCTTCCCGCGGCCAATCGAGGTCCCGCCCGCAGCGCATGCAGACCTGGTCGTGCAATGCGACCACGTTTCCGCACTCCTCGCAGCGGCGGCGCAGCTCCTGGCGCTCCCAGCGGTAGAGGATCGCGCCGAGCGTGCCGATCCCCGGCAGCACCGTGCCGATCAGGAGCCACAGCCAGAAGCTCGAGCCCTTGATCTTCCCGATTATCGCGGCCGAGAGCCCGAAGAAGAACGCGATTACGACGAACTCGAGTCCGCCCATCGCCGACTCGCCTAGAGCAGCCGGTTGAGGGCCCAGATCACCGCGATCACGGCGAGGACCGCAACGACGATCCATGCGATGGCCGTCACCACGCCGATCACGATCTTCAGCAGGATCCAGCCCGCCACCAGCAGGATGACGATGGCCAGCGCCTTGCCGCCGATGTCCCGGAGCGTTTCGCTCATGCC
Source organism: Actinomycetota bacterium (assembly GCA_005885165.1). Classification (GTDB taxonomy): domain Bacteria; phylum Actinomycetota; class Thermoleophilia; order Solirubrobacterales; family Thermoleophilaceae; genus AC-37. The sequence goes on from VAXR01000041.1 coordinate 38,215, forward strand.
CTCATTCTCGCAGAGGGCCGCAACCGCCTGGTGGGATTCGTTCAGAGCACGTGCGGCGGCCGGGTGGGCGCGTAGCGGTCGAGCCCGGGGAGCGGGACGGAGCACAGGACCCAGCTCGGCCAGAAGACGTGGAAACCCAGAAGGCGTAGACGGCGCAGAAGCCGCCAGGACAGCGTCGTGGTGTAAACGCTGAGGTGCGCCAGCTCGCCGCCGGCGGCGACGCGGTCGAGCGCGGCGAGGACGACCGGCATGAGATCCCCGGCCGCCTCGCCGATCGCAGGCCCGATCTCGCCTCCGGCGCTCACCCAGCAGAGCGCGCTGGGCCGCTCCGCCTCGGGTGGCGAGAAGGCAAGACAGGCGCGGTCGCGGGCGAGGAACGCGTGGAGCTCCGGGCGCTCGTGGGCGATCGCATCGCGCTCGAGCCTCCCCCACTCCCGGACCGCGCGGTCCGGGGTCAGCACGTGCACCTCGGGCACCGGCGCGTCGCTCTCCTGCGAGCGCCGCAGCCGGTAGTCGTCGACGGCCGCGCGCATGTGCCAGTGCCCGGCGATCGGCATCACGCCGAAGCCCGTGTAGAGCGAGAGGTCGCTTGGCGCCCCCGCGGCCACGACCACCCTGCCGACGCCGGAAGCGGGATCCCCCGGCCAGCAACGCTCGAGCAGCGCGCGCCCGATGCCCATGCCCTGGTGACCCGGGTCGACCATCAGCTCGGTCAGCTCCTCCATGGCGTCGAACCGGACCAGCCGGGCGTAGCCGACCATCTCCCCCGAGTCGTTATCGCAGATCACGTAGCGGCCGCCCGCCCGGGCCGCGATGAACTCGATCAGCGGGCGCTGGCGGGCCCAATCCACGCTGATCCTCTCCTCGCTCAGCGGCGGATCGCGCGGGACCGCCCCGTGGCGCGCGGCCGAGTCGTGCATCGCGCGCTCGGACAACGCGAAGCTGGCCGGGAGGTCGGCGGATGTTCCCTCCCGGAACGACAGGTCCGGCACGGGCCGCAGTGTACGTGCGCCCGGCGCCCCGGCCGCGGCCGTCCGGCGCTATCTCACGATCTTGACGCGCTCGCATCCGTGCAAGCGGTCGTGGCGATCCGCGTACACCGTGTCGAAGCCGGATCCGCAGTCGACGGACTCGGCACGGCCGTCGGCCGCGTAGATCACGTCGTTGCCCGGGCCGGCCCTGAAGGTGTCCCAGCCGGCGCCCCCGACCAGCACATCCCTGCCGGGGCCGCCAACGAGCAGGTCGTCGTCGCCACCGCCGTACAGGTGGTCGCTCCCCCGGCCGCCGTAGAGGCGGTCCTCCTGCGCGCCGCCGCGAAGGACGTCGTTGCCGGGCCCGCCGTGGATGACGTCCGCGCCAGAGCCGCCGTCGAGCAGGTCGTTGCCGGCGCCGCCAGAGAGGCAGTCGTTGCCGGCGAGGCCCTGAAGCGTGTCGTTCCCTGCCAGGCCCTGGATGCTGTCGCGGCCGGTGGTGCCGCGAAGGGTGTCCGAGCGGGCGGTTCCGCGCAGGATCAGCCCGCAGGGGCCGCGCGCTGGTGTCAGCGGATGACTGCCGTCGCCGTCCGCGCTCTGGTCGTCACCGGCCGGCGGCGTGGCGCTCAGGTCGGAGCCGTCGCCGTCGTCGGGCCCGATCGCGGCCGGCGCGCCATCGAGGCTGGCGACGCGCAGCGACGTAAGACCGCTCGCATCCGTCTCAGCCCATGCGACGTACGGGGTGCCATCGATGCCTGTGAGCGGCCCCTGGTTGGCCTGGTTGTAGCCACTAGGCACCGGCGCGACGGTCTCATGATTGATCGGGCCGGGCGTCTCGATCCAGCTCTTGCCATCCTCGGAGAGTCGGCTCACGTGGAGGGCACCCATGCCGGCGTCGACCCACGATGCGTAGAGCCGGCCGCCGATCACTCTCAGGCTGCCGCCTTGACGGTCCTCGCCGGCCCCCAGCGACCCACCACCCGCGGGTTGCCAGGCGCCTCCCGTAAACCGGGAAACGACCACCGAACCCGGGCTGCGGACGCCGTGCCAGAGGACGTAGGGCTCGCCTAGAAATCCGGCCAGATCGAGTAGCACGCCCTGCTGCTTGCCTTGTACCGGACCCGTCACCAATCCGTAGGGACCCACGGACCGCCATCGGCGATCGCCGCCGCGTCGGTCGACCGTGACCCCGTCGAAACCCTCCGTGACGGCCGCGTACAACGCCCCATCGAAGACCATCGCGCGCGGGGTGCGCGGGAGGTTCTGATCCCGAGTAGTCCCGTGTGACACGCGCTCCCACGCGTTCCCGCGCCCCGCGAGCCTCACGACGTCCACTTCGTACTCGACCCCGTTGTCCTGGAGATAGGTGATGTAAGGCGTGCCGCCGAAGAACGTGAGGCGGGGCATGGCGGCAAAGAATTGGTAGGTGTCGGGGGGGTTCGGCTTCGCGTTCGGCGGCAGGTAGTTGATCGCCCAGTCGCGCCCGTCCGGCTCGACCCACTTCTTGCCGTCGCCGCTGAGATGCGCCGCGTGGATCTGCGCGCCGGGCGGCCGGCGATTCGACTCTGCCCAGGTGACCCAGGGCACCCCTCCCGGGCCCGCGGCGAGCGACGGCGTCTCCGCGTCGTTGCCGAGGTCGTGGTTCAGTGGCCCCGGCCCCACCCGCAGCCACTTCCCGCCGCCCGGCTCCAGGCGAGCCACCTGGATGACGTAGTTGTGCCCGTTCGACTCGCTCCAGGCCACGTAGGGAATGCCGCCGATGCGCTTCAGGTCGAAGCCGTGAAGCGCGGCCGAGCTCTGGGTCACCGGATTACCGGCGGCGTGCCAGTCGGCGGCCGCGGCCGCCGGCAAGGCGAGAGCAACCGCGACGACCGCCGCCCCGATCGAACTCCCGCCTCTGAGGATTCCCCTCGCTTTCATGCTGCGAATCCGCTCCACGCCCGGACCAGATCTCCACAGTAGCTGCGATGTTCCCGACGCGCTAGTGCTGCGAGGGCGGTCCCGCCGGATCGCTACCGGACAGCGGCTCCGGGTGGCCGAGCTGACCCAGCTCGGCCGATGCGCGGCCGAAGAACAGCCCCACTGTCCAGTCGGCAACGAGGCGGATCCGGCGGACCGTGCCGGGCATCATCGCCAGGTGGTAGGTGCGCGCCGTCCACCAGGCGGGGAACCCGCGCAGCTTGATGCCCATGACCTGGGCTACCGCCTTGTGGCGCCCCATGTCGACGAACACGCCCTTCGTCCGGTACCGGAACTTGCGGACCCGGCCGTGGCCGATCGACGCGGCCACGTTGTCGGCCACCAGCCGGCCCTGGCGGACGGCGTGCTGCGCCGTGGGCGGCGACGGCGCCTTCCCGCCCTTCGCCGGGTCCGGCACGGCCGCGCAGTCGCCGATCGCCCAAATACCCGGATGGCCGTCCACGGCCATGGTCGCGTCGACCACGAACCGTCCTCCATGGTCGACGGGCAGGCCGAGCTCACGCGTCAGCGGCGGCGGCCGGACCCCTGCGGTCCAGCACAGCGTGCGGGTCGGGATCGACTCGCCGTCCGAGAGCACCGCCCGCTCCGAGTCGATCGACTCGAGGCCCGTGCCGGTCCGCACCTCGATCCCGCGCGCGCGCAGCTCGCGAGCGCCGAACTCGGCAAGCGAGGGCGAGATCTCGGGCATGATCCGCTCCTCCAGCTCCACCAGGATCCAGCGCGTTCCATCCAGGCGCGAGCGCGGATAGCGGTGGATCACGTCGGCGATGTAGTCCTGGAGCTCGGCGATCCCCTCGACCCCGGCGTAGCCGGCGCCGACGAAGACGAACGTGAGGTACGGACGCCGCGTGTGCGGGTCCTCGAGCGATTCCGCGATTTCGAGGTTGAGCACGGCGCGGTTCCGGAGCGCAACCGCCTCGGGCAGCGTCCTGAACCCCAGTGCGTGCTCGCTCAGGCCCGGCACCGGCGCCGCTCGCGGCACCGACCCGAGGGCCAGCACAAGCTGGTCGTAGGCGACCTCCTCGTCGCGACCGTCGGCGCTCGCCACACGGATCGTCGAGCGCGAAGCGTCCGCGGCCGTCAGGCGGCCCAGCATGACCTCGGTCCGCGAGAGCTCCTCGCGCAGAGGGATCACGACGTGGCGCGGCTCGAGCGTCCCCGCCGCGGCGCCGGGAAGCAGCGGCGTGTAGAGCAGGTAGTTGACGTCGGTGACGAGCGTGACGCGGGCGCTCTGATGCGGGCGGACGCGCTCGAGGCGGCGCGCGGCGTAGAAGCCGCCGAAGCCCCCGCCGACGATTACGACGTGCCAGGCCACGCGCCTGTGCGGCTAGCGCGCTGCCGCTTCGCGCGCCGCGCGCAGCGCCGGCCGTGCGACCGCGTCCATTCGCCGCGACACGCGCCACGGCGCACCCGAGAACGCGTGGTTCGCCACGGTGGCGAAGCCCGACTCGTCGCTGCGCAGGGCGAGGATCAGATGGGCGATCCGGTCGGAGGCCGGCAGCTCCCTGTCGGTCGCCGCCACGCAGAAGCAGTGGACCCGGCGGCCGCCCGGCGCGACGAGCAGTGCACCCGCCTCGCCGACCAGCCAGACGCCGAGCTCGCCGCGCTCGAGCGCCAGGCCGGTCCGGCGCTGGAGCTCGCGCTCCCGGTGCCCGAGCAGGTCACCGAGCAGGCCCTGCGCCACGGGCTCCCCATCGCCCGCGCCCGAATCCTTGCGCCTCACCGTGTTGGCGCCGCGCTGCGCGTAGAGCTCCGGAATGATCCACGCGTGGGCGAGCGCCACGAGCGCCACCGGCGCCGAGAGCGGCTGCAGGAGCATGAGCACCACGGCGACCGCGACGAACGGGACGACGTGGAGCGTCGTGAAGACCGTCCAGAGCACCCCGCGGCGCTGAAGCGTGAGGGCGCTCGCGCGCGGGCGCCACGGAACGCTCGCAAGCTCCGGGAGCGCCGGCGGCGCACCCTCGACCGAGTAGCTCACGGCGGGGCGTGTGCCGGCCGCCTCCACCCGCCGGCTACCCGCCCGCTATCGGCCTGCGCATCACCACGAGGTCAGCTTCTGACGGGAGCTCGCGGACCTGCGTCGCGTGCCCGGGACCGTCGCTGACGACGCCGATGTAGCCCTCGTCGAGCTCACGCCGGAAGGCCTCGACCGCCTCCCGGTAGGCCACCTCGTCCCCCGCGGTCCACTCGGCGAGCGTGGTGTGGCCGGTCTGGTCCATGCGAATCAGTCGCGACATCGAACGACCTCCTGGAGACGGTTGCCGTCGATGATACGCCGCGGGAGGGCCCGACCCGGCGCGCTACGCGCCGATCTTCTCGCGTATCAGGCGCTGCACCTCGCCGCCGTCGGCACGCCCCTTCGTCTCGCGCATCACAGCGCCGACGATGGCGCCGATCGCCTTCTGGTTGCCGGAGCGGACCTGCTCGACGGCGTCGGCGTTCTGCTCGAGCGCGCGCTCCACAATCTCGGCGATCTCGTCGCCGCCGGCCATCTCGAGCGACCGCTCGGCCGCGATCGCCTCCGGGTCGCCGCCCTCGGCCGCGAGCACGTCGAGGACCTCCTTGGCCGCCGACTGCGAGATCCGGCGCTCGCCGACCATCGCCACGAGCCGGGCAAGCGCCGCCGGCTCGACGCGCGAGTCCGCGGGGTCCTCGACGTCCCCGAGCCGGGCCTGCAGCTCGTTGGTCACCCAGCTCGCCAGAGCGCGGGCGTCGACGGCCCCGTCGGCCGCGAGTGCCGCCTCGTAGAAGTCGCCGAGCTCCCCGCGGAACGCGAGCAGGCGCGCGGTGTCGGCCGGGAGCCCGACCTCCGACTCGAGACGCTCCGCGCGAGCCGCGGGCAGCTCCGGCAGCGCCTCGCGCGCGCGGGTCAACATGGCCTCGGTCGGGGCGAGCGGGACGAGGTCGGGCTCGGGGAAGTAGCGGTAGTCGTGCGCGTACTCCTTGGAGCGCAGCGCTGTGAGCGCTCCGGTCTGCGGGTCGAAGTGGAGCGTCTCCTGCTCCACCTCGCGTCCGTCGCGAACGAGCCCCTCCTGCCGGGCCAGCTCCGCTTCCATCCCGCGCTCCAGGAACCGGAAGGAGTTCATGTTCTTCAGCTCGGTCTTGGTGCCGAAGGTCGACTCGCCGACCGGGCGGATCGACACGTTGGCGTCGCAGCGCAGCGAGCCCTCCTCCATGTTCACGTCGGACACGCCCATGGTTCGGAGCGTCGCGCGCAGCAGCCGGGCCCAGTCGGCCGCATCCGACGCCGATCGGAGGTCTGGCTCGGTCACGATCTCGACGAGCGGGGTGCCGCCGCGGTTGAAGTCGATCACGCTTGCCTCAGCGCTGTGAAGGCGCCCCGTGCTACCGGCGTGCACGAGCTTCGCGGCGTCCTCCTCCAGGTGCACGCGGTGGATGCGCACGTCCCCGAGCTGGCCGTTGCGCGCCAGCGGGATGTCGTACTGGGAGATCTGGTAGCCCTTCGGCAGGTCGGGATAGAAGTAGTTCTTGCGGTGGAAGATCGACCGCGGGGCCACGTCGCAGCCGAGCGCCAGCGCGATCATCAGCCCGAAATGCACGGCCTCGGCGTTGGTCGTCGGAAGCGTCCCGGGGTGACCGAGGCAGATCGGGCAGGTCCGCGTGTTCGGTTCCTCGCCGAACGAGAGCGCGCAGCCGCAGAACATCTTCGTCCGCGTCTTGAGCTGCACGTGGATCTCGAGGCCGATGACCGGCTCGTAATGGCGCTCCGCTGCGGGCTCAGACATCGTCGAACGGCCTCCTCTCGAAGCCGATCGCCTGCTCGAGCGCGAAGGCTGCCGTCAGGATGCGATTCTCGCTGAAGGCCGGGCCGGCGACCTGGATGCCCACGGGAAGCCCCTCGCTTAGGCCGCCGGGGATGGAGATCGCGGGTATCCCCGCCAGCGGCATCGGCACCGTGCAGTAGTCCGAGAGGTACATCGCGAGCGGGTCGTGGACGCGTTCTCCGAGCTTGAAGGCGACCGTCGGCGACGTCGGGGTCAGGACCAGGTCCACGCGCTGGAACGCGTTGCGGAAGTCGTCGGCGATCTTCGTGCGCACGCGCTGGGCGCGGCCGTAGTACGCCTCGTAGTAGCCGGACGACAGCGCGTAGGTGCCGAGCATGATCCGCCGCTTGACCTCGGCGCCGAAGCCGTTCGCGCGGGTCTCCTCGTAGAGCGACAGCAGGTCGCCGTTACGCGCTCGCGGGCCGTAGCGCACGCCGTCGTAGCGGGCGAGGTTCGCGCTCGCCTCAGCCGGCGCAAGCACGTAGTACGCCGCGATCCCGTGCGGGGAATGCGGCAGCGCGATCTCCTCCACCGTCCCGCCAAGCTCCTCGACGAGCGCGACCGTGCGGTCGAACACCTCGCGCACGCCCGCCTCCACGCCCTCGCCGGTCAGCTCGGGCGGCACGCCGAAGCGGACGCCGTCGAGACGCTCCTCGGTGGGGAGCTGAATCGGCTCGGGGAACTCGAGCGAGGTCGAGTCGCAGCGGTCACGCCCGACCATGTGCTTGAGGAGCAGGGCCGCGTCGGTCACGTCGCGCGTGAGCGGTCCGCACTGGTCGAGCGAGGAGGCGAAGGCGATCATCCCGTAGCGCGAGACCGCGCCGTAGGTCGGCTTCATCCCGACGATCCCGCACAGGGACGCCGGCTGCCGGATCGATCCTCCAGTGTCGGTACCGATCGCCCACGGCGCCAGCCCGGCCGCGACCGCAGCGGCCGACCCGCCGCTCGAGCCACCCGGCACGCGGTCGCGGTCCCACGGGTTGCGCACCGGCCCGAACCCGGAGTTCTCGTTCGACGAGCCCATCGCGAACTCGTCCATGTTGGTCTTGCCGAGCACCGGCGCGCCGGCGCTCACGAGCCTCTCGACGGCGGTGGCCGTGTACGGCGGCCGGTAGCCCTCGAGGATGCGCGAGGCCGCCATGCTCGGCACGCCCTCCACGCAGAACAGGTCCTTGACCGCCAGCGGCACGCCGCCGAGCGGCGCATCCGCGGCGGGGGGGTCGGGGGTCCCGTCCGCCACCCACAGGAACGCGTTCAGCTCGTCCGCCCGGGCGCGATCGCGGTAGAGGGCGAACAGCTCGCCGGCCGACACCTCGCCGGCGCGCACGAGCTCGGCCGCCCGCGCCGCGCTCAGCTCGAGGAGCTCGGTCACGTCCCCGGGCTCGGCACCCGGAAACCGCCCTCGACGGTGTCCGGCGCCTGCTCGAGCGCGCGCTCGCGCGGGATGCTCGGGCGCGGCTCGTCCGGGCGGAGCACGTTCTCGACCTCGATGACATGCGACGTCGGTGCGACGCCCTCGAGATCCAGCTCGCCGATCTTCTCGATGTGGTCGAGGATCGTCGAGAGCTCGCCGGACATCCGCTCGACCTCGTCGTCCGAGAGGCGAAGGCGCGCAAGGCGCGCGACGTGCAGTACCTGATCGCGATCGATCACGGCGGCGATTGTAGGTCGGACACGAGGCGCTCCGGGGTACGATGCGCGCGATGTCGCCACGGTCGGCGGAGGTGTTGGTGGCACGCACGATGCGTGCACTCGCGTTGACGTTCGCCGTCGTCGGAGTGCTGTTCGTGGCGTGGCCGGACGGGACGCTGCACAGGCTGGACCAGGTCGGCAACTGGTTCGGCGGGTTCGCGCACGCGCCGAAGTCGCACGAGAAGCTCTGGGTGGCGCTCGCGTTCGCGTACATGATCGTGATCACCGGGATCGCGCTGGTCATCTCGACCGACGTAGCGCGCCACCGGCCGATGCTGCTGGTCCTCGCCGCGGGCAAGGCCGCGTCGTCGCTCTCGGCCGGCGCCTTCTACCTGGCCGACGCGCACGTCTTCGCGTACCTCGCCAACTTCGTGGTCGACCTGAGCCTCGTCGGCGTGGCACTCGGCTGCTGGGTGCTGTCCGCGCGCGTCGTGGAGGTTCTCGCGCCCGACTGAAGGGGCGCACGGGGCCGCGAGGCGCCCGCTCGCGGGGTCCTCGGCGCGAAGGACCGCGAGACGCTGCGCGCGTTTGCGCAGGCGCTCTTGCCCGCGGCGGCGGGCCTGCCGGGCGCCGAGGTGGAGGGCGGAGTCGAGGTGGTCGACGGCGTGGATCACGCGCTCGCGCTGGCGCCTCCCCGCACCCGCGCGGGTGCCAGGCTCGCTCTGGGACTCCTTCGGCTCCGCAGCTTCCCGCGGGGGTTTGCGGGCAGGCCGGAGGCGTGGCGCGCGGGCGCCATCGCGACCCTGGAGACGAGCGGCTCCATGGTGGTGCGGAGCCTCGTCCTGCTGCTGAAGGGCCTGTGCTGCGCGGCGTACGCTGGCTCGCCGCGCGTGCTGCGCGTGCTCGGCGCGGCGCCGCGGTGCGAGCTCGGCCCGAACGCGGACCCGCCGGCGCTGCCCCCGCACCTGGACCGCGAGGCGATGCGGCCTCCCGCGGGCGAGGTCGAGAGCTGCGACGTGGTGGTCGTCGGCTCGGGAGCCGGGGGCGCCGCCGCGGCGCGCGTGCTCGCCGAGGCCGGCCTCGACGTGCTCGTGGTGGAGGAGGGCGAGTACTACGACGCCCTCACGTATTCGCGCGACCCGCTCCACGCGCTGGCGACGCTCTACCGCGACGGCGGCCTGACGGCGAGCGAGGGCCGGCCGCCGATCGCGCTGCCGCTCGGGCGCTGCGTTGGCGGCACGACCGTGATCAACTCGGGCACGTGCTTCCGCGCGCCCCCGGGCGTCCTCCGCCGCTGGCGCGAGGTGCACGGGATCCCGTGGGCGACGGCACTCGACGGCGAGTACGAGTCGCTCGAGCGCGATCTGGCCGTCCGCCTGGTCGAGCCCGGCCGCGCGGGGGGCAACGGCGAGCTCTGCCGCGCCGGCGCCGACGCCCTCGGCCTGTCGAACGGGCCCATCCCCCGCAATTCGGGCGGGGTCGTCTGCTGCGGCACGTGTCCGATGGGCTGCGCGCTCGACGCCAAGCGCGCGATGCACGTGTCGGAGCTCCCGCGAGCGGTGGCCGCCGGCGCGCGAATAAGGGCCGGCGTGAGGGTGCAGAAGGTCGTCGTCCAGCGCGGCCGGGTGTCGGGGATCGTCGGCCATAGCGAGGACACCGGGCGGTACGTCGCACGGGCCGGCGCGGTCGTGCTCGGCGGCGGCGCGATCGGGACGCCGGAGCTCCTTCTCTCGCAGGGGATCGCCAACGGATCGGGACAGCTGGGGCGCCACCTGCGGATCCAGCCGGCCTGCTGGGTCGGGGCGCGCTTCCGCGGCCGCGAGGTCCGCGGGTGGGACGGCGTGATGCAGAGCTGGCGAGTCGACGAATGGCTCGACAGCGGGCTGTTCCTCGAGGCCACGTTCACGCCCCCGCCGTTCGGTGCGCACTGGCTTCCCGGCGCCGGTGAGGCGCTCGCGTCCGGCCTGGCCCGCTATGACGAGCTGGCGGTGATCGGCGTGCACCTGGCGGACACCTCCGAGGGCCGCGTGCGGGCCGGCAGAGGAGGGCGGGCGCGAATCTCCTACCGGCTCACGCGCACCGACGCCGCCAAGCTTCGGTTCGGTATCGCGCGCGCGGCGCGCATCCACTTCGCCGCCGGGGCGGACGAGGCCTATCCCCAGATCGGCGGGCTCGGCGCGCTGCGTCCGGGCCAGGAGGGCCGGGTCGAGCGCTCGCTCCTCAGCCCCTCCGCGATGCGGCTCGAAGCCTTCCACCCGATGGGGACCGCGCGGATGGGCGCCGACGCGCAGCGGTCGGTGGTGGCGCCGAGCGGCGAGTCACACGAGGTCGGCGGCCTCTACATCGCGGACGCGAGCATCCTGCCGACCGCGCTCGGCGCCAACCCGATGCTCACGATCATGGCCTGCGCGCGGCACATAGCGCGCGGGCTGGCGGCGGAGCTGAGCTAGCCGGCCGCGCCACGA
>VAXR01000038.1 GCA_005885165.1 Actinomycetota bacterium
CCAAGCGCTCGCGTCGCGGCTCCCGGGCGACGAGCCGCACGCGCCGTACCTCGGGCAGCGGCGCGACCACCTCGCGGCGCAAGTCGGCCGCGAGGTCCGGTTCGTCGCGCTCAGCGGCCGGCGGAACGCGCAAGCCCGCGCGAGCGAGCTCACGTCGCCGCACCACCAGCGCGAGCGCGCCGGCGACCGTCAAGGCGGAGACCGGCCCGCCCGCCGGGACGACCGAGCCGCCGGCGGTGGAGCCGGCTCCGGGCGCAGCGGCCGCTCCCGAGCCGCCCGTCCCCAGCGAGCCGACGGCGGTGGAGCCCGCTCCGACCGAGGCGCCGCGCCCCGGCGCCGAAGCTCCGTTCCCGGACGCGCCGCAGCCGGTACCCGCGCCGGATCCCTCGCAGGCACCCGGATCGCCGCAGGCTGAGGAGGGCGCTCCGGAAGAGGGCGACGAGGAGCGGGAGACGCGGCGCCGGTTCACGCCGACCGAGCCCGCTGGGGTGGAGCCGTCGACCAGTCGACTCGAGTGACCACTTAACCACACCAGGGTGTGGGTAACTGGTCCATCAAGGGCCAGCGACCTATCCTCCAGGCCGTGGAGCGCGGCGAGCCGATCTCGTACATGGTCCTGCAGAAGGGCGTGCGCGTGGAGTCCTCGGAGGGCAGCGAGGTCGGCCGCGTCAAGCGCGTGCTTCAGGTGCCTGAGAAGGACGTTTTCGACGGGATCATCCTGAGCACCCCGAACGGCGATCGCTTCGCGGACGCCGACGACGTGGACACGATCTACGAGAACGTGGTGGTGCTTCGGGTGGGCGACGAGGGAGCCGCGCTCCTGCCGCGGCCCGACAAGAGCGCCGGGACCATGTCGGCGAGCCCGGATGACGTAACCGAGACCGGGCTCCGCTACGCGGCGCGGCGCGCCTGGAATCGCATCTCGGGCAAGTACTGAGTCTCAGCTGACCACGAAGCGATCCTGCCCCCGGAAGCGCCCGCTGGACTCGCGGTTGCCCGCGGCGTCGATCGCGCGCACGCGCAGCCGGTAGCGCCCGGCGGGCAGGTTACGCTCGCGCCACCCGCCGCACGCCGCTTACGGCATGGCCTGGTCGCCCATCGCCGCCGGGGGCTGGATGCTGCCGCCGCGCTGGGCCAGCGCGTAGTACACGGCCAGCACCGCGTGGAGCGCGAGGCAGGCGGGCGCGCTGATAAACGCCACGCCCACGGTGACCGCGTAGATCGGCAACCCCAGGCTGAACCCGATCGTCAGGCGCCGTATCTCGTCGTCGGTGAAGCCGGGTACGAGCAGGCGCCCTCCGCGTGACGCGTACACCCATACGCTCGAAAACCCCACCGACATCAGGACGAACGTGAGGCTGTACACGGCCGCGGCGACGTGCGAGCGGCCTCCGCCCTCCTGCAGGTACCGGGCGAGAAGCGCGGTCGAGAACGGGATCAGGACGATCGACATGAGCAGCAGCACGTTCAGCAGGGCGAGCGGCCGCGTCACGCGGGCGATCACGTCGACCAGCGAGTGGTGGTTGGACCAGATGATCCCGATCACCAGGAAGCTCACCGCGTAGCTCGCGTAGTTCGGCCAGCGGTTGCCGAGCGAGTGCCAGAGCGCACTCGTCGAGCTGGCCTCGGGGACCTTGATGTCGAGCACGAGCAGCGTGATCGCCACCGCGATCACGGCGTCGCTGAAGGCCTCGAGCCGCGTGGTGGACACACGCTGGCTTTCGCCGCCGGCTCCGCGCCCCCTGCCGCGGGCACACCCCGGCCGCTCAGGCGCGGGCGACCAGCTCTTCCGCCACGATCGCGAGGTCGCGCGCGAAGGCCTCCCGCTCGGCATAGCGCGCCTCGTCGTCGGGTGCGCGCAGGATCGCCGACGGGTGGATCGTGGCCACCACCAGCGGAGCCAGATCGGACTCGATCGGTTGTCCGCGCTCGCGGCTCACCCTGAAGCCGGCCCCGAGCAAGCCCTTTGCGGCCGTCGCGCCGAGCAGCACCAGCACCTCGGGCTTGACCACCCGAAGCTCCTCGTCGAGCCACGGCCGGCACGCCTGGATCTCGAAGCGCTTAGGCGTCTTGTGCAGCCGCCGCTTGCCGCGCTCCTCGAACTTGAAGTGCTTCACGACGTTCGTCAGGTAGACCTCGTCGCGGTCGATGCCGACCTTCTCGAGCGCGCGGTCGAGCTCGCGTCCCGCCGGGCCCACGAACGGCCGGCCGGCGCGATCCTCGCGGTCACCCGGCTGCTCGCCGACGAACATCGCCCGCGAGCGTTTGAGTCCCTCCCCGAAGACCGTCTGGGTCGCGTTGCGCCAGAGGTGACAGCCCTTGCACTCGGCCGCCGCCTTGCGCAGCGCGTCGAGGCTCCTGCGCTCGGGTAGAAAGGGCGTAGCGTCGTTCGGCTCAGGCTCGAGCACTCTTAATCGCGCCTACCCGAAACCGAGAGCCGTCCAAACGAGCGAGAGAGGAGCCAGATGAAGATCGGCCTCGCGATGTTTCCGACCGATTACGCGATCGCACCCGCAGAGCTCGGCCGCCTGGCCGAGGCACACGACTTCGACTGCCTGCTCTTCCCCGAGCACACGCACATCCCGGCGAGCAGGAAGACGCCCTGGCCCGGCGGCGGCGACCTGCCGGACGAGTACAGCCACACCTACGACCCGTTCGTCGCGCTCGCCCAGGTGGCGGCGGTGACGGAGCGCCTCCTGATCGGCACCGGGATCTGCCTGGTCGTGGAGCGCGACCCGATCGTCTGCGCCAAGGAGGTCGCGAGCCTCGACCGCCTCTCCGGCGGCCGCGTGCTGTTCGGCGTCGGCGCCGGGTGGAACCGGGAGGAGATGGAGAACCACGGAACCGATCCCGGCAGGCGCTTCGGCGTCATGCGCGAGCGCATCGAGGCGATGAAGGCGATCTGGACCGAGGACGAGGCCGAGTACCACGGCCGCCACGTCGACTTCGATCCGATCTGGTGCTGGCCGAAGCCCATCCAGGACCCGCATCCGCCGCTGCTCGTCGGGGGCGGTGGCGATCGCGTGCTGGAACGCGTCGTGGCCTTCGGCGACGAGTGGATGCCCAACCGGGGCCTCGACGACGCGGACGCGCTGGGGCGGCGGATCGAGGAGCTCCAGCGGCTGGCAAGCGATGCCGGCCGGGGCCACATCCCGGTCACCGCCTTCGGCGCGCCGCGGGACGCCGATCTGCTGCGGCGCCTGGAGGAAGCCGGGGTGCACCGCGCCGTCTGGTACGTCCCGCCGGTCCCGCACGACGAGGCCGCCTCACGCGTGGAGCACTACGCTGAGCGCGCTGCGGCGCTCGCCGGCTGAGCCGCACGCCAGAGCCGAATCGTGTCTCCCCGGTCGGGCCCGGGTATCTTCGTGACCGTGAGTCCCGACGCGACGGCCCTCGACGCGCGCCTGAACCAGCTGATCGAGGTGGGCGAGCCGATCGGCTGCGTGAACCTGTCGGACCTCGCCGACCTGGCACAGGAGCACGAGCTTGACGAGGAGCAGGCGCAGGAGCTGCACGAGCGCGTGGAGTCGCGCGGCCTCGAGGTGAGCGACGACTGCGGGCGCGACGGCGTGTCCGAGACGCAGTACGCGAACGGCGAGCTCACCCAGACGACCACGGACGCCCTCCAGCTCTTCCTCAACGAGGTCAGCCGCCACGAGCTCCTCACAGCCGACGAGGAGATCGAGCTCGCCAAGCGGATCGAGCGAGGCGACCTCGAGGCGAAGGAGCAGATGATCAACTCGAACCTCCGCCTCGTCGTCTCGATCGCGAAGAAGTACCAGGGTCACGAGCTGCCGCTGCTCGACCTGATCCAGGAGGGGATCCTCGGGCTCATCCGGGCAACGGAGAAGTTCGACTGGCGCCGCGGCTACAAGTTCTCCACCTACGCGACCTTCTGGATCCGCGAGTCGATCCAGCGTGGCCTCGCGAACCGCGGGCGCACCATCCGGCTCCCCGTTCACATCGGCCAGAGGGAGCGCAAGGTCGCGCGGGTCCAGCGCGAGCTCTCCGCCCACCTGGGCCGCGACCCGACCGAGGAGGAGGTGGCCGAGGCGGCCGAGCTCTCGGTGGAGGAGGTGCGCGAGATCCAGGACGCCGCCCGCACCGTCACGAGCCTCGACCGTCCCGTCGGCGAGGACGAGGACAGCGGGTCGCTCGGAGATCTCATGGAGGGCGACGCGGCGCGCCCCGAGGAGGAGGTGGAGATCTCGCTCCGCGAGGAGGCGCTCCGCCGGGCGCTCGCGTCCCTGCCCGACCAGGAGCGCGAGGTGGTGAAGCTCCGCTACGGCATCAACGGCGACGAGCCGACGCCGCTTCGGGAGGCCGGCCGTCGGTTGGGGTTGTCGGCGGAGGGCGTGCGCAAGATCGAGTCGAAGGCGCTCGCGCACCTGGCCACAGCACGCGAGCTCGAGGGGCTCAGCGAGGCCGCCTGACCAGCACGTCGTAGTGGTAGAGGCGCACCAGCGGGCGGTAGGCGCGCTCGAGGTAGCGGTCGAGCAGGTGAACCCCTGACGGCCGCCCCCGCTTGTTCGGCTCGCGCCGCGATGAGAGCGGATCCGTCCAACGGATCACGATCGCCGGCCGCGTCCGCTTGAGTGCCGCCACGGCCTCGCGCTGCTCGCCGATCCGGCTGAGCAGGCCGAAGTCGCGGCCGGTGGGGTTCTCGCGGTTCGTGAGCACGTACAGCAGCGGGTCGTCGAAGCTCGCGAGGTCGGCGCGCCTCGGCGCAACGTAGATGTAGCCGCCCCGCGGCACCCGCGCATCGACGATCCGTACGACCTCGTCGATTGCCCGCGCCTCGTGCACTGGCGCCTCCACGCCGTCGGCCGCGCTCGCGTGAATCGTCGCCAGGTGCGGGCGCTGGAACGCCGCGACCACCCGGTTGGCCGTGCCGTGGACGAGCAGCAGCGCGAACACCGCGCCGGCCGCGACCGCAAGCGCCCGCGGGCGGGCGCGCAGTGCAACCGCCGGCAGCAGCACCGCGAGCGTCACGAGCAGCGGCTGCGTGTGGAACTCGTCGGTGCGCGAGTGCAGGTAGAGGACGAAGCCCGCGGACAGCACGAGCAGGCCCGCCCAGGACGCTGGCAGCGCGCGCTCGCGGCGAACCCGCAGCAGCGCCGCGAGGAGGGCCACGCCGGCACCGATCAAGAGCAGCAGCGGCACGTAGAAGTCGAGCAGGTGCTTCAGGTCGCGCGCCACCGCGCTCGGGGGCCAGGCGCTGAACGCCCCGTGGTACGAGATCGGGAACGGCAGCGTCCACCACCCGGCCTCGCGGAGCGACGTCCCGATCAGCGCGGTGTACAGGTGCGGCAGCCCGTCCGTGATCGCGAACGGCAGGTACACGAGCGCGGTAAGGGCGGCCGACCCCGCCGCGTACTCGCCCGCGCGCGCGGGACGCTCCCGCAGCAGGAAGACCGCGCCGGTCCCGGCGAGGGCGTAAAAGCCGAAGTCGAGCCTGAAGGCGGCGGCCGCGGCCGTCAGCGCCGCCGCACCAGCCACGCGCGCGCTGGCCCCGCCGCGGCCGGTCGCCACAACCAGCGCCCAGACCACGAACAGGAACGCGAAGGCGAACGGGTTCGCCGTGCGCGGCTCGGCCATGACGGTCGCAGCCGCGAGCCAGCCAGCGAGCGCCACCCGCGCGCCCGCCTCCCGCCTCAGCAGGATGAATGCGCCGAGAGCCACGCCCGCATCGGCGAGCGCGCGGAGGATCCGCCACTGCAGGAGCGACGTCCCGAACACCTTCGAGAAGCCCGCGAGCAGGTAGATCTGGGCCGGTCCGTAGGCCCAGAGGAAGTCGCGGTAGGGAACCTGGCCGTGCGCTATCCGCCGCGCGGCCTGGAGCACCAGGCCCTCGTCGAACGGATCGACCTGGCGGAGGATCGTGAACGCCGAGATCGCCGCCCCGCCGAGCAGGAGCAGGGCGATCGCGACCGGCTCCCGCTCAGGCTTTGTGAACGCGTCCGTCCGGATGGAGCTACGAGTATTCCGCAGCCGGGCTCCACAGCCGACCCTCGACGAGGTCGCCGAGCCCCATCCAGAGCACGTTCATCAGGCGACCCGCCATCGCCTCCGCCGTCTCCTCGGGATGGTCGAGCCACCAGTCGGCGAGCGACTCGCCGGCCCCGACCATGGCTTGAGCGAGGATCTCCGGCTCGCCGCCCGGAACCACCTCGGCTCCACGCGCGCGCGCGTTCAGCTCGATCTGCCGGCCCACCAGCTGCACCACGCGGCGCCGGGCGCGGGCGACCTGCTCGGAGGCCGGCCCGCCGGTGGCGGCGGCCTCCCGCCCGAGCACGCGCCACTCGTGGCGATGCTCGCCCACGAAGCGGAAGAACGCGAGGAGCCTGAGCCAGAGCTGGCGCTCGGGATCCCGCTCCTCCCTCCCCGCCTCGTCGACCGCCTCCATAAGGCGCGTCCCGGCGTGGTCGATGCAGGCGAGGTAGAGGTCCTCCTTCGACCCGAAGTACGAGTAGACCATCGGCTTCGTCACCCCGGCGCCCGCCGCGATCTCGTCCATCGACGCGCCGTGGTAGCCGCGCTCGGCGAAGACGGCCACAGCCGCGTCGAGCATCTGCGGCTCGCGTACGGCGCGTGGAACCTTCGTCCTGGCCTTGCTCTCCTTGGTGACCGACATCACGTTTGACCTCTTACTGATCGGTAATATTACCGCCTAGTAATGAAGGAACTGCCGGAACACGCCCGCATCGCGATCGTCGGCAGCGGCTTCGCCGGGCTCGGGCTGGGCATCCGCCTGCGCCAGGCGGGCGTCGAGGACTTCGTCCTCCTCGAGCGCGCGCACGAGGTCGGCGGCACGTGGCGCGACAACACCTACCCGGGCTGCCAGTGCGACGTCCCCTCCAGCCTCTACTCGTTCTCGTTCGCGCCGAACCCGCAATGGACCAGGACGTTCTCCCACCAGCCCGAGATCCAGGACTACCTGGTGGAGTGCGCCGACCGCTTCGGCGTCCGCCCGCACGTCCGCTTCGGCCACGAGGCCCTGCAGGCGAGCTGGGAGGCGGCGGACCGGCGGTGGCGGATCGAGACGTCCGGCGGCGAGATGACCGCCGACGTCCTCGTGTCGGCGGTCGGCGGATTGAGCGAGCCCAGGCTTCCCGACATCCCCGGCATCGAGCGCTTCGAGGGCACGCTGTTCCACTCGGCGGCGTGGGACCACGCTCACGACCTGACGGACGAGCGCGTCGCCGTGATCGGGACAGGTGCATCCTCGATCCAGCTCATCCCCCGGATCCAGCCGCACGTCGGTCAGATGCACGTCTTCCAGCGGACGCCGGCGTGGGTGCTCCCCCACTCCGATCGCCCGGTAACGGCGATAGAGCGCGGGCTGTTCCGCAGGATCCCGGGGGCCCAGCGGCTGGTCCGCGCCGTCGTCTACGCGCTACGCGAGCTGCTCGTGCTCGGGCTGACGGTGGACCGCCGCATCATGAAGCTGCCCGAGATGACCGGCCGCCGGCACCTGCGGTCACAGGTGGCGGATCCGGAGCTGCGGCGCAAGCTCATGCCGCGCTTCACGCTCGGCTGCAAGCGGATCCTGATCTCGAACGAGTACTACCCCGCGCTCACGCAGCCGAACGTCGAGGTGGTGACCGACGCCATCAGCGAGGTGCGCGAGCGCTCGATCGTGACCGCCGACGGCCGCGAGCGCCCGGTCGACACGATCATCTGCGGGACCGGCTTCCACGTGACCGACATGCCGGTTGCAAGGCGCGTCCGGGGCCGCGACGGCCTGACCCTCGACGAGGTCTGGCAGGGGAGCCCGCAGGCCTACCTCGGCACCACCGTCGCCGGCTTCCCGAACTTCTTCATGCTGACCGGCCCGAACACGG
>VAXR01000039.1 GCA_005885165.1 Actinomycetota bacterium
CGACGCTGCTCGAGCGCCCGCGCAGCGCGGCAGCCCCGGCGGTCACCGGCGGCAACGTGGCGGCGACCCACCTCGCCTGCTCGCGCGGGAGGTGGGCGGGCGATCTCCTCGGTGCGTTCCTGTACCGCATCCCCCAGCACTTCGCCTACCGCTGGAGCCGCAACGGCGTCGACAACCCGGGCGCCACGGCGAGCTCGTACAACGCGACCCTGACCGGCGTCTATCGCTGCCGCGTGAGCGCGACGAACGCGGCCGGAACGACGCAGCAGACGAGCGCGCCGCACAAGGTGGGCCAGGTTCACTTTCATCTCATCGGGCGGCGGCAACGGCTTCCAGTGCGCGCTGGTGAATCAGCACAAGAAGAAGAAGGGCAAGAAGCCGAAGCCGTCGTTCTCGGCCTGCAAGTCGCCGAAGCGCTACAAGAATCTGACCCCCGGCAAGTACACCTTCGAGGTGCGCGCGCTGTCGTCCGCGGGCGCAGGGCCGGCGGCGAAGCGGGGCTTCGCGATCTAGCACTGTTTCGCCTTCTCTTACCTTTGCGCTCGAATATCGTCCGGCAGCCGGACCATCGGCCGATGAGAAGAACCGAACATGGCTAGCCGCGAGGAAGAGAAGAGACGCCTCCGCGAGGAGCGCATAGCTGCCGAGCAGGCCGCCGGTCGCGAGGCCGAGCGTCGACGGCGGATGCAGATCATCGGTGCCGCCGCCTTGGGCGTCGTGGTCATCGCGGTCATCGTCATCCTCGTCGCCAGCGGCGGCGGCAAGAGCAAGAAGCCGCAGACCGCGAACGCCCAGCTCCTCGCCTCGGTCTCGAGCGCAGCGAACGGGCGCACGGTCAAGGGAATCCAGTGCCAGACGATGGAGCAGGTCCTCTTCCACATCCACGCTCACGCGGCCATATACGTCAACGGGAAGCAGCGGGCGATTCCCGCCGGCATCGGGATCCCTCCTCCACGTCAGGTGGCGCAGACGAGCCAAGGTCCGTTCGTCACCGGCGGCAGCTGCTTCTACTGGCTGCACAGCCACACGGCCGACGGCATCGTCCACATCGAGTCGCCCATCAAGCGCACGTACACGCTCGGCGACTACTTCGCGATCTGGAACCAGCCGCTCAGCGCGAACCAAGTCGGACCCGTGCGCGGTTCGATAACCGCGTTCGTCAACGGCCGCAAGTTCAGCGGCAACCCAGCCTCGATTCCACTCAAGGCGCACAACGTGATTCAGCTCGACGTGGGTACGCCGATCGTCCCGCCGCAGCCGTTCAGCTTCCCGTCGGGGCTCTAGGCGGCGGCTGGCTGCGACTCCCTCAGGCGCCGACCGGCTCCACCGCCGGAGCCTCGGCCAGCGGCGACACCGGTTTACGCTTCGCCTCGCGCTCCGCGCGCAGCAGCACGATTGAGGGAACCACCGCCAGCGCGGTGATGCCGAGCGACCACCAGAACGCGGTCGAGTAGGCGCCGGCTTCGCCGCCCGCGGTCAGCGGATGGTGCGGGGCCCCGAATAGTCAAGGAAATTCCAGCGGTCAGGGGCACCCTCCCTGGTGCCCCCGACGCTGGAGGGGGAACTGCCTGGCTTGGGCCAGGTTGCGGCTGGACTACTGGACCTTGAGCGTTCCCTGCATCCCGCCCTGCCGGTGGCCGGGGACGGGGCAGTAGAAGGTGTACTTGCCCGGCTTCAGCTTGACGGTGAGGTTCGAGGTGCTGCCGGCCGCGACGATCTTGCCGGTCTTGTCGATCCCGTTGCCCTCG
The DNA here is from genome assembly GCA_005885165.1 of Actinomycetota bacterium. Taxonomy (GTDB): domain Bacteria; phylum Actinomycetota; class Thermoleophilia; order Solirubrobacterales; family Thermoleophilaceae; genus AC-37. The sequence continues at coordinate 1,749 of VAXR01000039.1, forward strand.
ACCGCGATCCCGTGCATCAAACCGGAGGTCTTGGGGTTGTTCATCGAGAGCGTGACGGTCCCGGCCTTGGACTTGAGGCTCCGCGGATTGAAGTAGAGCTTGCCCTCCTCGTCCGCCGCGAGCTTCACCGTCGACCCCGCCGCACCCGTCGGCTTCGCGGATGTGGTCGTGGACGACTGGCTCGGCGGCGAGTACGCGTTGCCGGAGCTTCCGCCGGAGCTCGAGCTCGACTTCTTGCTGCTGCCGCAGCCGGCCACGGCGATAACGAGCGGCACGGCCACCGCGAGGACGGTCCATCTGCGCATGCGCTGCGCCCCTTTCCGATTGCTGTAAGGGGGTCTACGCGGCGGCGGGCGCGGCGGTTCGACCGGCGCGCGGCGAGCGGAGCTGGCGGATCGGCGCGCCGTTGCGCGGGACCATCGTGATCCCGCGGCGCTGGATCTCGTCCGGCTCGGGCTGGACCGCCTCGAGAGTGGTGCGCTCGAGCACCCTGCTGATCACCACGCGCATCTCGAACGTGGCGAAGCTCCCCCCGAGGCAGCGGCGGGTTCCGCCGCCGAACGGGATCCAGGTGTAGGTGTCTGGGGGGTCGTCCTCGAGGAAGCGCTCCGGGCGAAGCTCGGTCGGCGACGGATAGCTGTCGGGCCGTCTGTGGATCGCGGTGATCGAAGGGTTGATCTCCATGCCCGGCGGGATCGAGTAGCCGGCGAGCTCGAACGGCTCGCCGTGCACGACGCGCCCGACGGCCGGGATCACCGGCCGGATGCGGAGGACCTCTTTCACGAGCGCATCGACGTACTCGTCGTCGCCGTCCGCCACCCGGCGCCGCAGTTCGTCCATCACCACCTGGTGATGGAGCAGCAGGTCGAACCCCCACGCGAGCGCGGTCGCCGTCGTCTCGTGCCCGGCCACCAGGAGCGTCACCAGCTCGTCGCGGATCTCGGCGTCGGTCATCGGGCGCCCCTCCTCGTCCTCGGCGAGCAGAAGCGAGGAGAAGACGTCCTCCCGCTCGGCGAGGTCGGGATCCCTCCGGCGGCGCTCGATCTCGTCGTAGATCAGCTCGTCGACCCGCCGCCGCCGCTCCTCGAAGACCTGCACGTTCCGCGAGCGCCCGCGGCGGGCGAGCGACAGCGTGAGCACCAGCACGCCGAGCGGCCGGGAGATCGGATCGAGCATGTCCCGGATCGCGCGGTGGAGCTCGCGGTAGCGCTCGCCCTCCTCGACCCCGAAGACGGTGCGCATGATCACGTCGAGCGTCAGCGACTGCATGGCGCGGAGCGACTGGAACGCCTCGCCTACCGGCCACGAGTCGATCTCGCGATCGGTCGCCTCGCGCATGATCGTCTCGTACGTGCGCAGCCGCTGGCCGTGGAAGGCGGGCAGCATCAGGCGGCGCTGGCGCAGGTGCTCGGGGCCGTCGAGCAGCAGCACGGAGCGCTCGCCGAGCACCGGGCCGAGCAGCTCGTTCGCCGGGCCGGCGCGAAGCTGGTCGGGGTCGCCGCGGAAGATGTCCTTGACGATCCTCGGGTCGAACACCATCACGAAGCCGGAGTCGAACAGCGTGCGGAATGTGACCACCTCGCCGTAGCGCCGGCGGCACGCGTCGAAGAAGCGGGCGGGCATGACCGCGAACCCGAGCGTCTGGATCAGTTTGGGCAGCTTGGGCCCGGGCGGAAGGGCCGCCTGAGTCGAGGCCTCCACGCCACCGATGGTCGCAGACGCACCGGTCCGGGGTGCGACGTGCGTCACGCTCGGGAGGCTGCGGCGATTAGCTCTTGGACTTCGAGCGGCTGCCGCGGCCGGAGGACGAGCGCTTCTTCGCGCCGTCCGCACCGTTCGACGCGCTCGCCCGCCGGCGCCGGCGCGGCTTGGCGGCGGCCCCGTCGCCGCCGTCCTCCTTCGCCGCGGCGAGGCTCGCCTCGAGCGCCGCCATCAGGTCGGGCACCTTCTCGGGCTCCTCGACCGGCTGAAGCACGATCTCCTGCCCCTCGGCCTTCTTCTCGATCATGTCGAGAACGGCCTCGCGGTAGGTGTCGTGGTACTTCTCCGGATCGAACTCCTTCGCGGTCAGGCTGTCGATCAGCTGCTTCGCCATGTCGACCTCGCGCTTCGAGGTGTCGACGTCCTCGCCCGGCGCCTCGTCGAACGACTCGGGGTCGACCACCTCGTCGTGGAAGTTCATGGTGGCCATGGCGAGCACGTCCCCGAGTGGCCTGAGCGCCACGAGCTGCTCCTTGGTGCGGATCACGACGCGGGCGATCGCCACCTTGCCGGCGTTCTCCATGGCGGTCACGAGCAGCTTGTACGGCTTGGCAGCACCCTGGCCCGGCAGCAGGAAGTAGGGGTGGTCGTAGTAGAGGGGGTCGATCTCCTCGAGGTCGACGAACTCCTCGATGTCGATCGTCTTCGTCTTCTTCGGATCGAGCGCCTCGAGCTCCTCGTTGCTTACTACGACATAGCGGTCAGGGCTGATCTCGTAGCCCTTGACGATGTCCTCCCACGGGACCTCCTCGCCGTCGGCCGGGCACACCCGCTTCTGCTGGATGCGGACGCCGTCGGCTTCGTGCAGCTGGTGGAAGCGCACGGTCTTCTTCGAGACGGCGCTGTAGAGCTTGACCGGGACGTTCACCAGCCCGAAGCTGATGGCGCCGGTCCAGATCGACCTAGGCATGACCCATATCTTCCCGGAAAGCGATCCGATCCATCGTTGGCGACAGCGAAATTGCGGCTGCGGCCCCAACGTCCTGCCGGTCTTGCAACTCTAGAAGCGGAGCACGGCGCCGATCCCGCCGTGGCGGTCGAGCTCCTCGCCGTAGTGATGGCTCACCAGGATCTCGGCCGACTGACCGATCGCGAGCTCGATCCCACGCTCGATCACATCGGCGTGGCGCTCGAGCTCGCTCCCGTCCACCGGGCAGCGCGACTCGTCGCCCGTGCCTGCCCACCCGCACTGTCGACAGACAACGCCGGTGGCGCTGAAGCCGTCCGCAATCAGAAGCGTCGCCACCCGCCGCTCGTTCAGGGCGCCGAGCGTGTCGTCGAGCCCGACGACGCCATGGCCTCCGCTGCTCGCCCCCTCGATCAGGCGCTCCAGCGCCTCGCGCTCGTGCCCGCGCTCGATCTCCTCGATCACCGGTAGCGCGGCACGCGATACCTCCTCGACCGTCGAGGTCTCGACGTCCACCTTCACCCGTCCCGCGATGCGCTCGCGGAGGTAGGGGTGGAGGTGCTCCTCCATTGCCGAGAGGATCTCCTCGGGACCGCCGAGCAGCAGCCGGTCGAACGGCAATCGCTGGAAGCGGCGGAAGGCGACCTCGGCTGTCCGCTTGAGGTGGTCGTGCACCTCCTTCTCCACGCTCCGCTGATATCGGGCCTGGGACCAGCCCCCCTGGTCGTGCTGCCCGTGCACCTCGTCCTCGACGGGTGGGAGCTCGACCAGCCGGTCCGGCGAACCGCGCAGCATCCGAGCGGTCTGGCGGTTGACGAGCAGCAGCGCCCAGCTCCCCCGCATGCCGAGCTCGGCGAGCGGCTCGACCAGCGGCGAGTCGTTGATCACCGCACGGGTTCCGATCGGGCGCGGCAGCTTGATCGTCTCGAACAGCTCGATCGGGCTGCACGCGAAGAGGGCGAGCGCGTGCGCGCCTTCGACGGAGAAGGCGGTGCTCTTGAAGTAGTCGCGCGCTTTCGCGATGTCGCGGCGCAAGGCGTGCTCCTGGTCGCGCGTCAGGCCGTTCGCCTCACGCCGCTTGCGGTCGGCCTCGTCGAGAAGCGACCCAATCTCCGTGGCGCGGGCGGCCGGCGTCGCGAACACGGACGGGTCGAGGTTCAGGAAGAGGCTGAGGACGCAGGCGCCGTCGGGGCGCAGCTCGGCGAGGCGGCGGAGCCGGTCGCTCGTTAGCTCGTTGGTTTGCACGAGCGCCCTCCTCTCCTACTCTTCGTCGTGCGCGTGCTCGTCCTCGTCGTGCGCGTCCTCGCGAGCCGCCTCGCGCTCCGACGCCGCGCGCTCGTCCAGCTTCTCGCGCAGGTAGTGCGCCTTCTCGGCCCGGCGCTCGTGCTGCTCGCTCTCGTCCTCGGTCGGCGATTGCGCAGCCCGTTTGCGCTCGTCCGCCTCGCGCTGAAGCTGGTCGAGCCGCAGCTCCTCGGTGGTGGGATCCGGTTCTCGCTCCGGCACCGCCTCCGACCTTACTGCGTGCAGGTCTGCTGGTACAGCTCCTGCGTCTCCGGCGCCGCCCGGTCTGGGCGCGCGGTCAGAAGCGATCGGCGATGGCGGCTGCGAGCGCCGAGGCGAGCGGGCCGGCGGGCAAGCCCGCCACGGAGCCGTTCACTGACTGGAGCTGCGGCCGCCCGCCGCGGCTGCGGATGGCCGCCTGGACCTCGACGGGGATCGGCTCGGCCGAGAAGGGGATGAGGCCGGACCCGAGCCGGCCGAGGAAGCCGCCGAGGTCCCCGCCGAGCTGCGTGCCCGCGTAGTCGGAGAGGGCGCGGGCGGTGACCGACGCCTTCAACGAGAACGCGTAGGGCTTGGACGAGCTCGAGCGCAGGAGGGTGACCCGGTTGACCGCGAACGGTCCGGCGGTCATCCGCGTGAGGCGGACGTCGGCCCGATCGAAGCGGTCGAGCTCGTTGAAGACGCCGGAGCTGGGGGTGAAGAGGTTCACGTGGAGGCCGTCGCCGCGGACCTTGATCTTGTCCCCGTCGTCGAACAGCAGGCGGGCGGCGGGCAGCGCGTCGATCGACACCGTGGCGCGGCCCCCGTGCGCGGCGAGGCGCTTCTCGGCCCGGTGCTCGAGGTACGGCGGCACGAGCAGCTGGCTGAGGACCAGCGCGGCGACCATCACTGCGGCGGCGATGAGCAGCACGCGTCGCATCCTGGCGGAAGTGTCCCGAAGCCTTCTGTGGAAAGCGTCGCGCAAGCGGCGGGGTGCCGTGATGGCGCCTAGAATCGACGGTCCCGGAGAGGTGGCCGAGTGGCTGAAGGCACTCGCCTGCTAAGCGAGTAAGGGCGGCAACGTCCTTCGCGGGTTCGAATCCCGCCCTCTCCGCTCGTAGCAGGCAAGCATGGGCCTTATTCGAACCCGTGCGCGAGCTGTCGCATTCACGCGGGGCGGCAGGTCAGCGCGCGCCGTCGCTGCTGCTCCTCGTCCGGAGCGAGCGTGAGCTGAACTCAAACCGCAGCCCCCGCTGTGCGCGCTCAAAGCGCGCGTGATTTCGCCGCCCACCGAGACTCTCGCGCCGAATATGAGTCGATGTGGACCGTTCCTTAGCCGATCTGGCCGGGGCTAATGACGCCCGACTCGTAGGCGAGGATCACGGCGTGGACGCGATCCCGCACGCCGAGCTTCGCCAGCACGTGCGCCACATGCGTCTTCACCGTCCCATCGCTCACCACCAGCCGCTCGGCGATCTCCGCGTTCGATAGCCCCCGCGCGAGTAGCTCGAGCACCTCGCGCTCGCGCGCCGTGAGCTCCTCGAGCAGGGAAGGAGGCGGGCCCGGTGCCGGTGAGCGCCGGGCGAACTCCTCGATCACCGAGCGGGTGACGGCGGGCGCGATCAGTGCGTCGCCGCGGGCCACGACCTCGACGGCCGCGAGGAGCTCCTCGGGCGGGGCATCCTTCAGCATGAAGCCGCTGGCGCCGGCGCGCAGCGCTTCGTAGACGTATTCGTCGAGCCCGAAGGTGGTGAGGATCAGGACGCGCATCGCGTCGCCGTCGGCGCTGGTCAGCCGCCGGGTGGCCTCGATGCCGTCGAGGCGGGGCATGCGGATGTCCATCAGGACAAGCGTCGGACGGAGGCGTCGCGCCCGATCGACGGCCTGCTGACCGTCGGCGGCCTCGCCGACGACCTCGATGTCCGCCGCCGACTCGAGCAGCTTGCGAAAGCCGGCACGGACTAGCGCCTGGTCGTCGGCAATCAGGACTCGAGTGCTCATGCCAGCGGAAGGTGCGCGTGGATCTCGAAGCCGCCGCCCTCGCGGGGCCCGGCCTTGAGCTCGCCCCCGTAGAGCGTCACCCGCTCGCGCATCCCAATCAGCCCGTGACCCGCCCCCTCGCCGCTGAGGTCGGACGATCCCCGCCCGTCGTCGCGGATCTCGACCTCGAATGACCGCGGCGCGTAGCGCAGCACGACCTCCGTCTGGGCGGGACCGGCGTGCTTCAAAGCATTGGTGAGGCCCTCCTGGACGACGCGATAGGCGCAGAGGTCGACGCCCGCCGGCAGTGGTCCTGGCTCACCCTCGACCTCGAGCTTGACCTGGAGCCCGGCACGTGCGACCTGCTCGACGAGCAGGTCGATCTGGTCGATGCTCGGCTGGGGCTCGAGGTCCTCGCTGGCGCCCTTTCGCCGGAGCATCCCGAGCAGTCGGCGCGCCTCGGCGAGCGCCTGGCGCCCGGCCTGCTCGATCGACGTGAGCGCGTCGCGGGTGGAGGCCTGCTCATCTCCCAGGGCGTGGCGCTCGGCGCCGGCTTGGACCACCATCACGCTGACGTTGTGGGCAACGAGGTCATGGAGCTCGCGCGCGATCCGCGCCCGCTCCTCGGCTACGGCCTCGTGGGCGCGGAGCTCCTGCTCGCGCTCGAGTAGCCCGCAGCTGGCGGTCGCGCACGGCACGACGCGCGATCAGCATCGCAATGCCGGACACAACGCTCCAGACCAGGACGTCGCGCCAGCTGCGATGGGGCCCAAGTGCCGACACGGCGTTGGAGCCGAATACAACACCGCAGCCGGTGAGGAAGCCACGCGTATCGGTCCACACGGCGAGGCCGTAGAGGGCGCAGAAGTAGGCCACCCCGACAGCCACGGCATCGGGTGAACCCGCCACGATCGCGATCGCCGCGACTGAAATGGTCACAACCGAGACGACCATGAGCGGCCAACGCCGGCGCACCGCAACCGAGCCGGCAATCAGGATCACCAAAGGAGCGACCAGTGCCTTGGGCCCCGTAATCACGTTCCCGACCCACAGCTCCACCTGCCCAAGCACGACCAGGCCGGCGGCGACGATGAGGTCGAGGCTCTTTCCCCTGGGGAGGCGGCTCATGGGTACAAGCTAACGCCGCTCGGCGCGGTTTTCCTCTACCGAGCGGCGGATATCCGCGTCCTAAAGGTCATCCGTTTGGGAGAGGCCGAAATCGCCTGGATTGCAGACGAAATCCGGCCTCCGGCCGCATACGGTCATCGGCGTGAACTATCAAGGAGGACTCGTATGAACGAGGACCGTGTCTCCCATCAGCGTCCGCTCGAGCAGCGCCGCACCGCCCTGGTCGTAGCAATTCTGACCGTGGGTCTCGTCGCCGCCGGGTGCGGCAGCAGCAACAACAGCAGCACCTCAACG
>VAXR01000040.1:0-554 GCA_005885165.1 Actinomycetota bacterium
TCGTGGAGCCTGCCGGAGCACCTGTTCATGGTCTCGGAGTGGTCCGCGTACTGCACGCGCGCGGACGACCCCTTCAGCTGCGAGAACGCCCTCCAGAGCCCGGCTATCCCGCACCCGATGACAGAGCCCGAGTCGTCGCAACCGCACTACGCGTGGACCGACCTGACGTGGCTGCTCCACCGGGGGGGCGTCAGCTGGCGCTACTACGTGCTGAAGGGCGGGGAGCCGGATTGCGAGCTTGACTCGTCGATCTCCTGCCGCCCGATAGCGCAGGACGACCGCACGCCCGGCATCTGGAACCCGCTCCCCTACTTCGACACCGTGAAGGCCGACGGGCAGGTAGGGAACGTCCAGTCGCTGTCCGACTTCTACGGGGTTGCGCGGACCGGGCGGCTGCCGGCCGTCTCCTGGATCACGCCCAACAACACGGTGAGCGAGCACCCGCCCGGGCGCGTGAGCCTCGGTCAGTCCTACGTCACGACACTGATCAACACGCTGATGACCGGACCGCAGTGGAAGAGCACCGCGATCTTCCTGGCGTGGGACGACTGGGG
>VAXR01000040.1:575-8629 GCA_005885165.1 Actinomycetota bacterium
ACGGCCTGCGCGTGCCCGGCCTCGTGATCAGCCCGTACGCACGCCGCGGATATATCGACCATCAGACGCTGAGCTTCGACGCCTACGTGAAGTTCATCGAGGACGACTTCCTGAACGGGCAACGGCTCGACCCCGCCACCGACGGGCGCCCCGACCCCAGGCCCGACGTGCGCGAGGACGCGCCGCAGCTCGGTGACCTGCGGGCGGACTTCGACTTCAGCCACCCGCCGAGGCGGCCGTTCATCCTGAGCCCGCATCCGGCGCCCGGGCCTCCCCCCGGCGCCCTGTCGCTGCGCCTGCGCGCCCGCGGGGTGCGGGATGCGCTCATCCACCGCTCGAAGCTCGCGGTGTACGTGCTCTGCAACCGGCTCTGCTCAGCGACGGTCGGGGGAAGCGTGCGGCACCGTCACGAGATCGCGGCCATTCCGCCGCGCGCGCCGGCGCTCGTGGGCGCCGGCGGCTTCACCAAGCTCTCGCTCGAGCTTCCGCCAGCCGCGCGTGACCTGGCCCGCCGCGAGCTTCGCCTCGGCAGGACCGTGACCCTCCGCATCGAGATGCTCGCGCAGGGCCCCGCCGGGTGGTGGGCCCGGACGGCGCGCCGGATCCGCGTGCCGGGCGCAACCGTCCTGCGCTAGGGCTCTTGGCCGGCATGCACCGCGGGCGGCTGCGCAGCCGTGCTTGCGCGGGCCGCCGGGTGACCGTCCTTGCGCTCACGGTTTCCCGGAGCGTGCCCGGGAGGCGACAAAGGGGGACCACGAGGTGCGAGTCCCAAATTAGGGGCTCTAGCACCTAAAAATGGCCTCTCACTCGGCGACCGCGTTTCCGCGGAAACGCGCCGGTTGCTCTCGGCCGCGGCGGTCACTTCCGCCGGGCGCGAACGAACCGTTACGGGACTGTGTCAGGGGCCTCGTCCAGGCGAACGTGGCGTTACATAGGCGCCACATACGTAACAACCCCGCCCCTTCGCCGCCCAATCTGAAAGCGCGACGCGCCCGGGGGCGGCCGGAGCAGCCAACGGCGCGTTGGAGCCTCAGCCGAGCGCCATCCCGGGCGCCACCCGGGCCTCCACGAGGCGCGGCTCGGATGCCCCGATCGCATCGGCTAGCGACTCCCGCAGCTCGTCCACGGCGTCGGCTCGGCGGGCCTCGATCCCGTAGCCCTGGGCGATCGCCGCGGACTCGAGCTTCGGCAGGTCGAGTCCGGGCGCGCCGGTCACCGCCTCGATCTGCGCGAACCACTTGAGGATCGCGTACTCCTCGTTGCGCAGCACGAGGAATGTCACCGGCACCTGGTACGCGGCCGCCGTCCAGAACCCCTGCACGGCGTACTGGATGGACCCCTCGCCGATCACGCACACCACCGGGCGGTCCGGCTCCGCGAGCTGGACCCCGATCGCCGCCGGGAGCCCGTAGCCGAGGCCGCCGCCAGCGCTGAAGTAGTAGCTGCCGGGCCGCGAGAGCCGCAGGCGGTTGCGCACGGCGAGCGTGCCGGACGGCGACTCGACCACCACGACGCCCTCCTCCGGGAACACGTCGGCGAGCGCCGCGACGGCCGCCGACGGGCTGATCGGATCGGACTCGGGCGGCGGCTCCGCCGGCGGGAGCGGATCGGGCGGCGTGCGGTCGGACTCGGCCAGCTCGGCGAGGAGCGCGACCAGCGTGAGCCGGACGTCGGCCACGATCGTGTCCCCCATCGGCGCCCGCGCCGCCTCGTCCGGGTCGCTCGTGATCGCCACGAGCGACGTTCCGTCGGGCAGCAGCGGGCCGGGGATGTTTGGGTAGTAGGGGAAGACCGAGGAGCCGACCACGAGGACGAGGTCGTGACCGGAGAGCGTCTCAGCGAGCGGACCGATCGCCGGCGGCAGGACGCCGCGGAAGAGCGGATGGCCCTCCGGAAACCCGATCCGCCCGCCGCCCGGGGCGGGTGTGGCCCAGACCGGCAGTCGCTGGCGCTCGGCAACCGCGACCGCCGCCTGCCAGCCGCCGGCGGCATCGACGTCCGGGCCGGCCACCATCACGGGGTTCGCGGCGCCCTCGATCCGGCGCGCGAGCTCCCGCACCGCCATCGGGTCGGCGCCGGCCTGGCCGTCCACGCGCCGGCGCGTCTGGTGGCGCACAGCGTCGTCGTCGACCTCGGCCGCCCAGTCATCCATCGGTATGGAGACGAAGGTGGGGCCCTTCGGGGGCAGGCTCGACGCGTGCACCGCGCGGGCGAGCGCGTGCGGCACGTCCTCGGCGCGCGGCGGCTCGTAGCTCCACTTGACGAGCGGGTGGGGCATCCGGACCGCGTCCCTGTTAGTCAGGTTGGCCTGGAGCGTCATCAGCGAGCGCGCCTGCTGCCCCGCGCTCACGACCAGCGGCGTCTTGTTCGCCTGGGCGTTGAAGATCGCCCCCATGCCGTTGCCTACGCCGGGCGCGGTGTGGAGGTTCACGAGCGTGGGGCGGCCGCTGGCCTGCGCGAACCCGTCGGCCATCCCCACCGCCACCGCCTCCTGCAGGCCGAGGACGTAGCGGAAGTCGGCCGGGAACTCGGCGAGCATCGGGAGCTCGGTTGACCCCGGGTTGCCGAACACGGTGGTCATGCCGCGCTCGCGCAGCATGTCGAACACGGCTTCGCGTACGGTCGCCACTGCCCCTACCGGGCCGTCAGGTCGGCGCGGGTCGCACGCACGGCGTGCCGGATGATGTTGCGCGCCGCGGGGTCTCCGCGGACGAATGCGCGTGTCATGTTGCGCACGGTCTCGAAGCGGAGCTGTGGCGGCATCGGCGGCATGTCCGGGTCGGTGATCGCCTCGTAGAGGACCGGCCCGGGGTGCGCGAGCGCCTCCTCCCACGCCGGTCGCACGTCGTCGGGGGAGTCCACAAGCAGCGCCTTCATCCCGAGCAGCTCGGCGTAGCGGGCAAACGGGAAGGCGGGGAGCGTCTGCGAAGCGTCGTAGCGGGGGTCGCCGGCCATCGCGCGCTGCTCCCAGGTGACCTCGTTGAGGTCGCCGTTGTTCAGCACGAGCACGATCGTCTGCGGATTCTCGAAGCGGTGCGCGTAGTGCGCGACGTCGATCAGCGCGTTGATGCCGATCATCTGCATGGCGCCGTCGCCCACGGCCGCGATCACCGTGCGGTCGGGGTGCGCGAACTTCGCGCCGACGGCGTACGGCACCGCGCACCCCATCGTCGCGAGCGTGCCCGATATGCCGGCCTGCATGCCCGCCCGGAAGGTGAGGTGGCGGGCCCACCAGTTCGCGCTCGTCCCCGAGTCCGCTGTGAGGATGCAGCCCTCCGGGAGCAGCGGGCTCAGCTCCTGGAAGACCCGCATCGGGTTGATCGGATCGCCCGGAATCTGCGCGCGCTCTTCGAGCTGCCGCCGCCAGCGCGTCACGTTCTGCTCGATGTCCTGCCGCCACGAGCGGTCCTCCTTGCGCTCGAGCAGCGGCAGGAGCGCGCGCAGCGTGTGGCGCGCATCGCCTACGAGCGCGACCTCCATCGGGTAGCGCATCCCCACCAGCCGGCCGTCGATCTCGATCTGCACCCCGCGCGCCTGGCCCTCCTCGGGCAGCCAGTCGGCGAACGGGAAGTTCGAGCCGATCATCAGGAGCGTGTCGCAGCCGGCCATCATGTCGGCCGAGGGCTTGGTCCCGAGCAGCCCGATCGAGCCGGTAACGAACGGGAGCTCGTCGGGCAGGACCGCGATCCCGTTCAGCGCCTTGGCCACCCCGGCGCCGAGGACGGCCGCGGCCTCGACCAGCTCCTGCTCGGCGCCCTTGGCGCCCTGGCCGATCAGGATCGCCACCTTGCTGCCCGCGTTCAGCACGTCCGCGGCCCGCCGGAGCTCCGGCTCCTCCGGCACCATCCGCACCGGGCTGATCCCGGCCGAGGAGAAGACCGAGCCGTGGGCGCGGTCGGGCTCCTCGGCGTCCGCGTGCTGCACGTCCACCGGCACTATCACGCACGCCACCGAGCGGGTGGAGATCGCGGTGCGCATCGCGCGGTCGATCAGGTGGCGGGCCTGCTCGGGCGCCATGCACGTCTGCACGAACTCGCCGACGTCCGCGAGCAGCGCGGGCAGATCGACCTCCTGCAGCCAGTCCGAGCCGAGCGACACGCGCTTCTGCTGGCCCAGGATCGCGACCACCGGCTGGTGGTCGAGCTTCGCGTCGTAGAGCCCGTTCAGGAGCTGGACCGCGCCGGGCCCGGAGGTGGCGATGCAGGCCCCGACCTCGCCGGTGAACTTCGCGTGCGCGGTGGCCGCGTACGACGCGATCACCTCGTGGCGGACCTGGACGAACTCGGGTGATCCGTCCAGCTCTTGGAAGGCGCCCATGAAGCCGTTGATGCCGTCGCCCGGGTAGCCGTAGATCCGCTCGACGCCCCATTCCGACTGGAGCCGGTGGAGCATGTACTCGGCCACTGAGCGGCCCATCAGGCGCTCACCTCCGCCGGGCTCCGGTCGGCGCTCCCGACGATCGACTCGGCCGCGAGTCGCGCGCTGAAGACGCAGCCGCCGAGGAACGTGCCCTCGAGCGAGCGCTTGCCGTGCATCCCCCCGCCGCCGAACCCGGCCGCCTCACCGGCGGCGTAGAGGCCGGGGATCGGCTCGCCGTCGGACCGCAGCACTCGGCTCTCGAGGTCCGTCTGGATCCCTCCGAGGCTCTTGCGCGCCATCACCGTCATGCGGATCGCGATCAGCGGCATCGCCCGCTCGTCGACGATCTTCTGGTAGCGGCAGGTGCGGAGCCGATCGCCTCGCCAGTTGCGGAGCTGGGCGATGCGGCGGAGCTGGTCGTCGTTGAACAGGCTCTTCCCGCGGTCGATCGTCGCGTCGTAGCGCTCGATCTCGTGCTGCATCAGCTCGGCGTCGAGCGCGCCGTCGCCCGTGACCTCTCCCATCCGCTCCGCCAGCTCGGGAAGCGACCGCGCGGTCACGAAGTCGGGGCACTTCTCGACGAAGTGGCGCACCAGCGTGGGTTTGCCAAGCAGTACCGAGAGGAGGAACCGGACGGGGCGCTTCTCGCGGATGCTCGGGTTGTGCTGCGAGCCCGACACGTCCAGCTCGCGCCGCGCGATCTTCCAGTTGCAGATCATCCAGTAGTACTTGCGGTCGTCCTCGCACATGCGCTCGAGGGCGTAGTAGGCATCGTAGGTCGGCATGAGGGGGATCGGCCCGTAGCGGCGGCCGGTGGGATCGACCACGATGCCGGACCGCGGTGGGATCAGCTTGAGCCCGTGGGCGAGCCGGGCTGGCTCAGGGTGGCGCACGGCGTCGGCGTAGTTCCACATGCGCGCCATGTGCGTGACGCTGCCGCCGAGCCTCTGGACCTCCTCGTGCATGGCGCCGTCGGCGTAGTAGTGCGATCCCATGAGGATCTCCTGCGGCGGCGGGCCGAGGTCCTCCGGCCACTCGCGCCTGACGATGTCGAGGTTGCCGCCTATCCCGCCGGCCGCCACGACCACCGTCCCCGCCGAGACCTCGGTCTCCGCACCGCCGTCCTCCGCCGCGACGCGGCAGCCTGACGGCCGCCCGCCGTCCATCAGGATTTCGGTGACCCGGCTGAGGAAGCGCACGTCGAGCCGGTCGCGCCGCGGGTGGGACTGGATCGCCCCCCACACCGCGTCGACGAGCCCTTTGCCGCACCCCCAGGTCAGGTGGAAGCGGGGGACCGAGTTGCCGTCGCCGTACGCGCCGCGCTCGGCCCAGTTGACGACCGGGAAGAAGCGCACGCCGTGCCCCCTCAGCCAGCCTCCGACGTCGTCGCGCGCGCGCGCCACATAGTGCTCTGCCCAGCGCCGCGGCCAGACGTCGTCCTCGTCGAAGTCGGCCACCCCGGTCCAGTCCGCCAGGGCCAGCTCCACGCTGTCCTTGACGCCCGTGCGCCGCTGCTCGGGCGTGTCGACCATGAACATCCCGCCGAAGGCCTCGCGGGCCAGCCCCCCGACCTCCTCGGGCCGGCAGCGGTCGAGCAGGACGACGCTCCGCCCGCCCTCGAGGAGCTCGAGCGTCGCAACCAGGCCCGCTATCCCCGCCCCGATGACGACGACGTCGGCCTGCGTGTCGTCCGGGCTCATCGCCGGCGGATGCTAATTGAGTAATTGAGGTGCCGCGTGGCCCGAGCGTGCTACTTCCTCAGCGCCCTCCTCCGCCATCCGCTCGATCACCCGCGCGCAGAAGCGGACGGAGTCCGCCACCGTGCCGTAGTCGACCCTGTCCGCCGTGTCGGTGGGCCAGTGGTAGTTGGTCGGGAGCCTGAAGGCGTCCACCGTGCCGAGCATGGCCGTCGGATAGCCGGCTTTGAGCGGAATCAGGCCGTCGGTCGCGTTCCTGAAGCGGAGGTCCGGCACGTCGTACGCCCCGATGTCCCGCATGCACGAGCGCAGGAACCGGAGCAGGTCCTTCGGGTACTCGCGTACGCCGAGCATGCCCTCGCCCTCGAGCAGCACGAGGTTCGGGGAGCCGAGCGTGTCGAGGCAGATGAACGTCGTCGAGTCGCGCGGGAGCCGCGGGAAGTGCCGCCGGCCCCACGCGCACATACCCTCCATGAACGACTCCTCCGAGCCCGGGAAGAGGAGGATCACGCGGACGTCGCGCGGGGGTTCGGCCGCCAGCCAGCGGGCGAGCGAGAGGAGCGCCGCCACGCCGGTGGCGTTGTCGTTGGCGGCCGGTACGACCTGGCTCCTGCCGATGTCGGCCATCGCCGCGGCGTAGCCGGCGCCGATCGCCGCCCCGGCCAGGCGGAGCCTGCGGATGCGGAGGAGGGAGCCGAGCGCGACCGCCAGCGGAGCCGCAAACGCCCCCCACATCGTGGGCGGCGTCGTGTTCATGCGGCGGCGGATGCGGTCGGGGAGGGCCGCCAGCACGCGGCGGGGCGGGTCGGGGTGGAACACGAGGCCGGTGTGGGCGGCGTCGTAGTGGGCGATGAAAACCACGGTGCGCGTAGCGGCGGGATCGCCGAGCTCCGCCGACACGTTGGTCGTGGTCCGCTTCGGCAGCAGGAACCGGCGCAGGAGCCGCGGGCCCGCCGTGACGTCGTCAGCCGCAGCCGCGGCCCCGGCCGCCCCTAGGGTGATGCCGAGGGCGCCGCCGCGCAGGCCGGCGACGGCCGCGGTGCCGCAGGCCAGACCGATCGGCCACCAGTACGTGCCGTGGGCGGACTCGACCTCGCTCACGGGCTCGAGTCCCAGGCCCTGCAGCTCGTCGGCGATCAGCTCCGCGGCTTGGCGCTCGCCCTCGCTGCAGGAGCCGCGCTCGAGCGCTGAGAGTCGCTCGACGCGCTCGCGCAGGCCGGCTTCGTCCAGGAGGGAGGGCGGCACGCGGGGAACCTACCCGGGATCGGCGGGGGGAGGTACGGGTAGGACCAATTCAGGCGCGCGATGACGAATCGCGCTCCGCGCTGCTAATTTAACGTTCACGTTCAAAACCATTTCAGCTCCGCCCAGTCTCTCGCGCCGCCTACGGTCGCTCCGGCCGGTGGACGCCGAGCACCGCCATTACAAGTGGTGGGCGCTCTCCTGCACGAGCCTCGGGATGCTGCTGGCCACCATCAACTCGGGCACGCTGATCATCGCGCTGCCCGACCTCGGGCGCTCGCTCCACACCACGCTGCTCCAGCTCGTGTGGGTGATCCTCGCCTACATGATCGCCTCGACGGTGCTGGTGCTCACAGCCGGTCGCCTGTCCGACCTCTTCGGCCGCAAGCGCGCATACCTGCTGGGCTTCGCGATCTTCGCGGCCACTTCGCTCGGGGCCGGCTTCGCCGCGGACGGCACCGAACTGATCCTCTGGCGGATCGCGCAGGGGATCGGCGGGGCGCTCATCTTCGCGAACTCCTCGGCCCTCGTCACCGACGCCTTCCCGCGCGACCAGCTCGGCGTCGCCATGGGCACGAACACAATGGTCGCGGCGATCGGGCTCGTCCTCGGGCCGGTGCTCGGCGGCGCGCTCGTGTCGATCTCCTGGCACTGGGTCTTCTGGTTCAACGTGCCCCTCGCGCTCGCGGGAACCGTTTGGGGCGCGGCCGTCCTTCGCGAGCTGGCCGGGCGCGACACCGTGCGCGGCCTCGACCT
>VAXR01000040.1:8660-17429 GCA_005885165.1 Actinomycetota bacterium
ATCGCCGCCGCCGTGCTGCTGCCCGCCTTCGTGGCGATCGAGTACCGCGCCCGCGCGCCGATGCTCGACCTGACGATCTTCCGCAACCGCATGTTCTCCGCCGCCACCGCGGCCGCGTTCATCAACGGGCTGTCGCGCTTCGCGCTGATGTTCGTCTTCGTCTTCTATTTCCAGGGCGCCCAGGGCGACGATCCGATCACGGCGGGGCTCAAGCTCACGCCGATGGCGTTCGGCATGCTCGTGGCGTCGCCGCTCGCCGGCATCTGGGCGGACCGGCGCGGCTCGCGCGCGCTGGCCGCGATCGGGATGCTGGTGAGCGCCGCCGCGCTCGCCCTCATGACCACGCTCCAGCCGCACTCCCCGTACTGGCAGAGCGTGCTGTGGCTCTTCATCGTCGGCGTCGGCTCGGGCATGTTCAACAGCCCGAACACCGCCGCGATGATGGGGACGGTCCCGGCGCACCGCCGCGGCGTCGCCGCCGGCACGCGCACCATGCTGCAGAACACCGGTGCCGTGATCTCGATCGCCTTCGTGCTCGCGATCGTCACCTCGGCGGTGCCGAAGACGGTGCTCTTCAAGATCTTCTCGGGGCTTGCGAAGGGGCTGACCGACGCCAAGCTCGCGCCCTTCATCGCGAACATGCACACCGCGCTGTGGGTGCTCGCGGCCACGTCGGTCGTCGGCGCGCTGGTCTCGGTGATGCGGCCCTCGTACCGCTCCACGAAGGCGACGGCGCCATCGGCCATCGAGGCGCAGGAGGCGCTCGTCCCGTGAGCGTGGTCGAGGCTCCGCAGCGCCAGATGCGGATCGGCGACCTCGCGAAGGCCGCGGGCACGACGCCGCGAACGGTCCGCTACTACGAGGAGATCGGGCTCCTCCCGCGCTCAGGCGAGCGCGAGGCCGGCCAGCACAGGCTCTACACCGAGGCCGACCTGGAGCGGGTGCGCGAGCTGCTGCGCCTGCGGGACCTGCTCGGCGTGACGCTCGACGAGCTCAAGGAGCTGGTCGAGGCCGAGGAGGCCCGCGCCGCCCTGCGGAGCGAGTTCCAGGCAAGCGACGATCCGCGCAGGCGTCGCGAGATCCTCGACGAGGCCCTGCCGCTGGTCGATCGGCAGCTCGAGCTGATCAGGCGGCGCCAGCGCGAGCTGCAGAAGCTCGAGGAGGAGCTCTCAGCCCGGCGGCGCCGTATCCGCCGCCGGCTCAACGAGCTCGCCTAGCGGTTTCCGCAGCGCCGCTCGCGCTTCGGGATCGGGAACTTCCTGCTGGTCGCCGCGGCGATCGTCGCCGGGTCGACCGGGAAGCGCGCGTCGCCCAGATAGCTCTGGAGCTTCACCGACTTCTGCCCCTGGATCGTCCTGCGTCGCCCGCAGCGGAGGAACTCGAGCGTGATCCTCGCCTTGCCGATCGAGATCGACTGGCCGGTCGGCACGTGGGCCCACCACTCCGCGTTCGACGAGGTGACCAGCACGCCGATGCGGTGGCGCTTGTGGAGGATCCAGTCGTCGCCGTAGAGGTCGTAGCGGACGTGGTTCGTGCCGGCGTCCAGCAGGTAGGCGCCGCGGCTGATCAGGACCGCGCCCCCCTTGGGGCCGATGTCGTAGACGTCGACGACCAGGTTCCCGTCAGGAGCGCCGGCCGATGCGTCTAGCGCCACGTGCGGCACGCCGGCGAAGTGCGCTCCACGGGGCAGAGGACGCGAGAACGTCCAGATCCCCTCGCCGTTCGGCGGGCCGCCCTCGGACGTGCCCTCGTTCTGGCCGTCGTCGACGTAGGAGCCCGAGCGAAGCGGGATGCTCAGCCCGCGGGAGTCGGCGGGCGGCCAGGCCTTCTCGCTGCGCCACTTGCCGTTGCTCGACTCGACCGCGATCGGCGGGTCGTGGTTCACGGCCGCCTTCCTCAGGGGCTTTCCGGCCACGTAGCGGTCGTACCAGCGCATGACCTCGTCGAACCAGCCGCGCCGGCCCATCTTCAGGCGGCCCGTCGTGGTCCGCTCGTTGCCGCGCACGTGGTCCCACATCCCGAACCAGGCGCGGCGCGGGCCGACGAGCTCGTTGAAGAAGTTGAACGCGCCGTCGGGCTTCGTGTTGTCCTCGATGAAGCCCTGGGTCATGAAGAGGGGCGTCCTCGCCCCGCGGGCCTTGCGGATCAGGTCGCGCTCGCGCCAGTAGGGCGAGCTGTGGTTGGGGTCCTGCTGGGCCGAGTAGTTCTGCGCCGGGCACCCGGGCTTCTGGGTGTCGTTGATCGAGCTGAAGTTGTAGGCGAGCGTGTCGCCGGTGGTCCCCGGCGTGGCGGCGATCCCGTCGTAGAGCGCCGGCGTGGCGAGCGAGTTCACGAAGCGCACGCGGTTCATGTACAGGTAGCGGTACAGGTCGTACACGGGCTCCTGGGCCACCACGGCGCGGAGCCCGCGGGGATGGAGCGCGACGCCGATCAGGCCGGTGACCGCGTCGTACGACTTCCCGTACATGCCGACTCGTCCGGTCGACCAGGGCTGCCTCGCCGCCCACTCGACCGCCGCCTTCACGTCCGCCTGCTCGCCGGGCCCCGCCCAGTCGAGGCAGCCGGTCGAGCCACCGAACCCGCGGAGGTCGACCATCACGTACGTGTAGCCGCGCTGCATGAGGTGGGCGCCTGTCACGAAGTCGTAGAAGCGGGTCGACGGTCCCTTGGCGGCCGTCGGATCGAAGGGCACGCCCTCCACCGGAGCGGCAGGGCCGACCTGCCCTGAGTGGTTGAAGTAGGGCCCGATCGAGAGGATCACCGGGGTCCGCGCGCTCGCGGGCAGCTGCGCCGGCCGCTCGATGTCCGCGTGCAGCATCGTGCCGTCCTTCTCCTTGATGTAGGCCTGGCTCCACTTCGCGCCCGGCGGGATCTTGGTGGTCTGGGTCGACTGGACGTCCGCCTGCGCGGCGGCGACCAGGATCGACACTCCGGCCGCGATCGCGGCGATCGCGGTGCTGCGTGCAACCCCCTGCCCCAGCATCCGGGCCCGATGGTACGGAAAGGGCCCTCGCGCCACGCCGATATGCTCAGGCCGCCGTGGTGAGCGTCAGCACGGGCGAGTTCGTCCACGACGGACACCGCCTCATCTACGACGATTACGGGTCCGGGCCGCGACCGTTCCTGCTTCTGCCGGGCCTGCTTCTGCCGCGGCTGATGCACCGGCCGCTCGCCCAGGCGCTGGCCGAGCGCGGCAACCGTGTGATCACCCTCGACCTGCTCGGGCACGGCGAATCTGACCGCCCGCGCGACATGTGGCGCTACTCGATGCCGATCTTCGGGCAACAGGCCGTGGCGCTGCTCGACCACCTGGAGCTCGAGGAGGCCGTCGTCGGCGGAACCTCGCTCGGCGCCAACGTGACGCTCGAAGCAGCCGTGCAAGCACCCGACCGTATGCGCGGGCTCGTGATCGAGATGCCGGTGCTCGACAACGCGCTCCTGGCCTGCGGCGTGATCTTCACGCCCCTTCTCGTCGCGCTCACCTTCGGCGAGCCCGTGACGCGGCTGTTCAGCCGCATCATGCGCCGGGTCCCGCGCGGCCTCTCGCAGCTGACCGACGTCGGGCTCGAGTGGGTTAGCCAGGACCCCGCTCCCTCGGCGGCGGTCCTCCAGGGGCTCTTCTTCGGGCGCACTGCGCCGCCGCGCACCGAGCGCAGCCGGATCGAGACGCGCTCGATCGTGATCGGGCACCCGCGCGACCCGCTGGGCGTGAACGGCGTCACGACGCGGCCGATGTCGCGGTCCGAGGTGAGCTTGCGGGCGACCTGCGCGATCTGGGCGCGGCCCTGCGGCGACCCCGCCGGTGCGCGCAGCCGAGCGCGCGACGGCCTAGCCCGCACCGTCAAAAGCCCTCCGCGCGGGCGGGGGCAAGCGGGAAGTGATCGATGTCACACCCACCATATGCCGGAGCGATATATCGTGACGGCATATGGAGGCGAGCGCACAGGATCTGACTCCCACCGGCCGCGTCATCCTCGGGATGCTGAGGCTCGGCAAGCGCACCGGGTACGAGATCAAGCAGATCGTGGACGTCTCGACGCGCTTTTTCTGGGCCGCCAGCTACGGCCAGATCTATCCGGAGCTCAAGCGGCTCGAGGAGCGCGGACTGGTCGGGAGCAGGTCCGAGCCGACCGGCGGGCGCGCCCGGACCGAGTACCGCCTGACCGCCACGGGCGAGCGGGCACTCGACGACTGGCTCGCCTCCGAGGCCGAGCCGGCCCACGAGGTCCGCGACGAGGCGATGCTCAAGCTCTTCTTCTCGGAGGGCCGCGACACCGAGGAGGTGCTCGAGACGGTCCGCGCGCTCCGGCGCAAGCACGAGAGCGTGGTGGCGCGGCTGCGCGAGATCCACCCGGAGCCGGTCGATCCCGACCCGGGCCCCTACCTCACGCTCGAGTACGGCCTGGGCCTACACGACTGGGCGATCGAGTGGTGCAAGCGGACCGAGCGCCGGCTGGAGCGGCGCCTGGCACGCAGCGCGCGGGAGAAGGCCCGTGTTTGATCGGCTGGCAGGGTTCGCGGGACGGCGCGCGCGGCGGATCGTGATCGCCGCGGTCGTGCTGGCGGTGGTCGCCGGCGCGATCGGGTCCGGCGTCGCCAAGCGGCTCGGCCCGTACAGCGCGAAGGACCCGGCGAGCGAGAGCATCAAGGCCACCAACCGCCTGACGAAGGCGACCGGGCTCGATCAGGAGCAGGTGGTGGCGCTGGTCCGGCTGCGCGCACCGGCGGGGTCGCCGCAGGGCCGCGCCCAGATCGCGCAGGTCGCCCGCAAGCTCACCTCGGACCGCGCCATCGGCCGCGTCGTGACGCCGTTCACGCCCAGCGGGTCGGCGAGGATGATCTCGCGCGACGGCCGCCTGGCGTTCGCGACCGCGTACCTCAAGAACTCCGTCGACGCCCCGAAGGCCGTCGATCGCCTCAAGCGGCTGCTGGCCCACACCCCCGACGTGCGGCTGGGCGGGTCCGCCGCGGCCTCGCGCGCCGCGAACCGGATCGTGTCGGAGGACCTGAAGCGCGCCGAGCTGCTCGCCTTCCCGCTGCTGTTCCTGCTCGCGCTGTGGTTCTTCCGGAGCCTGGTGTCCGCGGCGCTGCCGCCGCTCGTCGGCGGGCTCGCGATCGTCATCAGCTTCCTCACGCTGCGCGGCGTGAGCGAGGTGATGCACCTGTCGGTGTTCGCGCTCAACCTCGTCACCGGCCTCGGGCTCGGACTGGCGATCGACTACAGCCTGTTCATCGTGTCCCGCTACCGCGAGGAGATGGCGAAGGCCGGACCGGGCCGCGCGGCGCTCGCGGCGACGCTCCGCACCGCCGGGCGGACCGTGCTGTTCAGCTCGCTCACGGTCGCCGCCGCGCTCGCGTCGCTGCTGGTCTTCCCGCAGCGCTTCCTCTACTCGATGGGCGTGGGAGGGACGATCGTCGCCCTGATCGCGGCGGCAGTCGCGCTGCTCGTGCTGCCGGCGATCTTGGCGCTGCTCGGCGAGCGGGTGAACGCGCTCGCTCCCAAGCGCCTGCACCGCGCGGCCGACGCGGACGCACGGCCGGCCGCGGCCGGAGCGTGGTACCGGCTATCGCGATTCGTGATGCGCCGGCCAGGCCGCATCGCCATCGTCACCGCGGCGATCATGCTCACGCTCGGCCTGCCCTTCCTCGGGGCCAAGTTCACGACGGTCGATGCGACGGTGCTTCCCCGCGCGGAGCAGGCCCACCGCGTCGACGAGGCCCTGCAGACGCGGTTCACGCCGAACCTCACCTCGCCGGTCACGGTGGTCGCGCGGACGCGCGATGCCGGTGCTGTGCGCGCGTTCGCGCAGCGGCTTCAGCGCGTCCGCGGGGTGCGCGCGGTCAATCCTCTGCAGCCGGTTGGTCCCGGCCTCTGGCGGATCGACGCCGTCCCCGCGTCGCGCGCTCTCTCCGGCGCCAGCCAGCGCCTGGTGCACCGCATCCGCGCGCTGCACGCGCCTTTTGCCAGAGGCGTGACGGGACAGAGCGCCAACTTCGTCGACCAGAAGACGAGCCTCGCATCGCACATGCCCGTGGCGCTGGGGCTGCTGGCGATCACCACCCTGCTGATCCTGTTCGCGATGACCGGATCGGTGGTGCTCCCGATCAAGGCGCTAGTGATGAACGCGCTCACGTTGAGCGCGGCGTTCGGCGTGCTCGTGTTCATCTTCCAGGACGGCCGGCTCGAGGGGTTGCTCGGGTACTCGTCGCAGGGCGCGCTCGACTCGTCCCAGCCGCTCGTCCTGTTCGCCGTCGCCTTCGGCCTGTCAACCGACTACGGCGTGTTCCTCCTGTCGCGGATCAAGGAGGCGCGCGACCGCGGCGCCTCCGACTCCGAGGCGGTCGCGATCGGGCTCGAGCGCACCGGCCGGATCGTCACAGCCGCGGCGCTGCTCTTCTGCGTGGCGATCGGCGCGTTCGCCACCTCGCGGATCGTCTTCATCAAGGAGCTCGGCGTGGGCACGGCCGCGGCGGTCGCGATCGACGCCACGCTGGTGCGCGCCCTGCTCGTGCCGTCGCTCATGGAGCTGCTCGGCAGGGCGAACTGGTGGGCCCCGAGACCGCTCCGGCGCCTGCACGCGCGCCTCGGCCTGCGCGAGGGCGACGCGCCGCCGGCGGTGGCGGTCAGCGGCAGCCGGGCCTAGGGCGGGTCGTCAGCCTGCGGCCACGCTTTCCGCTGAGTTCCGCGCATGCCGGTTGCCGGGCGCCGGCGCTCGCGGATTGGCGACGAAGGGCGAGAGCACGCTTGCCGGCCTGAAAATGTGGCGCGTTCGCGACGTGCCCGGGGTTGTTGGCGATATACGACAACAACTCCGGGCGGGTCCGGCCAGACGCGAACGGCGCGTTACAGGGCGGCTACCTACGTAACAGACAACCCCCCTTCGTGGCCCAACCTGGAAACCCCGCGCGCCCAGGGCGCCGTCACGAGCGGCAAACAGCATGCAGGGGCCGTTAGCGCGGCGGGCGCGGGCCGCCCTCCACGGCGTCGCGGCCGGTGGGCCGAATCTGCTCGTCGAGCTCGGTGTGCCAGTACCAGCGGGTGAAGGTCATCCCTGCCGTGAACTCGCCGACGTGCGGCTCGACGCGCTCGCCGGCAGCCATCCTCACGATCAGCTCCGGGTAGGTCCGGCCCGGCGGCGCAGCGTACATCGGCGCCGGGAACGCGCCGCCGAAGCGTGTGTTGACGTCGTAGATCCCGATCCCGAGCTCGGGGTCGCGAAAGACCTGGACGGTGCAGGGACCGCGCACGGGCAGCGCCTCTCCCACCCGCCGGCCGAGCTCCACCAGCTCGGCGTCCGCCACGACCGTCCCCTTGATCGACTCGCCGCCGCGCGACTCGAGCATCGTCCGAGGGATCGCGTTGAGGCAGCGCCCCTCCATGTCGCACAACAGGTCGATCGAGAAGTGCGGGCCGCTGAGCAGGCGCTGGACCATCACCGGCTCGTCCGCGTAGCCGATGAAGAACTCCATCTGCTCGCGGTCGGCCGCCGGGTGGATGGAGCGCGCGCCCGAGCCGCGGCGCGGCTTGACGACAACGGGGTAGCGGCCCGGGTCCTCCCCGGGGAGCACGGTCGGCGGGCTCGGCAGCCCGTGGCGGAGCAGCAGCTCATGCGCCTCGTACTTGTCGAACGTGGCTCCCGCCACGTCGGGCTCCGGGACGAACGCCGGGAGGCCGGAACGGGCGAGGATCTCGATGTCCAGATCGGTGAGCGGCACGACCGCCCGGACGTCGTGCTCGCGGGCGACGCGTTCGAGGAACGGCACGTAGTCGGGATCGTCCATCGCCGGCGGCGCCACGCGCACGTCGGCCGCGTACTGCGCCGGGGCGAGCGGGTTCGGGTCCGCCGCCACGACGAACGCGTGGCGGGCGAACGCGCTGACGATGTCGTAGCGCTTGCCAACCCCCGTTAGGAGTACGGCTAGGCCGCCGGCTTCCATCCGCCGGTGTCCCCCTTGTACAGGCCGTGGCCGGTGGCGAGCAGGCGCGCCGTGCGCGCCAGGATCCTCAGGTCCAGCGCGAACGACCGGTGCTCGACGTACCAGACGTCGAGCTCGATCCGCTCGTGCCAGGGCAGCGTCGCGCGGCCGTTCACCTGTGCCCAGCCGGTGATGCCCGGCTTCACCTCCAGGCGCCGGCGCTGGCGCGGCGTGTACTGGTCGACCTGCGCCTTCAGCGTCGGACGCGGACCGACGAGCGCCATGTCCCCCCTCAGCACGTTCACGAGGTTCGGCAGCTCGTCGATCGAGAACCGGCGCAGCAGCGCGCCCACGCGCGTGATCCGCGGGTCGCCCTCGTTCACCGCGAGTCCCGCGCCGATGTGCTCGGCGCCTGCCACCATCGTGCGCAGCTTGAGCAGCTCGAAGGTCCGGCCGTCCCTGCCGACGCGCAGCTGGCGGTAGACCGGCCACCCGCGCGACTCGAGCCGGATCGCGATCGCGGCGATCACCAGGAGCGGAGCCGCCGCCAGGAGAACCAGCCCGCCGAGGACGATGTCGAGGAGCCGGCTCACCGCGTCCCCTCCGCGCGCTCCCAGGCGGCCGGCGTGCCGCGGCGCAGCCAGTCCCATAGGCCGGCCGCCGGCGACGCCGTGACCAGCACGTAGTAGTAGGCGAGCTGGAGCGGACGGATCCGCCAGATCGCGCCTCCGAGCGCGGCGATTAGGAGCGCAAGCTGGAGCGCGAGTGTCACCGTGTAGACGGCACCCCTGCCGAGCAGCGCGATGTTGGTCACGAGCGCGACCACATGCAGGAACGGCGTGAGGTAGCGCA
>VAXR01000020.1:0-6039 GCA_005885165.1 Actinomycetota bacterium
CATCGCGGTGTCCGTGATGTGCGGCTCGAGGCGGTGCCCGAACGTGACGTACTCCTCGGTCATCGTGTGCAGGTCGAGCATCGGGTCCTTGGCATGGGGGCGCAGCACGTGGCGCTTGGGCTCCATCGCGGCCATGATCTTCTTGCGTAGGATGGACGGGTCGAGCAGGTCCTGCACCCGGATCCCGAGCCGTGCCGCCTTGTCGGCATAGCAGGGGCCGATCCCGCGCTTGGTGGTGCCGATGCGGAGCTTGCCCAGGCGTGCCTCGCCCGCCTGGTCGAGCAGCACGTGGTAGGGCATGATCAGATGCGCGTTGGCGGAGATCTTCAGCCCGCTCGTGTCGACGCCGCGAGCGTGGAGGGCGGCGATCTCGTCGGTGATCACCTTCGGGTCGACGACCACCCCGTTGCCAATCAGGCAGAGCTTCCCCGGATAGAGGATTCCCAAGGGGATCAGGTGGAACTTGTAGATCTGGTCGTCGCGGACGATCGTGTGGCCGGCGTTGTAGCCGCCCTGGTAGCGGACGACCACGTTCGCTCGCTCCGCGAGCAGGTCCGTGACCTTGCCCTTCCCCTCGTCGCCCCACTGGGCGCCCACGACAACGAGGCCCGGCATCGAGTGTCTCTTCCTCTCTCTCTACTAAGACTCGCCGCTGACCGTGCGCAGCCCGACGGCGTCGTCACTGCGCTCGGACCAGTCTACGAACGGCTTCCGGCGGTCAGCTCCAAAGATCGGGATCGCGGCGCACATCTCGCTGAGACGCGAGACGGTGCGCTCGCCGAGCTGTGCCTTGAGCTCGTCGCGATTCTGGAGGTTGGTGGTGACCACGATCGAGCGCTGATCCTGCCAGCGTTCGTTGACGATCGCGTAGAGCTGCTCGAGAACCCACTCGGTTCGCTTCTCGGCGCCGAGGTCGTCGAGGTGGAGCAGGTCGACCCGCGACAGCCGGCGGAAGAGGTCGAGATAGGAGCTGCCGGCGCCGTCCTCGTAGGTGGCCTTGATGTCGGCAAGCAGCTGCGGGACCGAGTAGATCGCCACGGAGCGTCCGCGCTCGATCGCCGACTGGGAGATCAGCATCGCGAGCGACGTCTTGCCGGTTCCGACGTCGCCGTAGAACCAGAAGCCGCGGCCACGGTCGAGGTTGCGGTCGATGTCGGTGATGAAGTCCCGGACCTGCCGGAGTACCATCGGATCGAGGTCGCAGATCGGGTTGCGCTCGAACGAGACGCCGCGGAAGCGCCGCGGGATGCCCGAGCCGATGCGGCGGCTGGCGTTGCGGTTGATGCGAATCGTCCGGCACTCGCAGGCGCGCGCCGTGTTCGTCTCGTCGTCGAGGATCCAGCCGCTCCCGTCGCAGACGCCGCGCGGGCAGAAGTCGCCGGCCGCGGGGCTCAAAAGTCCTCCGGCTGCCCGTCGGCCGCCTGCAGCGGGACGTCGCTTGAGCGCTCGCGGTAGAGGTTCGCGAACTTCGGATAGCGCTCGAGGAACGTGAGCTTGACGGTGCCGACCGGGCCGTTGCGGTGCTTGGCGACCTTCACCTCGGCCACCCCGGGCTCGTCGGTCGAGTCGTTGTAGTACTCGTCGCGGTAGATGAACATCACGAGGTCCGAGTCCTGCTCGATGTTCCCGCTCTCGCGAAGGTCAGAGAGCAGGGGGCGCTTGTCCGGGCGCGACTCCACGGCCCGAGACAGCTGTGACACCGCGATCACGGGGATGTTCAGCTCGCGCGCGAGCAGCTTGAGCCCGCGGCTGATCTGACCGACCTGCTCGACCCGGCTGTCCGCGCCCGGCTCGGGGCGCATCAGCTGCAGGTAGTCGACGATCACGAGACCGAGGTCCTGGCGCGCGTGGAGGCGGCGGGCCTTCGCTCGCAGCTCCATCACGCCGAGGTCGCTCGAGTCGTCGATGAAGAGCGGCGCCGCCGCGAGCTTCTCGGTGGCCTTCAGCACCTTCGGCCAGCGGTCGGGGCGCACGCGGCCCTTGCGCAGGTCGTCGCCGTTCAGCTTTGCCTCGGCGGCGATGAACCGCTGGGCCAGCTCGGTCTCCGACATCTCGAGCGAGAACATCGCCACCGCGTGGCCGTGGTCGACCGCCGCGTTCTGGGCGATGTTCGTGACGAGCGCGCTCTTTCCCATGGCCGGCCGTGCTGCGAGCACGATCAGGTTGCCCGGCTGGAAGCCGCCGGTCAGCTCGTCGATGTCCTTGAAGCCCGACGGCGTGCCCGTGACCGCGACGCCCTCGCGCGAGACCTTCTCGAGCTTCGCGAGCTCGTCGTGGAGGACGGCCTCGATCGTGCGGACATCGCCCGAGCGATCGTCGTGCGCGATCTTGTAGAGCGAGGCCTCCGCGCGCTCGAGCAGCTCGTGGGGCTCGCCGGCGAACCCGTAGACGTCCTCCTGGATGCCGCGGGTCGTGTCGAGCAGCCGACGCAGCATCGCATGCTCCTTGACGATGCGCCCGTAGTGCCGCGCGTTCGCCGCTGCGGGCACAAGGGTCGGCAGCGAGTGGACGTAGGCCGTGCCGCCCGCCTCCTCGAGCTCGCCCGAGCGCGTCAGCTCGTCGCAGACCGTGAGGGCGTCGACTGGCTCCGGCTCCGCCTTCTCCTTCAGGCGGATCATCGCCCGGAAGATCTGCCGGTGGCGCTCGCGGTAGAAGTCCTCGGGCTTCAGCTTGACGTCGATCAGGAGGCCATCGAGCGCCTGCTCCGAGAGCAGGATCGCACCGAGGACCGAAACCTCTGCTTCCTGGTTCTGCGGAGGGACGTTGCCTGTATCAGGCCTGGCTGAGACGGCCACCGCTGATCAAGCGCTAACGGGGCCGGGAACAGGATTCGATCGCAGACCCATCACTCCGCCGTGACGATCGTCTTCACGCTCGCAGTCACGCCCTCGGCCACCTCGATGGTGACCATGTGCGTGCCGGTCGTGCGGATCGGGTTCTCGAGGTGGACGCGGCGGCGGTCGAGCTTCAGGTCCCGCGCCTGGCGGATCGCCTCGACGACGTCCTGCGCGGTGACCGATCCGAACAGCCGCCCGTCCTCGCCGGCCGGCTGGGAGATCGTGAGCACGGTGCGCGAGAGGAGCGCCGCGTTCTCCTGCGCCCGCTCCTCGGCCTCCTGCTTGGCCTGCTCGGCGGCCTCCATGCGGCGCTTGGCCTCCGCGATCGACGCCGGCGTAGCGGTGTGCGCGAGCTTGCGCGGCAGGAGGTAGTTCCGGAGATAGCCCGGCGCGACGTCGACGATGTCCCCGCGCTCGCCGAGCGGCTCCACGTCCTTCAGCAGGATCGCCTGCGTCATGAGACGCGCCTTAGCGTTCGGAAACGTATGGGAGCAGGCCGAGCTCGCGGGCGCGCTTTATCGCCGTCGCGAGCTGGCGCTGGTGGCGCCGGCAGGCTCCCGTGATCCGCGCGGAGCGGATCTTGCCCTTCTCGCTCATCGCCCGGCGAAGCGTGCCGAAGTCCTTGTAGTCGACGACGTCGACCTTGTCGCGGCAGAACGGGCATGGCTTGCGCCGGCCCCCTCCGGGGGGCCCCTTGCCTCTGTCCCTGCGCCGGGTCTGCTGCCGGCCGCGTTGCTTCGCCACTCTGTTCGAACCTTTCCTCGACGAACTGCCCTCGGCCTGGCGAGGCCTGGCTCAAGAGCACGGCGAGTCTAGCGGGGGCCATTCTGCCGAGCCGACTACCCCTAGAACGGGATGTCGTCGTCGGCAGCGCCCTCGCCGCCGGCGGCGGCGGGAGCGGCCTGGAAGTCGGCGGTGTCGGCAGGGACGTCGGTCTGGGGCGTGAATCGCCCTCCGTTCTCGCCGCCCTCGCGCGACCCGAGGAACTGGACCGAGTCGGCGATGATCTCCACCGACTGGCGCTTGTTGCCCTGCTGGTCCTGCCACTCGCGCCACTCGAGGCGGCCGTCGACCGCCACCGGGCGGCCCTTCTGGAGGTACTGGGCGCAGTTCTCGCCCTGGGCTCCCCAGACGGTGACGTCGAAGTAGTTGGGCTTGTCGACCCAGTTGCCCGACTGGTCCTTGCGACGCGTGTTGGTGGCGATCCGCAGGCTGCACACGGACGTGCCGCCGGGCGTGCTGCGCAGCTCTGGATCGCGCGTGAGGTTTCCGGTCAATACGACGCGGTTGATGTTGGTTGCTGCCATTTTCGGCGCTCCTTCTCTCGGCGAAGGCGGTTCGGGATTGGTCAAGCGAGAGTACAGGCGGAAGCCGCCGGAACGGGCGCGTTCTGCCGGATTGTCGCGGGAAGTTCGCGGAGTTTTCGCGAACTCGTAACGAAAAGTGCTCGGCCGTCAGGACTCGGTGGCCTGCTCGGCTGGCTCGGCCTCCTGACCGCCCGACTCGTCGGCGCCCTCGGAGGCCGGCTCCTCCACCGCGGCGTCGGCCGCGGCGCGCGCCGCCACGCGCGTCTCGTCCGCGTGCTCCTCGCGGTCCCTGCCGCGCGGCGACTCCGGTCGCGGCGTCGGAGGCGGTGGCGAGCCGGGCTTCAACCGGATGATCCTGAAGCGCAGGACGCCGTCCGCGATCTTCAGCGAGTGGTCAACCCGCTCGAGCAGCGAGGAATCGTCGGTCTCGAACTGGAAGAGGTGATACGCGGCCTCGGGCCGGTGATCGATCTCGTACGCGAGGCGGCGGATCCCCCAGTCGTGATGACCGACCAGGCTGCCGCCCGACTGGATCATCGACTCGACGTTGCTAAGGACCTCGTTCTGGCTCTGCTCGGGCGCGTTCGGATCGAGCGCGAGCATGAGGTCGTACAGGTGCGGCACCGCGGCGGAAGATAGCAACGCGCCCGCGCCGCCCCTGGCGGGCGCCACGCCGCGCATCGGGGGCGAGATGCGCAGCTCAGCGCCCTTATGACCACATGGCACGGCGGCGAGGAGACGGCCCATCCGGTCTGATCGACCGGGTGCGTTGGGGAAACGTGGGGCGGTTGGCCGCGGTCCTCGCCGCCGGCCTCCTGATCGTTCTCGGGCCGCATTCCTGCGGAGGAGGCGACCCCACGCCCGCGGCGGGACTCCGCGGGCTGCAGCCCGACAACGGCAGCGGAGCCGGCCACGGGCAGTCGGACCTCGGGCAGGCGCAGCCGCCGACGACACCCCAGCCAATGCCTAATCCTGGTGAACCGCCGCACCGGAAGAAGAAGAGGCACAAGCGCAGCCACGGGCGGGGCGGACCTTCAGGAACTCCGCTAACGCGGCCAACGCCCACGACGACACCGCGCGGCACACGGAGCTTGCGCAGGGCGGTCCCTTCCTACCGGCGCCGCTACTCGTCCCCGCCGGTCCGGCGCTACGTCCCGGCCGCGCCGCACTCCGAGCCGGCGCCCGAGCCGCCCCCGGCGTCGCCCGAGTTCCTCTGACCAGGCGCTCGGGGAGCGCCTACTGTGGGGACTTGGGGGGACTCTGTGCCCCCAATCCCCCACAGCTGCTCAAAAAGAGGGTCCGCGCAAAAAAGAGGGTCCGCGCGGCTAGGCCCGACGGTTCCTCAAGCCGCCGCCGTCACTCCCCCCGGCCCGAGCCCCACGCCCGACCGCTTCGCCTCGATGTCGCGCATCTGGTCGTCCACCCAGTCGCCCGGGTTGCGCGCGGAGATGATCTTCTTCAAGCCCTCCGCCCGCCACGCGCGCTCGTCTGCCGACATCGTCAGCGCCCGGTGGATCGCGTCCGCCTGCTCCTGCACGTCGAACGGGTTGACCGACAGGGCGAACTCCCCGAGCTCCTCGTGCGCGCCGGTGTTCTCGGAAAGCAGACTCACGCCGCCGCGCTCGTTGACGAGCGGCCCCTCCTTCGCCACCAGGTTCATCCCGTCGAACATCGCGTTGACCACCAGCAGGTCGTAGTGCTTGTAGGCGGCGATCGCGCGGTCGAGGTTCTCCTCGAGCCTGAGGTCGATCGGCATCCAGTCCGTCGTCCCGTGGCGGTGGTTGACGACCGCCACGAGCGCCTCGATCCGCTCCAGGTACTCCGCGTACTCCGGCACGTCCTGGCGCGATGGCATCAACTGGGCGATGAACGTGACCCGCTCGCGGAACTCGGGG
>VAXR01000020.1:6160-13753 GCA_005885165.1 Actinomycetota bacterium
TGGCGGACCCAGACCTCCCGCCCCTCGAAGCGGACGATCCCGGACCGATCGTCCACCTCGAGCCCGAACAGCTCCCGGCAGCAGAGCAGGAAGTTCCTCCGGTACGCCTGGGTGTGGAAGCCGATGATGTCGTTCGACAGGACGCCCTCGAAGATGTCCTCGCGAATGTCCGAAGGCAGGACGCGCCACGCGTCCGGCTGGGTCCAGGGGATGTGGATGAAGTGGTGGAGGAAGAGGTCCGGGCGGGCGCTACGCAGGACCTTGGGCGCGCGGTAGAGGTGGTAGTCGTGGAGCATCACCACCGTGTCGTCCGACTCAACCTCGTCGAGCACGGCGCGTGCCAGGTCCTCGTTGACGGTCCGGTAGCCCTCCTCGTATGCGGCCACCTCCTCGCGGCGGATGTCGGGCGCGTTCGAGAGGTCCCAGAGGTAGTGCTGGATGAACCACAGGATCGGGTTGGCGACCACGTTGTAGAACTGGTCGTAGGCGACGGCGTCGCTCTCCACGAGCCGCAGCCGGTAGCGGACTCCGTCCAGCTCGCAGTTGAAGCTGCGACCGCCGTGGCTGCGGCTCACCTCCACGTCGGCGTCGGACATCGCCGACGCGATCCACAGGGCGTCCCGATGGTGGACGAGCCCGGTGAGCGCGGTGACGAGGCCGCCGGTGCTCCGCCGTGCCTCGAGCTCGCCGCGATCGTCGCGCTCGAACGTCGCCGGCCCGCGGTTGGAGACGAGGACGAGCGGGAGGTCCGGGCTCATTTCAGTCCGCTGAAGACGCGGAGCCAATCGCGCAGCAGGCGGGGGCTGAGGAAGTTCTGCCGCACGTGCTCCTTCCCGGCCCGGCCGAGCTGCTTCCCGAGCTCGGGCTCGCGGAGGAAGCGCAGCGCGCGATCGGCGCACTCCTCCGGCGATCTGACCAGGAACCCCGTCTTTCCATCCTGGACCTGAAGCGGGATGCCGCCGACTTCCCCGCCGATGAACGGGCGCGCCTTCCACAGCGCCTCGGACACCGTCAGGCCGAAGCCCTCGCGCATCGACTTCTGGATTACCACCTCGGCCTGGGACTGGAAGGCGTTTACCTCGATCGATCCCACGTTGTTCAGGTTGTTCAAGATCTTGATGTCCGGATCGCCACCCGCGTATTCCAGGGTGGAATTGAAGAACTCCCAGCCTTCCGGGTCGTCGGTGGCCATCGAGCCCACCAGCGCGAGCTGCACCTCCGGCATCTCCTCATTCACCAGACGGTAGGCGTCGATCACGCCGAGCGGGTCCTTCCAGGGGTCGAAGCGCGACACCTGGCACAGCAGCGGGCGGTCGACGTCGATTCCGAACTGGTCGCACACGAAGGCCGCGTCCTCGGGTGACAGCGCCATGTTCTTCGGTGACAGCGGGTCGATCGCGGGCGGCAGGATGTGCGTGGGGCCGCGGCCGTCGAGGTTCGCCGGCACGTACTGCTCGAGGTGGTAGACCGAGCCGTCGTACTCCTCGATCAGCGGCACGATCCGCTCGAGCGTGGGCTCGTTGGGCGCGGACATGTCGATGTGGCAGCGCCAGATCCAGTGCTTCGCACGCGCCTCGGCGTGGCGCCGGATGGCCAGCGGCTGCGGGTCGTGGACGATGATCACGTCCCACTCGCCCGTCACCTGCTGGGCGTTGATCTCGTTGAAGCGCTCGTAGACGTGCCACTCCTCCCGGCTCAGGTCGACCGGGTTGCCCTGCAGGGCGTTGTGGAGGAGCTTGGTGGCGTGGAAGAACTCCTCGCGCCCGATCATCACCTGCCACTCGGCCTCGAGCCCGACGTCGTGCATCAGCGGGACGAGCGTGTAGAGGATCTCCGACACGCCGCCGCCGAAGGCGGTCGCGGAGAGGTGCAGCACGCGCAGCCCGTTCAGGTCGTCGACGAGCTGCCGTATCTCCTCTATCAGCGGACGCCCGACCAAATGCGTGTAGTCGGCCAGGGACTTGTGCCCGACCCCTACGGGCTGAAGCAAGCGGCGCTCCTTCGATCGCGGGTCGCCGGGGCAGCCTACCCGGCGGGGAGGCCGAGACGCTTGGTTAGCCGCATCGCGCCGTCCTCGAAGGTGCAGTCGTCGGCCGTCGCGGTGATGATCGCCCGCGAGAGCTCGCGCTCCTCCTCCGAGATCGTCGGCAGCTCCTCGCCAGACACCTCGACGACGATCTCGTGGTCGCGCAGATCGAACGAGAACGTCATGTGCGGCACCTCGTGGTCCTCGCGCGCAACCGAGCGCCTGTCGCCGCCCATGAGGAACGACGCCGCCTCGGTGATCGCGAGCTTGAGGTCCGCTGCTGCCTCGAGCTCGAGCGGCGCCAGGCGGCAGACCGCCGAGAGGGCGAGGCGCGCAAGCACCACGTAGTCCGGCTTCGCCGGGATCGTGAGCGTGACGGTCCTATCCGCCGTGCCGGCCTCCAAGGCGGGAAAACCCTACTCCAGCCGCAGGCCGCCGGCAGGTCTACCGGCTGTGCCCCTCATACCTCTTCGAGTACCCGCTCGAGCGCCGATTCAATGCTCTCCAGTATTCGGCCGTGGAGCTCGGAGTTGCCGCTTGCGACGATCGACATCTGGTACTCGGGGCCGGAGCCGAGCAGCGGCCGGCCATCGAGCGGCTCGCCGCGGGCGTCCGTCACGACGGCGCCCGCCTCGGTGGCGCACAGGACAGCCGCTGCTAGGTCGTATGGCGCGTTGTTGAGCACCGAGCCGCCGCCGACGCGCTCGAACTCCGCCCGCATGCCCGGGACCTCCTCGACCAGCAGCGGGCCGGGCTCGACGTAGGCGTCGAGCTGCCCCGTCACGACGCGCGTGACGTCGAACGACGCGGAGCCGAGGTCGAAAGTGCCGCCGCCGACGGACGACGCGTCGATCAGGTCGGCCAACACCTCGGCGAGCGCCCGCGCCGGCCGGCCGCGGAACCCGAAGGTCCAGAACATCCGGTCGATGCGCGCGTTCGGCGAGAGGTGGACCTGCGGCGCCTCCAAGACGCCGCCGCCCCGCTCGGCCAGGAAGACGGCGCCCGAGGGGATCTCGACCACGCATCCGATGCGCACGTCGCCCATCCGCACGCCGTCGCGAAGCGGCGCGGACGCGATTGACACGCAGCACGACTCGAGCCCCGCCATCGCCGGCCGCGTACCGTCCACCGGGTCCACGACCAGCACCTCCTCGGCGCCGTCGGGCGTGACGAGCCCGCGGTCCTCCGAGTAGTAGGCGACGTCGGGCGCGCGCTCGGCGAGGAAGGCCTCCAGCGCGCGCTCGGCGTGCTCGTCGATGGCGAACGTCACGTCGCCCCCGGCCCCCGGCTCCTCGCCATGCGCGCGCCCGGCGTGCGCGCCGAGCATCGGCAGGGCCGCCGACCGCAGCTCGAGCGCAAGCTCACGGATCAGCTCGACGCCGAGCACGGGGCTAGCCGTCGGCCACTACGGCGTCGGCGAGCTCGAGGGCTTGCGCGGCCGGGTGCCGAGCGTGACCGTGACGGTCCTCCGGCTCGTGCCCCGCACCAGCTCGATCTGCACGTGGTCCCCGGGGCGCTGGGGGAGGATGAACTCGCCGACGTCGTTCGACTGGGTGACCGGATGGCCGTCGATCGCCACGATCACGTCGCCGTTCGACGGGACCCCGCTGGCTCCCTGGAACGTGATCTTCGAGCTCCCCGCGCTGATGCCGGCGGCCTTCGCCGGGCCGCCCGGCTCCACCTTGGCGACCAGTGCGCCGTGCCCCACCGGTAGGCCGAGGCGCTTCGCGAGCTGCGGGAAGAGGTCCTCGGAGGTCACTCCCAGATAGGCGTAGGCGGCGGAGTGCTTGGATCGCAGCTGGGCCAGGGACCGGCGGACGGTGTCGACCGACACGGCGAAGCCCACGCCCTCGCCGCCGCCCCCGGTCGACTGGATCTGGGAGTTGATGCCGATCACCTTCCCGCCCGCGTCGAGCAGCGGCCCGCCGGAGTTCCCGTGGTTGATCGCGGCGTCGGTCTGGATCGCGTCCTCGATCTTGAAGTTCGTGAGCGAATCGATCGAGCGGTGGAGCCCCGAGACGACCCCGACCGACAGCGACTGCTCCTCCCCGAACGGGCTGCCGATAGCGGCCACGGGGGAGCCGACTATGAGCCCGTGCGTCGTGCCGAGCTTGAGCGGCGTGAGCGTGAGGCCGGTGGGGTCGACCTTGAGGAGCGCAACGTCACTGAAGATGTCGGTTCCCACGATCTGCGCCTGCACGCGGTTGCCGTCGGAGAACCGGATGTACACGGCCTTCGGCTGGGCGAGCTTTGGCGGGTCGCCAAGCACGACGTGCGCGTTGGTGGCGATGTAGCCCTTGCCGTCGAGAACGAATCCCGATCCGAGCGCGGCGCCCGAGCCGCCGAGGATGCTCCCGCCGCTGTACTGGGAGACGACCGTCACGACGCCCGGCCCGAGCTCCTTGTAGATGGCCTGGGCATCGAACTGGCCGCCCTTGGAGAGCCCCTCGACCACCCGGACGCGCGTCTTCTCGGGGGGCGGGCCGGAGCCGGCGTTGCCCGAGCCGCCGCTCGACGAGCCGCCTCCGCAGCCGCCCGCGCCCAGCGCGAGCGCCGCGGCCGCCGCGAGGGCCGCGTAGCGGCTGGCGCCCCTCGCTCTCACGCGGCCTGGCCGCCGCCGTCCGGGATCGGCAGCGCGAGGGTGAAGACGGTCTGTCCCGGTCGCGAACTCAGCTCGATCGTGCCGTTCATCCGCTCGGCGAGCTCGCGGGCGATAGCCAGCCCGAGCCCCGATCCGCGCGCCGCATCGGCGGTGTAGAAGCGCTCGAAGACCTGCGACCGCGCGGCCGGGTCGACTCCCGGGCCCGCGTCCGCGACCGCGAACTCGGCCGCCCCGTTGTTCCGATTCGCGCTCACGGTGACGTCTGTGCCCTCAGGGGTGTGCCGCAGGGCGTTGTCGAGCAGGATACGCATGATCTGGACCACCCGTTCACGGTCGCAGATGGCCTCCACCTGCTCGTCTGGCAGCCGCAGATCGAGGTGCGTCTGGTGCTGCACGAGCGCCGGCCGGAACTCGTTCGTCACGCCGACCGCGAGCTCGCCGAGGTCCACCTCCTCGGACTCCACCTCGAGCGAGCCTGCGTCCAGGCGCGACAGGTCGAGCAGGTCGACGGAGAGCTTCTGCAGCCGCTCCACCTGCTCGCGCATCGTGTCGAGGAACTCCTCGCGGGTGGCGGCCTCGAGACGCTCGTTCTGGAGCAGCTCGACGAAGCCCGCGAGCGAGAAGATCGGGGTTCGCAGCTCGTGGGACGCGTTGGCGATGAACTCCTTGCGCGCCCGGTCGACGCGAGCGAGCTGCACCTGCATCTCGTTGAAGGCCTCCGTCAGGCGGCCGAGCTCGTCCGCGCTGTCTACTGGCAGCGGGGTGGCGGGGCGCCCGGCCGCCAGGTCCCGCGCGGCGGCCTCGAGGCGCTTCACCCGGCGGGTCAGGGCCCGGGCCACGAAGAAGCCCGAGACCAGTGCGACCAGAAGCGCGGCGCCGCTCGCCTCGAGCAGCCGGTTGCGCACGAGCGAGACGACCTCGTCGGCGTCGGTGAAGGGGCGCGTGTAGATCGCGATCCAGGCGGGGCGGCCGCGGTAGAAGAGCGGTTTCGCCACCTCGCCGGTCTCGTGGCGGCGCGTGGCGGCGGATCCGCTCGAGCTTCGCAGCGCGAGTGCCCGCGCCGCCAGCGCGGTGTCCAGCGGGACGCTGCGTTCGGCGTTCGAGTCGGAGATCACGTAGAACTGGGCGTGCGGGCTGGCTGAGGACTCCTGCACGCCGAGCAGCGTGACCCTGGAGTTCGCGGCGTCCGCCACGGCCCTCACCAGCTCGTCGAGCTGCGGTCCGGTGATGTCGCGCCCGATCACGGCCTCGAGCCGCGGGGCGGACGTGGCGGTCGTCCGCACCAGGTCGTGGAGCCGCTGCTGCTCGAGGCGCGACTTGAGCTGGGGGAGAAAGAAGAAGATGACCACCGCGAACGCGAGCGCCGTGATCGCCACGAACAGCAGGGCCAGCCGGTTCTGCAGCGACCGCAGCCGCGGCAGTCGCGTCCTCATCTGTCGCGGAAGTGGTATCCGACCCCGCGCACGGTGAAGATCAGCTCGGGCTCGCGTGGATCGAGCTCGAGCTTCTCGCGCAGGTGCCGGATGTGGACGTCGATTGTGCGCGGGTCCCGGTAGGCGGAATCGCCCCACAGCCGCTCTAGCAGCATGCTGCGGCTGAACACGCGCCCCGGGCTTCGAGCCAGCGCCGACAGGATCTCGAACTCCACGTAGGTCAGCTTGACCGGCTCGCCGCGCAGTTCCACCGTGCGCTTGGCGAAGTCGATCCGCACGTCGCCCTCGTCGAGCGGCTCCTCGGCCGAGTCGCCGTTGCGGGCGAGCTCCGCACGGCGCAGCACCGCCTTCACGCGGCTGCGGAACTCCCGCATCGAGAAGGGCTTCGTGATGTAGTCGTCGGCGCCGAGCTCCAGCCCGAGGACCTTGTCGAACTCCTCGGTCTTCGCCGTGAGCATGATGATCGGCACGGAGCTGCGCGCCCGGAGCTCCCTGCAGACGGCGAAGCCGTCGGTCTGCGGGAGCATCACGTCGAGGACCACGAGATCGAAGCTGCCGTCGCGGAAGCGCTCGAGGGCTTCCTGCCCGGTACTCGCCGTCACAACCTCGTAGCCGTCCTTCCGGAGCGGATAGGTCAGCAGCGTCTGCACCGACCGCTCGTCGTCGACCAAGAGGATGCGCGGCGGTTCACTCGACATCTCCCAGTCCTTAACAATCCAGATTGTAGGTTGGAGCGAAGTTGGGGCCTCGAACTTGATCCAGCCGCGCATCTATCGCGCCGCGTTTCTCCCGGCGCTGCTCGCCGTCGTGATCGCCGCGTTCTCGCTCGAGGGCCCGCCTCCGGCTGCCCCGCAGGGGCTTCCGGCTGACGTCTTGTTCGACGGGTCGCTCGCCTCCTCGACGGTGAACACCATCTTGCAGGATGCTCCGGACCGCCGGGCGGGCCGGCCCGGAGACGAGCGCGCCGCCAATCGTGTGGCCACGACGCTGCGCGGGCTCGGATACGGCACGTCGCACGACCGCTTCACCGACGCGGGGGTGCCGCTCGACAACGTGATCGGCCGGCGCCCCGGCCTCTCCGAGCACGAGCTGGTGGTCCTCGCAAACCGCGACGCGCTGTCGGTTCCCGACGCGACCGGCAGCGCCGCCGACACCGCAGCGCTCATCGCGGTTGGGCGGGTGTTCAGCGGCCGTGCCGTCCACAAGACGATCGTCCTCGCGTCGGTCGACGGCGGCTCGC
Source organism: Actinomycetota bacterium (assembly GCA_005885165.1). Classification (GTDB taxonomy): domain Bacteria; phylum Actinomycetota; class Thermoleophilia; order Solirubrobacterales; family Thermoleophilaceae; genus AC-37. The sequence continues at coordinate 13,462 of VAXR01000020.1, forward strand.
GGGGCAATGTCGGGGCGCAGCGCTTCGTGGACGCGGAGCGGCAGGCGGGCCGTCAGATCGACGCGGTGATCGTGCTGTCCGCCACCGGTGCTCCACGGTCGCCTGGATCGCTCGTCATCGACTGGTCGGGCGATACGCGGCGCGGCGGCCTGGGTCTCCATCGAACCGCCTCGGACTCGCTTCGCGCGGAGCTCGGGACCGACGGCGGCAGCGGACCGGCCCCGCTGGCGCAGCTCGCGCGCCTCGCGTTTCCCGTGGGGATCGGAGCCCAGGGGCCACTGCTCACCGACGG
>VAXR01000029.1 GCA_005885165.1 Actinomycetota bacterium
ATCCACCTCCGAGAGGTGGAGGTGGCCGAACGCGTGCGGCTTGAGGACGCCGACGACCGTGCGGTACGGCCGCACGAGCGCGCCCTCCCTCACCCTCGGGATCACGTGCCAATAGATGAAGTTGCCGACCTGCACCCGCGAGTCGGCGCCAACGGACTGGATGATGTGCGCCCGCCCGGGCTGCATCGCGTAGACGCGAGCTCCGTCGCGCGCCTGGATGTCGAGGCCCTTGTGGAGCGACTGGTCGCGAAGCTCGTTCAGGGCCGCGCGCAGTGCGTGCTGGCGATGGAAGGGCCGAAGCGGCCAGCCGGAGATGGCACCTATCGGCCGGCAGGCCACCGAGCAGCGGAGGCCGTCGGCGAAGAGCAAGGGCAGCGCATCGGCGGCGGTGGCGGGGCGCTGGTGGCCGTGCGGCAAGAACGGATAGACGTCCTTGGGCTGGCGGTTCGAGGCCACGGCGTGCACAGGCGCGAGCGAGCGCTCCTGCACGAGGGCCGGGGCTTGCCGGACGGCCTGCGGTGGCGCGGCCGCATGATGCGCCGAACCGCTCGAGTGCACGGCGCGGATCAGCGCGTGACCCAGCGCCGGCCCCACAAAGGCCGCCGCCAAGGCCACGCACACCGCGAGAAGGGCTCGCGGTGCGGTGCGTCGCGGCTCACGCGCAGCGGGCCGCGCCGGCGAGACAACCGCGGACGGCGGCGCCGCTCGAGCCTGGTACGCCGCCGCCGTGAACTCCAGGCGGAGCGGGCGGCTGGCCTGCAGCCCCATCGGGGTGAGCGCGCCGGGCCGGCGCCGGTCGAGGGAACGCAGCACGCGGCGTTAAGTTCGGCTTCGGCAGGCCGGCCCCTGCCGAAGGTCTCATGTCAAGTCGTACCGCAGGCGGTCGCAAGCTGGTGAAGAGCGGCTCGGAATTCGCCGGCGGACTGGCGTGCTACAGCGGGGTCGGAGGACGCTCGCGCGCGTCCCGCTCGCGGGCCACGTCGCGCGTGACCTCGCGCAGGCGCCACAGAGGTGCGCTCTTGCGGAGGAATCGATCGGCTCCGCAGTCGAGAGCGCGAGCCTCGACACTCGGAGTCATCAGCGCCGAGTAGACGACTATGCCGACGGCGGGCGCGAGCTTCCGTATCCGCAGGATCAGCTCGAGGCCCTCCATCCCCGGCATCGAGAGATCGATGAGCGCCACGTCCGGCTCGCACTCGACGAGCGATGAGAGCGTCGCCTCGCCTGAATCCGCCTCGCCCACGATCTCGAACCCGGGCTCTTGCTCGAGGCTCAGCCGCATGAGGAGGCGCATGTCGGCCATGTCGTCGCAGAGAAGCACGCGCGTCCGGCTCGTGAATGGAATCGCGTCCGGCGCTCGGGCTTCAACGGTCAAGCGTCGCTCCGACGCGTGCGATGAGCTCATTCGGGCTGAAGGGTTTCCTGATGTAGTCCGTGGCACCTGCCGCAAAGCCACGAGCGACGTACTTCGCGTGCACGAGAGCGCTGAGCAGGATCACCGGCACGTCGCGCGTACGAGGGTTCCGTCGGATCCGCCGGCTCAGCTCGACGCCGTCCACACCGGGCATCCGGACGTCCAGCAGGGCGAGGTCGGGGCGCCTAGTCGATAGACGGTCGAGCGCTTCCAGTCCGTCGCGCGCCGTCTCTATCTCGTACCCCTCCTCCTCGAGCACCGCGGCCACGAGCTGAAGGACGTCCTCGTCGTCGTCGGCCACGAGCACGACGGGCGGCGCCTCGCCGGTCGCGGACCTCATAGGTCCACCGCCGTACCGGTCGCCGTCGCCCGCCCGCCGACGGCGCCCGCGAGAGGGATCTCGAATCGGACCGTGCTGCCCGCCCCCTCCTCGCTTTCGATCTCGATGCGGCCCCCGTACGCCTCCGCGATCGCCTTCGCGATCGGGAGCCCGAGGCCGAGTCCGGGGATCCGCTCGCGCACGGCCGGCGCACGGAAGAACCGCCCGAACACGCGTTTACGGTCGGCCTGCGCGATCCCGATGCCCGTGTCGCGGATCGACACGACGGCGGTGTCGTCGCTCGTCTCCAGCGTCACGTCGACGCGACCGCCCTTCGGCGTATATGTGAGCGCGTTCGAGATCAGGTTGTCGAACACCTCCGAGAACCGATCTCGGTCACCGGTGCACGTGCAGGACGACTCGCTGGTCAGTGCGAGCTCGATTGTCCGCTCGGCCGCGTCCCGCGCCGCCGCCTCGACGCGGCCCGTGAGCAGCTCGCTGAGGTCCACGGTGTCCTCCGGGTGCGGCCCAAACTCGCCGGACTGAAGCTGGGCGGCGAAGAGGAGGTCGTCCACCAGGCTCTCGAGCCGCGAGGCGTTGCGCGCGATCGTCAACGCGAACTCACGGCCCCGGGCGTTCGTCTCCGCGCCGGCGCGCCCGTCGAGCAGCAGCTCCACGTAGCCCTTGACCGAGCTGAGCGGGGTTCTCAGCTCGTGCGAGACGAGCGCGAAGAACTCGTCCTTCAGGCGATCGGCCTCCCGCTCCTCGAGCTCACGCTCGGTCACGTCGTGTCCGGTGCCGAACATCCGCACCGGGGTGCCGCCCTCGTCGACGACCACCCGGCCGCGCGCGTGCAGGATTCGGACCTGTCCATCGGGGCGGATGACGCGGTGGTCGAAGTCGAAGTGGCCGGGATCGGCGAGCGCCGTGCGAACCGCCTCGTCAGCAGCCTGCCGATCGTCCGGGTGGACGCGGGCGAGGAAGGCCTCGTAGCTCGCCCCGAACTGCTCGGGGTCGAGGCCGTAGATCCGGTAGAGCTCGTCGGACCAGTGCACCTCGTCGGCGACGATGTCCCATTCCCAGCTCCCGATGCGCGCGACCCCCTGCGCCTCGGCGAGCTGTAGCTCGCTCTTCGTCAGAGCCTCGTTCGCGTTCGCGAGATCCGCCGTGCGCTCACGAACCTTCAGCTCGAGCGCGTCGTGGGCGCTGCGGAGCGCCCGCCGCGCCCGCTCGCGCTCCGCGGTGATCGCGGCCAGTAGCAGGGCCGTCGTGGCCGTGAAGCCCATGAACATCTGCGAGCCCAGCAAGCTGTCGTCCGGAGATCCGCGTACGAAGGGCCCGAGTCCGCGGCTCGTGAAGTAAACCGCGATTCCGGCGACCATCACGGTCGCCAGCGCGGCTCCGCGCGGGCCGAACCGGAGCGCGGCCCACATCAGGAGCGGGAAGAGGGTGAAGGCGAAGGGCGTCGGGCGCGACAGGACCAGCAGTCCGATGACGATCAGAGCCGAGCCAGAGGCCGCGACCTCGGCGATGCGCGCCGGGCGAAGATCGAGGCGGAATGGCCGCGCGAACAGGAGGAGCGCCGGCGCGACGAGCAGGTCGCCTCCCATATCGCCGAGCCACCAGACGCGCCAGGCGGAGGCGAGCTCGCCGCCCGGGACCCTCCCCGCGAGCCAGAGGGAGGCGACCCCGATGGTCGCGCTCGCGATCGTGCTCAGGGCACCGGCCAGCACGGCGAGCGCGGCGACGTCCCGTACGCGCTCGAGAGCCGACTGGAACTTGGCGACTCGCCGTAGCAGGAACGCCCCGGCGACCGCCTCGAGCGTGTTCCCGGCCGCGATGCCGAGCACAGCCGGGAGCGGCACGCCGGTCCATGAGTTCGCAAGGAAGGCGCCGAGGGCGACCGCGGGCCACATCCGGTATCCCCCGAGCAGGAGCGCCGCCAGCGCGATGCCCGTGGGCGGCCACACGGCCGTGATGCTGCTGTTCTCGTAGCCGAGCGTGAGTCCGAACTTGGCCGCGCCGAAGTACACGCCGGCGACGAGCGCCAGCCTGACGAGGTATCTGCTCCGTGACGACAGGGCGCGCCGCCTTCCTAGCCCCGGCCGGCGGGCGGGCTCGGCGAATCCGGGATCGTGAATCGGAATTCGGTGCCCTCGATGGACCCCGGCTCAGCCCAGATCCGGCCGCCGTGGAGCTCGACGACGCGCTTGCAAATGCCCAGTCCGATCCCGGTCCCGGGGAAGGCGTCGCGCGGGTGTAGCCGCTGGAAGGGGTCGAAGATGCGCTCGGCGTCTCGCGGTTCGATTCCAATTCCGTTGTCCGCGACCGAGAAGCGCCATGCGTCCTCGTCGCGCTCGGCGGAGACACGGACCTCGGGCACCAACTCGCCCGCGAACTTGAGCGCGTTCGAGATCAGGTTCTGGAACAGCTGCCCGAGCTGGCTTGCGTCGGCGTGCACGACGGGCAGCGGCGCGACGATCACGCGCGCGTCCGATTCGGCGATCCGGACCGACAGCGACGCAACCGCCTGCTCGACCAGCTCACCGCAGGCCACTGGCTCGCGCGAGGTGGTTCGTCCGACCCGCGCGTACGTCAGCAGGTCATCGACGAGCTGGCCCATCCGCTCCGACGCGTTCTCGATTGTCTCGAGGAACTGGTTCCCCTCCTCGTCGAGGTCGGCGGCGTGACGCTTCCGAAGCAGCTCCGCGAAGCCGGATATCAAGCGCAACGGCTCCGAGAGGTCGTGTGCGGCGATCGAGCCGAACCTCTCGAGCTCCGCGTTCGAGCGCTCGAGCTCCGCGGCGGTGGCTGCGAGCGCTCGCTCCGCGCGCTTCTGCCGGCTGATGTCGGCTGCTATCGCGACGGCAGCGGTCCGGTGGCCGTTGCCGCCTACGACCGGCGCGATCGTCAATGACACGTCCAGCTCGCTGCCGTCCTTGCGCCGCCTCACGGTCTCGTACCGCTCGATCCTCACGCCGGTATGGGCGCGCTCGAGCAGCTCCTGGAGCTCCCGTGCCTGTCCCTCCGGGAAGAGGATCTCGACCGACTGGCCAACGGCCTCCTCGCGGGTGTAGCCGTAGAGCCGCTCGGCGCCCGCGTTCCAGCTTGTTATGAGGCCGTCCGCGCTCTTGCCCATGATCGCGTCGCCCGCGGACTCGACGATGGTCGCGAGCTCGCGCAGGGAATTCTCGGTCCGCTTGCGCTCCACGAAGTAACCCACCTCGCGCGCGATCACCACGAGCAGATTGAGGAGCTCGTCGTCGGGTGGCCTGCGCTTCTGGCTGAGGAGCTCGAGCACCCCGATGAACTGGCCTCCGCTGGTCAGCGGCAGCGCGATGGCCGCATGGAGGCCGTCCTCCGCGGCCGCCGGGCGGCGCGGGAAGTTCTCGTCCAGCTGGACGTCCGCTATCCAGGCCGGCCTGCAGCTCTCCCACACGCGCCCAGGCAGCCCCTCGCCGCGTCGGAAGGTGGTCTGACGGGTGAGCGCTCGGAACGCGTCCGCCTCGATCGCCGGAGACCGCCACAGGCTCTGGCAACGGAGCACGGCGCGCTCTTCGTCAACGGTCCACACGTCCCCGAGGTCCCAGCCGGTGCCCTCGGCGAGCGCCTGGAGTGCGCCGCCCAGCGCCTCGTGCGTTCCCGACGCCTCGCTGAGTACGTGAAGGACGGCTCGCTCGACCGCGAAGTACTGCTCGATCCGCGTGCGGTCGGTTGTGTCGCGGAGCACCCCCGTGAAGAACTGCCGCCCCTCGGCCTCCCAGCTCGCAAGCGACAGCTCCAGGGGAAACTCCGCGCCGTCCTTCCGGCGTGCTGTGACCTCCACGGTGCGCCCGATCAGGTGGCGCTCGCCCGTTGCGATGAAGCGCTGGAGTCCGGCCCTGTGTGCGTCGTGGAAGCGCTCCGGCATCAAGATCGTCAGCGGGCGGCCGACCACCTCGTCGCGCGTATAGCCGAACATACGCTCGGCGGCCTGGTTGAACGACGTGATCACGCCATCCGCGTCAGCCGACACGATCCCGTCGCCGGCCGTCTCGACCACCGCGCGATAACGCGCATCGTCCTCGCGGAGCTCGTTCGCGAGGTCACTCGCGACCGCGCCGCTTGGGGCGACGCTGCCGCCGCCGCGGTCCGTCCCGTTTCCGGCCCCCGGACGACGGGAGAAGCGGCGGCGGCGCAGCGCTCCGCCGAGAGGGCTCAAACCGCCACCCGGCCGCGGCGGATCAGGGTGCCGACGGCGTCCGCGGGCTCGGGGCGGGCGAGCTGGTAGCCCTGCCCAACCCGGCATCCGAGCTCGCGGAGCTCCCTGAGCTGGTCCGCATCCTCGATCCCCTCGGCGACGGCGGTGAGGCCGAGCGCCTCCGCGACCCCCAGCGATGCCGCGAAGATGGCCCGGCGCTCAGCGCCCTCGGCGAGCCGGTGCACGAAGGAGCGGTCGATCTTCAGGATGTCGAAGGGGTACTGGTCGAGGGCCGTGAGCGACGAGTAGCCCGTGCCGAAGTCGTCGATGCTGAGCGCCACGCTCAGCTCCCGTAGCGCATCCAGGACGGCGCCGAGCTCCGCTTCCCGCCCCACCGCGCTCTCGGTCACCTCGAGGCAGAGCCGCGAGGGCTCGATTCCGGTGGCGGCGAGCGTGGCAGCGACGGTGTCGACAAAGCCATGCTGCGCCAGCTGCCGCGGCGAGACGTTCACGCTGACGATCAGCGTGCGCGCCTCCGGGATCGCCTCGCGCCACCGCGCGAGCTGGCGGCATGCCTGATCCAGCACCCAATCGCCGATCGGGACGATCAGTCCCGTCTCCTCCGCCACCGGAACGAACTCGCGTGGGCTCAGCAGGCCGTTCTCGGGGTGCTGCCAACGGAGCAGCGCCTCGACCGCGACGATCTCGCCCGTCGAGAGCTCGATCAGCGGCTGGTAGACGAGGCGAAGCTCGTCGCGTTCGAGCGCCCGGTGAAGCTCGTTCTCGGTCTGAAGCCTGCGCACTGCGCTCGTGTGCATCTCCTCGTCGAACAGCTCGATACCGGTCGAGTGCAGCTTCGCTCGATACATGGTCTGGTCGGCATTGCGAATCAGGGTCTTGGCGTCCTCGTGCGGCTCGCGCGCGAACGCGATGCCGATGCTCGCGCCGACGAAGATCTCGTGACCGTCGATCGCGAACGGCTCGGCGAGGGCGCTCTCAATCCGCCGCGCGATCGCGATCGCCTCGGTCTCGACGGCGAGGTCCTCGCAGAGCACCATGAACTCGTCACCGCCGAAGCGCGCCACTGTGTCGCTCGGCCGGACCACGTCGCCGAGACGCCTCGCCGTTTCCCTCAGCAGCTCGTCGCCGACGCCGTGCCCCAGGCTGTCGTTGACGACCTTGAACCGGTCGAGGTCGAGAAAGAGCACCGCGACCGAAGCCGGACGCCGCTCGGTGCGCGCCAGGGCCAACTCGAGCCGATCGAGGAACAGCGTCCGGTTGGGCAGGTCGGTGAGGGCGTCGTGCATCGCCTGATGGGCGAGCGCCCGCTCCGAGCGCTTGCGTTCGATGGCGTACCGCACGGCGCGACCCAGGAGGTGCCCGTTCGCGTGCTGCTTCACGAGGTAGTCCTGCGCCCCCTCCTGGAGGGCCTCCAGCGCTACGCGTTCGTCATCGAACCCGCTGAGCACGACGATCGGGACATCGGCGTCCGCCGCCCGGATCGCGCGCAGTCCTTCGAGCCCTTCCGCGTCCGGCAGCGACAGGTCGAGCAGGACGCAGTCCACCCGCGTCTCGCGGAGGTCCGCCTCGGCATCGCGTACGAGCTCGTAGTGCGCTAGTTCGAACCCGAGCCCGAAGGCGTCGCGGAGCATCTCGTGCACGAGCGACGCGTACTCCGAGCTGTCCTCGACCAGCACGAGCGGCATCGGCTTAGCGGCCGCCGCGTCCGGAGCCTCTTGCGGGCGCGGCGCCGAGCCGTTGGAGGGCTCGACGACGCTCGGTGCGGTGGGCGGGGGCATCGTTCGGTCACGGCAGTCGGGCCGGAGTTGCCGGCGTGGCTGTTGGGCGCTGTGGTCCCGCGCTTCCGGAACCCCGACGACCAGGGGGCACCCGTCCCGACGTTCGGCGCCGAGGCTCCGAGTCCTGCCAGGCGAAGGCGTCACGAAAGCTCCCACATCAGTTCTCGGGCGGGGAGAGAGCCTCATTTGGGAGCACCACTAACGAGCGAGGCGAGCGCGCGGGCGCCCTGCGCTGGGTTTGCACGACCTCCTGACGGCATGCTCGTGCGCGGACTGCCGGTTTCCGGCGGGCTGCGACGGCGCGCGCAGCGCCTTCAGACCCGCGTCACGCACCCCACCGACCGGCTCTATTCCATGAAGCGGAAGCGACCTCGCGAGTGGCGATTAGGCAAAGTTGGGCCCGCGCGCTACTGGGGGCGCTGCACGTCACGGGCCGAAACGGTCACAGGCCGGTCGGCGGCCGCGGCCGGCGGGCGATCGAACCCCGCCGCGGCGTAGGCATCGCGCTCGTCGAGCGTCTCGTTCTCGAGCAGCGCCTTCGCGAGCGAGTCCAGTCGATCACGGTTCTCGCGGAGCCTGTCGAGCGCCCTTTCGTAGCACTCGTCCACGATCCGGCGCACCTCGGTGTCGACCAGCTCGCGCGTGGACTCGGACGGCGCGTTCGGGTCGAGCCCCGCCAGCGGGCCCTGCTCGCTTCCCGGCCGCGGCAGCACCGTCACGAGCCCCACGTTCTCGGACATCCCCCATCGTCCCACCATCTGCCGGGCGATGTTCGTGATCTGCTCGAGGTCGGATTCCGCGCCCGTGGTCACGGTCCCGTACACGATCTCCTCGGCGGCGCGGCCGCCGAGGGCGCCCACGATCCGCCCGCGCAGGTACGTCGCGTCGTAGCCATAGCGGTCGGACTCAGGGCTCTGGAACGTCACCCCGAGCGACTGCCCGCGCGGGATGATCGAGACCTTGCGCACCGGGTCGGCGCCCGGCTCGAGCATCCCGAGCACGGCGTGGCCGGACTCGTGGTACGCGGTGCGCTCGCGCTCATCGGGCGACAGCGTTATTCGCCGCTCGGTGCCGAGCACGATCTTCTCGAGAGCGTCGCTGAAGTCCGCGGCCGTGACGCGCTCGTGGTCGCGGCGCGCCGCGGTGAGCGCCGCCTCGTTGACGAGGTTGCGAAGGTCGGCGCCCACCATGCCGGGGGTGCTCGCGGCCACCTGGCCGAGGTCGACGTCGTCGGCCAGCGGCACCGAGCGCGTGTGCACCTCGAGGATCTTGCGGCGCCCGTCGCGGTCCGGCGGGTTGACGAACACCCGCCGGTCGAAGCGCCCCGGACGCAGAAGCGCGGGGTCCAGGATCTCCGGCCGGTTGGTCGCCCCGAGCACGATCACGCCCTCGGCGCCGGTGAAGCCGTCCATCTCGGTGAGGATCTGGTTGAGCGTCTGCTCGCGCTCGTCGTGCCCGCCGAACGACGCGCCGCCCCCACGCGCGCGCCCGATCGCGTCGAGCTCGTCGACGAAGATGATCGCCGGCGCCGCCTGCTTCGCCTGGTTGAAGAGGTCGCGCACGCGGCTCGCGCCGACCCCCACGATCGCCTCGATGAACTCGGACGCGGAGATCGAGAAGAACGGAACGTCGGCCTCGCCGGCAACGGCTCGCGCCAGCAGCGTCTTGCCGGTGCCCGGCGGTCCGGCCAGGAGCACGCCCTTCGGGATGGCTCCGCCCACGCGCAGGTAGCGGTCCGGGTTGCGCAAGAAGTCGACCACCTCGATCAGCTCCTCCTCGGCCTCGTCGATCCCCGCCACGTCGCGGAACGTGGTGCGCTGGGCGGAGTGCTCGTAGCGGCGGGCGCCCGAGCGGCCGAACTGGCCGAGCACCCCGCCTCCGGAGCTCCGGCGCGCGAGCGCCACGAAGAGGGCAACCAGGAGCAGCGTCGGGCCGAAGCCGAACACGATCGTCTGCCAGAGCGGCGTGCCGGTGTCGACCGAGTGGGCGTTCACCGTCACGTTCTTCGCTATCAGGAGCTTCGAGATGCCGTCGTCGCCGAACGCCGGCCGGACGGTCTGGAACTTCGTCTTCGTCCGGCCGCCCTTGCCCGCGGGGTAGCGGACGGCCACCCGGAAGGTGCCCTGGATCTCATCGCCCTTGGAGCTGATCTCGCGGACGTTCCCCTGCTGCACCTGGTGGTAGAAGAGCGTGTACGGAACCGAGAGGCGCGCCGGCTTGCCCGACAGCGCGAGGCTGACGATGAAGTTCAGCGCGAACAGCGCGAGCAGCACCCACCAGAAGCGCCGCCAGGCGCTCGGCATCGTCGGCGGCCGTTCGGGGGCGTCCGGCGGCGGCTGATCGGGGTGGCCCTCCACGCGCCACGGCTGGCGATCGCGATCGGACGGTTGCCGCGCTGGTCTTTGCCGCAGGTCGGGCATGGTGGGTCCGCGTTGAGCCTACCGCTGCACGCGTCCCTGGCAAGGGTGCGCCATCGCCGGCGCCGTCGCGTCCTTAACGCGGGCCCGAGAGGCGCCTTCCGCAGTGGAGCTCGGCTTCCATCAAGATTCCCGGCGATGACCGCGCGTCGCGCAGCGATGCTCGTCGCCTGCGTAGCGCTGCTTTCGTCGGCTGAGGGGTACGCAGCCGGGGCGGCGGACGCACGCGTATACGTGGGCGTCGGCCGCGCCGACATCACGCCGCTGACCGGCGGCTACAAGGGCGGCTGGGCGTGCTCGTGCGCGCAGGCGCTCGGCCAGCACACACGCTTATACGCGCGCGTGGTTGTAATCAAGGAGGGTCGCCGCAAGATCGCGCTGGTGGCCGAGGACCTCTCGTTCCTGGGGGCAGGGATGGTGCGCGACGCCGTGGCGATCGTGAAGCGCCGCGGGTTCTCCGAGCGGAACGTCATCGACTCGGCCACCCACACGCATGGCTCGCAGACCGGGTTCATGAACTTCGGCACCTACAACTCGGTGCTCCCGAAGAGCGGGCACCTCACCAAGTTCAACATCACGAACACGGCGGCGGACCCCACGCTGTACAGCTTCATGGTGCGCCAGCTGGCGAAGGCGATCGCCCGGGCCGACGACGACCTCGCGCCGGGCGCGGTCGGCTGGGGCCACACCGACCTGCTCAGAGTCACGCAGAACCGGAGCCTCGAGGCCCACCTGGCGAACTACGGCATCAAGGAGCCGCCGGGGACCGGGAACGTCAACCAGGACCCGGGCGGCTACCGCGACACGATCGATCCCTCGGTCGACGTCCTGCGCGTCGATCGCCTCCGGCATGGCCGGCGGGTGCCGGTCGGGATGTACTCGGCGTTTGCCGACCACGGCACCGTGGTCAAGCCCACCTTCTCGTACTTCACCGCGGACCACCAGGGCGCGGCCGAGCGCGTGGTTGAGGCCACGGTGCGCCGGGCCGGGCACGTTCCTCGCAGCCAGGACGTGGTCAACGCCTTCGCCGACAGCGACGCCGGCGACATGACTGCCGGGATCGTCCACAACGGGCCGGCCCAGGCGGAATGGGTCGGCCGGCGCGAGGCCGACGCGATGATGAAGGCCTGGCGCGCGGCGGGCCGCTCGATGACCGCTCACCCGGCGCTCGACCTGCGCTGGACCCGGGTCTGCATGTGCGGCCAGGGAACCTCGGACGGCGCAACCGACTCCACGCCCGTGATCGGCCAGGCCGCGGGCGCCGGGTCCGAGGAGCTCCGCACGATCTTCTACGACGAGGGCCTGGCACGCGAGGGCGACATGCTGCCGGCCGACGTCGGTCCCCAGGGCGACAAGGTGCAGTCGGTGCGCGAGAGCGGGAACGTGCCGCAGGCGATACCGATGGCCGCGGTCCGGCTCGGCAACCGCATGATCGTCTCCATCCCGGGCGAGGCGACGGTCGGGGTCGGGAAGATGGTGCGCCGCGCGGTGATCGCGGTGAGCGGGGGCGCCGGGATCGCGCGCGTGGTGATCGCCGGCTACGCGGACGAGTACCTCTCCTACTGGACGACGCCGGCCGAGTACGAGCGCCAGCACTACGAGGGCGGCTTCACCCTGTACGGGCGGACGGCGTCACTCGTCCTGCGGGACACGCTGGCCGAGCTCGCTCGACGGCTCGTCACGGGTAAGCCGCCGCCCGCGCCGTACGCGTACGACCCGAACGAGGGCGTGCACCCCACCGGGGCCGGGTACGGTCTCGGCGCAAAGAAGGGCAAGGCGTCGATGCAGCCGAAGCCGGTTGGGCGTCTCGGCCACGTCGCGTTCAGCTGGCACGGAGGAGCCAACGGCTTGGACCGCCCGGTGGACCGGCCGTTCGTGACCGTGCAGCGCCGCGCCGGGCGCCGCTGGCGCCGTGTGGCAGACGATCTCGGTATGCAGATCGTCTGGTCGTCCGACTCGAACGGCGGCTATCTGGCCCGCTGGGAGGTCCCGCTGTCAGCCCGCCGCGGGAGGTACCGATTCCTCGTAACCGCCAAGCGCTACCGGCTGACCTCGCGGACGTTCCGGGTCCGGGCAGCCGCGCTCATACATGCCGTCGCGCGCGGCGGCAGGCTGCTGCTGCGCTACCCGCACGCGGTGATCGACCAGGACTGGACGTACCGCCCGTCGTTCGCCGCCGGTGGGGCTGTGACCTTCCTCGTGGACGGCCGCAGGTTCGTGGTGCACGAGTCCCGGGCGCGGATGTTCGCCATCCCGGCGGGCGCCCACGTGGTCGTGCCCGCCGGCGGCGCGCGCGACCGCTACGGCAACACCAACGCCGCGAGGCTCGTCATCCGCTGATGCAAGCCCGCTCTGACCCGGCTCAGCCGCCGTCGGAGTCGCCGGCCCCGGGCGTGGGCGAGTAGTTGAGCCCCAGCCAGCGGTCCGCGCAGTCCTGGTCCGGCGCGCTGCCGGCGCTGCCAGCCCTGTACACCGGAGTGCGCTCCAGGCGATCGCCGAGCTCCGTGAGCTCCTCGGTGGAGAGCGTCCGCTCGAGCAGTGGGAAGAGGACACGCTCTTCGCGACGCACGTGCTCCTCCAACCCGGCGCCGAGCGCGTGCGCGTCCGGGAGCCGATCCGACCCGTCGCCGTCTGCGAGCAGCCGATCGGCCTGACGGCGCAGCACCACGTGCTCGATCAGGACCTCGGCGACGACCGGCTCGCGGTGTCGGGCCTGCTCGGCTAGCACCGGAAGGAGGATCTGCTCCTCGACCGCGAGGTGCTCCGCGCCCTCGAGTTCCCAGTACGAGCGGAAGCTGTCGGTCGCGGTCGCGACGGTCGCCTCCGTCGCCCGCTGAAGGCCCTGGGCGACCACGAGCGCGTGGTGGTGGTCGCGCGAAAGGCGGACGAGGGCGGGATCGCGGCGCATCCGTCGAGCCTACCGGGGCCACCTTCGCTTCCCCCGGGGGGCTGGACCTGAACGCATCTTTTACCGGCGCCTTAGCGGTCCTTGAAGAAGGCCCCCCAACCTGCGCGCGGGACTCACCTCGCTCCGATGACCACCAGCGCTCTGATTCCACACGAGCGGCGGTCGAGGCCGATCGTCGTCCGCCGAAAGCCGCGCCGCGCGTCGGTCGAGCTCGCCATGTCAGGCGCGCTCCTCGCCGCCGTGATGCTGGTCCTCCGCCCGGGGATCGCCCTGGCGGGCCTGACTGCTGGGCTTTTACTGGCCGCCCGACTCGTGGCCGCGCGCGGACTCCGCATGCGTCGGCGCATCCGAACCGGGTCCCGCCGGGGACTGCGGCGGCGTGGGCGTGCAAGCCCGCTCCAGCGGAGCGTGGCGATCGCGACGACCGCGGCGGCCGCAACGGTCCTGCTCGCGCTGTTCTCATATGGCGCCGCGCTGACGGCGCGATCGAACTCGAGTCTTGGCATCCGCTCGGTCGAGTGGTTGCGCGGAAACGGCGCGGCCTGGCTCGTGTCCGACATCGAGCGCCTCTACTACTCCGTGAACGCGCCATCGAAGGGCGGGCCGACGCTCAAGCGGCTGCCGTCGGTCGGCGTCGGAAGCGAACCGGCGGGGCGTCTGCGGCCGCAGGTCGCGGAGGTGCAGCGCCCGAAGGCGATCACGCCCGTGATACGGCCCGCCCTTTCGAGCGAGGGGAGCTGGCACGCGACGCAGTCGCGCTACGCGTCGCAGCCCGACCCACCCGTGCTCGTCACGACCTACCGGCCCGACCCCAGCTACCCGCGCGTCCTCGCGGGCGTGGCCCGGATCGACCCCCGCCGAGCCACCGTCGCGCTCTATCCCGGCATCCAGGAGCCGCCCGGCGGAGTGGCATCCGGCCTGCCGAGCGACGTTCCCGCGGGCAGCCGGAAGAGGATTCTCGCCACATTTAACAGCGGGTTCAAGCCCTCGGACGCGAGCGCTGGCTTCTTCGCCGGAGGCCACCTCCTCGAGCCGATGCGCCCGGGGCTCGCCACGCTCGTCGGCACTCGCTCAGGCAAGGTCGACGTCGTCTCGTGGTCCGGCGGCCAGCGGCCCGGGGGCGATGTCGCGTTCGCTCGTCAGAACCTCCCGCTGATCGTGAACCACGGCCAGCCGAACCCGAACTTGAGCGACGGTCCGGAATGGGGCACGACCGTCGGCAACTCGACCATGGTGTGGCGCTCCGCCGTCGGCGTCGACCGGCACGGTGACCTGCTCTACGCCGCCGCCGACTACCGGACGGTGCGGGGTCTCGCCGACATCCTCATCCACGCGGGAGCCGTCCGCGCCATGGAGCTGGACATCAACTCCTACTGGGTCACCTTCAACACGTACGGCAACCCGGGCGCCGCACATCCGAAGAAGCTCCTGGTCGGGATGGACAGGCCCGCGCAGCGTTACCTCACGCCGGACGACCGCGACTTCTTCGCGGTGTTCGCGCGCTGAATCAGCACCCGCGCCACCGGCGTGAGATCGGCTAGCGCGGGAACCGGGCGTTTACGTCCGTCAGATCCGGCGGGATCTGGATGGACTCCGCGCCCGATGCCGCGGGGCGGTCCGCTTCCTCGGCGGGCGGCGGCACCGGCATCATGCGCGCGGCGAGGGCCCGCAGGTATAGCTCTCGCACCTGGTCGGCGGGCACGGGCTTCGAGAAGAGGTAGCCCTGGCCGTACTGGCATCCGTTCTCGAGCAGGAAGCGTCGCTGCTTCTCGGTCTCGACTCCCTCGGCGTGCGGGCGCCTGCCGAGCTTCTCGGCGAGCTGGATGATCATCTGGACCATCACCGCCGCGTCCGGCGACGTCGACAGGGCGGAGATGAACGACTGGTCGACCTTGAGGATGTGGGCCGGGATCTGGAGCAGCCGCGACAGCGACGACAGCTCGACGCCGAAGTCGTCGATCGCGAGCCGGAAACCCTCCGCGGTCATCTGACGCAGGAGGGCGACGGTGCTGTCGAAGTCGCGCAGTGCGCTCGACTCGGTGATCTCCACCACGAAGCGGTCGAAGGGAACTTCCGCGGCGGCGAGGCTTGTCCGCATGCTCGGGAGCAGCTCCCGCTGGGACAGCTGCCGCGGCGAGAGGTTGAACGCGATCTCGAACTCCATGCCCTCCTGATCCCATATGCGCGCCTGCCGCGCGACCTCGTCCATCACCCAGGCGCCGAGCGGCTCGATCAGCCCCGTCTCCTCGGCCACCTCGATGAACTCGGACGGGGGCACCATCCCCAGCTCCTCGTCCTCCCAGCGCGCGAGCGCCTCCACGCCCTCGATCGCGCCGGTGTGGAGGTCGACCGTGGGCTGGTAATGCAGTCTGAGCGCGCCCTGGTCGATCGCCTTCCGCAGCCGCGAGATCAGCGACAGGCGGCGGCCGGAGCTTGGCCGGGCGCGGTCATAGAGCGTGACGCTCCCCGGACCCGCCGACTTCGCGCTCGACAGCGCGAGCTGGGCCCCCGACAGGAGCTGCTCGACGGTCTGGTCGTGATCGTCGGCGGCTTCGCGCTCGGCCAGCACGGCGACCCCGACGCACGCACCGAGGTAGATCTCGCGGTCGTCCACGCGTATCGGCTCGGCGAGCGCGGTCTGGACGGAGTGGGCGGTCTCCTGCGGGGCTCGCTCTGCGCTGACCCACGGCTGCCGCTGCTCGGCCGCCGGGGTATCACGCAGGTCTGTGAGGAGGATCAGGAACTCGTCGGCAGAGCGGCGCGCCACCATCTCGGCCGACACCGCCGCCCGGGCGATCCGGGCGCCGGCGTGGCGCAGCAGCTGGTCGCCCGCGCGCGTGCCGAGACTGTCATTCGCGAGCCGGAATCCATCGAGGTCGACAGCTAGGACGCTGATCGTGCCGCCGCGGCGCTCGCGGCGCCTGAGCGCCAGGTGGAGGTGGTCTGCGAACTTCGCCTGGTTGGGCAGGCCGGTGACCTTGTCGTGGTCGCGGTGCTCGAGGTCCGAGCGCAGCAGCGCCTCGGCGAACACCCAGACCGAGAACAGCAGCCCGCCGCAGCCCAGCGTGCTCGCGGGGTGGGCGATCGTCCACGCCGGATCCACTCCGACGGTAACGGCACCCAGAAGGAGGAAGAGGAAGCCCATGCCCACGCGGATCGTGAGCCGGCTGAAGCGAGCGACGAGCGACACGACGGAGATTGCCAGCCAGGACAGCGCCGGGCTGCGGGCGCCGCCGGTGATGGCGATGCCGACAGCAAGGGGCAGCTGCGTGGCGAGCCAGCCGGAGATCGCCCAGTACTCGGGTCGCCGCCGCCGCTCCAGGTCGCGATAGAGGTAGATCGAGAGGACGGCCGAGGCGATGAGCACGGCGAATGGCCACCAGCCGATCTCGCTGGCTGACCCTGCGACCACGAAAGCCAGGACCACGAACATCAGCGCGCGCGCGGGGCCGACGCCGCTCACCGTCGCGACGAGCCGCTCGCGGTCCAGCTCCGTGGGGCACATCCATGTGTACTCGCCCACGGGTGCTCTATCGGCACGTGAGGCCGATTTCGGTACCAAAAATGAGGTATTTGCGGGGATCTCGTGGGCTTGTGCGCCAAGTACAGCCTGGACATCCGTCCAGGCGGGGGCAAGCCGAGGCGCACGCCGCAAATATTCAATCTGGGGATTGACATCCAGCCCTTTCTACGCGAGGGTTTACGGCAACCCAACTCAGCAGGTATTTAGCGGCTGAGAGACTCGCAAAGTGGGAGAAGAGCCATGTACGGACGTTCGGGCGTGCTCGCGGCGCCGCTTGAGCGGATCGAACTGTCCATCGACCGCATTCCTGACCGCTGGTACAACGTCATCCCGGACCTCCCGCGAGCTCCGGACGAGCTGATCGACGGCCGGACCGGCGAGCCGCTCACACAGGAATACCTGGAACGGCTCCTCCCCCGCGCGCTGGCGGCGCAGGAACGCTCGCTCGAGCGCTGGATCAGCGTGCCCGACGAGGTGGCCGCCGCGTACCGCCAGTGGCGCCCGGCGCCGCTATACCGCGCGCACGCGCTCGAGCGCGAGCTCGACACGCCGGCGGCGATCTACTTCAAGTACGAGGGCGCAAGCCCGTCCGGCAGCCATAAGCTCAACTCCGCGCTGGCCCAGGCCTACTACGCCAAGCAGGAGGGCGTGCGGCGGCTCGTGACCGACACCGGCGCGGGGCAGTGGGGCTCGGCGCTCGCGATGGCCGGTGCGCTCATGGGGATCGAGGTCGTGGTCTACATGGTCCGCGCCTCCTACCACCACAAGCCCGGCCGGCGGCACCTGATGGAGACGTTCGGCGCCACGATCCTCCCCAGCCCGGGCGAGTCGACGGAGGCCGGCAGGCGTTTCCTCGCGGACGACCCGGACCATCCCGGAAGCGAGGCCACGGCGGTCTCCGAGGCCCTCGAGGTGGTCGCGTCAGACCCCGAGGCGCGATTCGCGGTGGGCGCGTTCGCGAACCACGTGCTGCTGCATCAGACCGTGATCGGCCTCGAGGCGCGCGAGCAGCTCGAGCTCGTGGACCGCGAGCCGGACTACCTGGTCGCCTCGGTCGGCTGCGGCTCGAACATGGGCGGTCTGGCGCTGCCGTGGGTGGCCGACAAGCTCAACGGCCGCGATATCTCGATCCTGGCCACCGAGCCGGCGGCGTGCGCAACGCTGACCGAGGGCGAGTACCGCTGGGACTACGCGGACGCGACCGGCTCCGGCCCGCTGACGCGCACGTATACGCTCGGCCACGATTTCGTGCCGCCGCCGATCCACGCGGGCGGGCTGCGTTATCACGGTGCCGCTCCGCTGGTCGGGCTGCTTCGCGACGAGGGCGTGATCGACGCCGTCGCGTACCACCAGAACGAGGTGTTCGCGGCGGGCTCCCTGTTCGCGCGGCTGACGGGGTTCCTTCCGGCCCCCGAGACGGCGCATGCGATCCGCGGCGTGATCGACGTAGCGCGCGAGTGCCGGGAGCAGCAGCGCGAGGCGACGATCCTGTTCTGCTACTCGGGTCATGGGCTCCTGGACCTCGGCGCCTACGGAAGGTTCAACGCCGGGGAGCTGCGCGATGTGGAGACGATGGCCGAATCCCTGGAAGCCCCCTGGACCGGAGTGGGGTGATGGCATGAGGTCGTACCCGCTCTACATCAACGGCCAGGATCGCGACGGCCAGGGCTGGAACTACACGGTCAAGGCGTCCGCGCTGCTGGCCGACCCGATGGGCACGTTCAACCTCAAGCGAGCGCTGGACCTCGGTCAGATGGATCCGAGCGAGGCTCCGGCTGAAGTAGTCATGGGCCGCAGCGCCTGGGGCGAGCGGCGCGAGGGCGCCGAGGCGCTCGAGGCGGCCGCGCGGGCGAGCCGCGAGTTCGCGCGCATGCCCTTGGACGTGCGCCGCGCCATGGCCGAGGACTATCACGACGCGATCGTCGAGCGCGCCGAGGAGTTCGTCGAGATCCTGATCTGGGAGGGCCATCCGCGACGGCTCGCGGAGTGGGAGCTCCGGGGGATCATCGAGGGCACCGCGCCCGAGACACTCGACTGGATGTTCGCCCAGCTCCATTCAGAGGTCGAGCAGGGCGAGCGCCGGATCGTGTTCTCGCGCAAGCCGGACGGCGTGGTTTGCCTCAATCCACCGCAGAATGCGGCTGGGTCGAACTCGGCGCTCGGCTTTGCCGCAATCGCCGCGGGCAATGCGCTAGTGGTGAAGGCCCCGCGGTCGACGCCGCTGTCGGTGATGTTCCTGTACCGCGAGATCGTCGCGCCGATCCTCGATCGCCACGGTGCTCCCACGGGCACGCTCAACATCATCTCCGGCGAGACGAAGCAGATCCTGCGCCAGTGGACCACCAGCCCGCTGGTGGACGATGTGATGTTCTTCGGGGACAGCACCGTCGGACTGAAGCTCGGCGCCGACTGCGAGGCCGCTGGCAAGAAGGCGGTGCTCGAGCTGTCGGGTAACGACGCAATCGTCGTCTGGGAGGACGCCGATCTCGAGACCGCCGCCACGGCGATGTGCGAGTGCTTCTACGGCTCGAGCCAGATCTGCATGGTCCCGAAGCACGCGATCGTCCACCCGGACGTGGCCGATGAGCTCATCGAGCGAGTGCTGGAGCGGGTCAGGGAGATCCGGCCGGGCTATCCCGAAGATCCCGACGTACTTCTCTCCCCGGTGCTGAAGGCGGACCGCTACTTCTCGACGCTCGCGGAGGCACGCGAGGCGGGCGCGAAGGTGCTCTGCGGGGGGCGTCGGGTGGACACCACCGGTGCGCCGTCCGAGCAAGGCTTCTTCCTCGAGCCGAGCGTGGTGAGGGTCGATGGGTTGGCCGAGTCGCGAATGCTCGCGTGCGTGCGGGAGGAGACCTTCTTCCCGTTGCTCCCGGTGATCGTGCCGACCGAGGACGAGCGCACGGGACTGCTGGATCGCGTCATCGACTTCATGAACGCAAACGAGTACGGGCTCCGCAACTCCGTCTGGGCGAGCGATCCCTCCGTCATCGACCGTTTCGTCACCGAGGTGACGAACGCCGGGCTGCTCAAGGTGAACCAATCGCACATCAGCTTCGCGGCCCCGCTCGCCACGCATGGCGGGACCGGACGCACCGGCGGGCCGCATGGCGAGATGCACTACCCGATCCTGCGTACCTCCCACCTCCAGGGAGCGGCGGTTGTGCCGAGCGGGACCTACTCGTCGGAGCAGCTGGCGGCCGAGGTCGGCCTGCCCGAGCGAGTCGCCATCTGAGGGTCAGACCTCAGGTTGCCGGTCGATCTGGTAACTAAGGGCCCGGCGACGGGAGAGTCGCCGGCGACAGGGCCTCTGCGATGCCTCGCTTCCCCGGCCGATCTGAAACGGCGGCTACCGCCCCGTCGCCCCTCTCGAGCGGGCGGCTCCGCGCCGTCCTAATCGTCTGCTCGCTTGGTGCGTTCATGGCGTTCCTGGATGCCACGATCGTCAACATCGCGTTTCCCAGCATCCAGCGCTCGTTCCCGAGCGTCGCGCGCTCCTGGCTGTCGTGGGTCTTGAACGGCTACAACATCGTGTTCGCGGCGCTGCTGATCCCGGCCGGGCAGCTGGCCGACCTCGTCGGGCGCCGGCGGGTGTTCATGGCGGGGCTCTTGACTTTCACCGCCGCGTCGCTGCTGTGCGCAATCGCGCCGTCGGCGGGCACCCTCGTGGGGATGCGCATCGTGCAAGCCGCCGGGGCCGCGCTGCTCGTGCCGACGTCGCTCGGGCTACTCCTGGGCGAGCTTCCGGCGGAGAGACGAATCGGCGGGGTGGCGATGCTGGGCGCCTCGGCCGCGGTCGCTGCTGCGGTCGGACCGTCGCTGGGCGGCCTGCTCGTGCACGCCTCGAACTGGAGGCTCGTGTTCCTCGTGAACGCGCCGCTCGGCGCGGCCACGTTCATCCTGGGCAGGCGCGCGCTGCGCGAGCAGCGTGACCTCGAGTACGGCCGCGTTCCCGACCTGATCGCGATAACTCTGCTGGCGGGAACCGTGTCGCTCGTTGCGCTGGGACTGACGCAGGGTCCCAACTGGGGCTGGGGCGACGGACGCGTCATCGCCAGCTACGCCGGCGCGACGCTGCTACTCGGGGCGTTCACAGTCCGGGCCCGCGCCCAGCCGTGGGCCACGACGAACCTGCCCCTTCGCATCCCCTCCGTGCGCTTCGCGAACGTGGCGATCCTGGTCTTCGCCTGCGCGTTCTACGGCAAGATCCTTACCGACGTCCTCTTCCTCACGTCGATCTGGCACTACTCGGTGCTCGCTGCGGGCGCGGCGATCACCCCCGGCCCACTGATCACCGCGGTGCTCGCCGCCCCAGCCGGACGGCTTGCCGACCGTTTCGGGCTGGCGCCGATCGCGGGCATCGGCGCGATCGTCTACGCAGGCGGGTGCGCCTGGTATGCGGTTCGCGCCGGCACGCGCGCCGATTACGTGATCCGCTGGCTGCCCGGGACCGCGCTCACCGGGGCCGGGATCGCCATGGCCTTCCCCACTCTCACGACCGCGGCCGTCGAGGCACTACCCGCTCGCCTCTACGCCACGGGTAGCGGTTTGAACGCCACAGCGCGACAGCTCGGCGGGGTGCTCGGAGTGGCGATCGTGATCGCGATCATCGGGCAGGCGGGCGCGATGACCGGTCATGACGCTTTCGTCGGCGCCTGGGTCTTCACCGCGATCGCCGCCGGCGTCAGCGCCATTGCGGTGCTGCTGCTGAGGCAGCTGGGCGGTGAGCGTGCCCCGGCCGGCGTCGCTCAGGCCGTCGCCGGCGAGGGCGCGCAAGCGCGATCCAGCAGCCCGCCGCGCTAGCGGCAGAGTGACGGGCATCACACCGCGCGTTTCGTCGGGGCGTATGGTGCGACCGACGTGAGTGAGAGGTACGACGCCGTCGTCGTCGGCGCGAGCCTCGCGGGCTGCAGCGCCGCCACTTTGCTCGCGCGGCGGGGTGCGAGGGTCGCGCTCATCGAGCGCCGTCCGAATCTCACCGACTACAAGCGGACCTGCACCCACTTCATCCAGGCGAGCGCAACGCCGACCATTCAGCGCCTTGGATTGGCCGAGCGGATCGAGGCGGCAGGGGGTCTGCGCAACGGCCTAGAGCTCTGGACCCGCTACGGATGGATTCGACCGCGGCTCGACGAGGCCTCTCCCTATCCGGCGTACGGCTACAGCATCCGCCGCGAGAAGCTCGATCCGATCGTGCGCGAGCTCGCCGCCGACGCGGGCGCCGAGCTGCTGCTGGGGCAGACGGCGGTCGACCTCGTACGGGCAAACGGGCGAATCGACGGCGCTGTCGTCGAAGGCCGCGATCGCGAGCGCCGCGAGCTTCGCGCGCGGATCGTCGTGGCCGCTGACGGGCGCGGATCGCGGATCGCCAAGCTCGCCGGTGTGCCGGGCCGCATTCGTCCGCACAACCGCTTCGCCTACTTCGCCTACTTCCGCGATCTGCCGGCGCGATCCGGGTCGCACGCGATGCTGTGGTTCCTCGATCCTGACGGGTGCGCTGTCTTTCCGAACGACAACGGCGTCACGCTGATCGCGGCGATGCCGACGAGGGACAAGCTGCCGGAGTTCAAGCGCGATCCCGAGGCGGCGGTCCTCCGCTACTACACCCAGCTCCCGGACGCGCCCGACCCGCGTACCGGTACGCGCATCTCGCCGTGGATCGGCAAGATCGACGTGCCGAACGTCTCGCGACCGGCCGCGCGACCGGGGATCGCGTTCGTCGGCGACGCCGCGATGGCATCGGATCCACTCTGGGGAGTGGGCTGCGGCTTCGCCCTGCAGTCGGGCGAGTGGCTAGCCGAGGCGATCGGCGACGCGCTGGTCGATGACGACGACCTGAACCCGGCGCTCGATCGGTATCGGCGACACCACCGGCGTATGCTCGCCGCCCACCACTGGATGATGTGCGACTACGCAACCGGCCGGCCGTTCAGCCCGGTGGAGAAGCTGCTCTTCTCCTCAGCCGCGAGGGATGACGAGACCGCCCGCCTCTTCCATGCCATCGGGAGCCGCTCGGTGCCGTTTCAGGATCGGGTCAACGCGCGCCTCCTCGCCCGCGCGCTACGGGTCGCCGTGACCAGTCGCGGCCGGTCGCCCGCCCGCGTTCGTCCGGCCGTACGTGCGCTGCCGGGATGAAGCTCTCGCGGCGCGTCGCGCGCTTCAACAAGGCGATCAACAACCGCGTCCAGGGCGTGTACGCGTGGATCCTGCCGCCGTGGGTGGTGATCCTCCACCGCGGCCGCCGGTCCGGGCGGCCGTACCGCACCCCGGTGCTCGCCTTCAGACGGGGGCGAACGCTGATCGTCGCTCTGCTCTACGGCGAGGAGTCCGACTGGCTGCGCAACCTCAGGGCCGGCGACGGCCGCGTTGTGAGGGGCGGAAGGACGTACGAGCTGTCGTCACCGCGGGTCGTCGAAACGAGCGCGGCCGCCGAACTCGCCCGCCTGTCGCCTCCCGCCCGCGCGTACTGCCGGCTGGCGGACAAGCAGGTGATACTCGAGGTGGGCGAGCGCGTGCCCGGCTTCGGCAGGGGTCGCCCGCCCTCCACGGAGGTCGTTACCCCCCAAATTTGAGCCGCCGCGCAGTACCGTTAGCTACATGTGCGCGGTATGTGCGATGGCGGCGATGGCCGGGGCCACGGGCGCGCGCTCCTGGCTGCAGGCGCGGCACACGACCTGGCTGACGCCCCAGCGGATGAAGGTCGTCACGGTGAGCCTGTTCGCCGCCGCGACGATCGGATCTTCGGTCGCGGTCACGGGCTCCGGAGCGAGCCCGCGGCACCAGCAGCACTCGACGCCGACGCACCGGGTCGCGACGCGCCGCTAGCAGCAAGTGGACTCGCCGCGGTCGCCGTCGCCGCGTCGTCCGAGATCAGGGGACGCCCGGAGAGGGATCCGGGCTCGACGAGTCCTGCTCGTGCACGCCGTGCTCGGTGTGCCGAGGCTCGGGAGTCGGGCCCGCGAGCTCGTTGGGCGGATCCGGCACGTCGCGGTCGGCGGGCCCCTCGTCCGGCTGCCCGGCGCGGCGGCGGCGGAGCGTCTCGTAGGCGTGGTCGAGATGCCGCCGAACGGCGGCCAGACGCTCATGCCCGGCGGCGTCGAGCGTGCCCTCCGACTCGGCCCGCCACAGCGAGTGCTCCTCGGCGACGAGCTCCTCGATCCGATCCAGGACGGACTGTTCGTCCACAAGTCGAGCATAGTTCCTGACCGTGTTCGACCACGTGACGATCCGCGTGACCGACAGGGAGGCATCCGAGGCCTTCTACGACACGGTCCTGGCACCGCTGGGAATCGTCCGCACGTACCGGACCGAGCAGTTCTCGGAGTGGCAGGACTTTCTCCTGACCGGCGCCAACGAGGCGAATCCCGTCACCCGGCGGCTCCACGTCGCGTTCGTGGCGCCTTCGCGGGAGCAGGTCGACGAGTTCTGGCAGGCGGGTACCGCGGCCGGCTACACGGACGACGGACCGCCCGGGCCGCGGCCGCAGTACCGCAGCGACTATTACGGGGCCTTTCTGCTCGATCCGGACGGCAACAGCGCCGAGGCCGTCCACCACCGCGACCTTCGCCGCGGCGGGCTCGTCGCCCATCTCTGGATCCGCGTGGCCGACCTGGGCGCGGCCAAGCGCTTCTACGAGACGATCGCGCCGCACGCCGGGCTGCGGCTGAGCGCCGAGACGCCCGATCGCGTGCGGTTCGCGGGCACTAGCGGCTCGTTCACGGTCGTCCAGGGAACGCCCACAGAGAACCTGCACATG
>VAXR01000021.1:0-5122 GCA_005885165.1 Actinomycetota bacterium
CGCGCTGCCGGTGTAGCCGACCTGGTCGCCGCTGGCGTCGAAGAGCTTCAGGGTGGGCGCGTCCGAGAACATGCTCGACTGGTGCAGCCCGACGTACAGCGACACGTGCTGCTTGGCGTACGTGAAGTGCCCCCAGATACTGCCCGCGCAGAACTCCGGAGTGCAATTCTGGAAGCTTCGCTCGGCGACGTGCGATCCCGACTGGGCGGTACCGGCTCCGACGTCGAGCACGTGGGGCGCACCGCCGCTGCTGTAGGGCTGAGGCGCCTGGTTGAAGTCGAGCCCGCGATCCGGACCGCCGAGGTTGTGGTACTGAGACGAGACGGCGGTGCCCGCGACGAGGTCGTCAAACGTCGCAACGGCGTCCGCTGCGCGTGCCGTTCCGGCCGGAAGGATGAGAAGGCTGGCGACGCTCCGAAGCCCCGCTTTCCCGCGGACCCGCTTCGGGTGCCGGTTACGCGGCCGACACTACCTCAGGGCTAATGGACGGGTCAAGGTCGGGCCAGCGCAGGTCGGCGACCTACAGGACCGCCAGGTACCGGTCGAGCTCCCAGCGCGAGACCTGGATGCGGTAGTCCTCCCACTCCTTGCGCTTGATCTCGACGTAGCGGTTGAACATGTGCTCGCCGAAGGTCCGGAGCACGAGCTCCGACTCGGCCGTCAGCTCGATCGCCTCGCCGAGCGTCTCGGGCAGCTGCTCGATGCCGCGCTGCCTGCGCTCGTCGGGAGACAGGTGGTAGAGGTTCCGCTCCATCGGCTCCGGCAGCTCGTAGCCCTTCTCGATCCCCTCGAGCCCGGCCTGCAGCAGCGCCGCGAAGGTCAGGTAGGGGTTGCACGCCGGATCCGGGCAGCGCAGCTCCATCCGCGTGGCCTGCTCCTTGCCCGGGTGGTAGAGCGGCACGCGCACGAGCGCCGAGCGATTGCGGCGCGACCACGCCACGTACACGGGCGCCTCGAATCCGGGCACGAGGCGCTTGTACGAGTTCACCCACTGGGCGAAGACCGAGCAGATCTCACGGGCGTGCTTGAGCTGGCCGGCGATAAACGCCTTGCCAGTCGGCGACAGGTAGTACTGGTCGTCGCCGTCGTAGAACGCGTTGCGGCCCTCCTTGAAGAGCGACTGGTGCGTGTGCATGCCGGACCCGTTCTCGCCGAACAGCGGCTTGGGCATGAAGGTCGCGTGCCAGCCGTACTTCATGGCGTACTCCTTGACCGTGATGCGGTACGTCATGCAGTCGTCGGCCATCTTCAGCGCCGGCGCGTAGCGCATGTCGATCTCGTGCTGGGACGGCCCGACCTCGTGGTGGGTGTACTCCACGTGGATGCCGAGCTGCTCGAGGGCGAGGACCGTCTCGCGCCTGACGTCCGACCCCGCGTCGAGCGTCGTCAGGTCGAAGTAGCCGCCCTCGTCGAGCGTCTCCGGCGGGCCGCCCTCGAGGTTCGCGGAGCGGAAGTAGAAGAACTCGAGCTCGGGCCCGACGTTGAACGCGTCGAACCCCATCTGGCCCGCTCGCTCCAGCGCACGCCGCAGGACGTGGCGGGGGTCGCCCTCGTAGGGCTCGCGGGCGGGAGTCACGATGTCGCAGAACATCCTCCCCACCCCGCGGTCCTCCGGCCGCCAGGGCAGGACCGCGAAGGTCGAGGCATCGGGCATCGCGATCATGTCCGACTCCTCGATCGCGTTGAAGCCGGTGATCGAGGAGCCGTCGAACCCCATGCCGCCCTCCATGGCGTCGTCGAGCTCCTCCGCGTTGATCGAGAAGCTCTTCAGCTGCCCCAGGATGTCCGTGAACCACAGGCGGATGAAGCGGATGTTGTGGTCCTCGACGAGGGCCTTGACGTCATCGGCGGTCTTCGGCTGATCGGCCATCGAGTCCTCTCTGAGTCGACGGGACGAAGCGAACCGCGAGAGGCTACCGAGCCCCGGCGGTTACACCAGGGACCGGCGGGCCAAAGAGACGCCGCCGCCGGCTACGCCAGGTACCGCTGCGCCCAGGACTTCAGGGCACGAACGCTGGGCTCAAGCGCCCGGCCCTTGGAGGTCACCGCGTACTCGACGTGCGGCGGCGAGGTGTCGAGCACGCGCCGCTCGACTATGCCCTCGGCCTCGAGCTCCTTGAGCCGCTCGGAGAGGAGCCGGTCGGAGAGGTCGGGCACCAGCTCGCGGATCCCGGAGAAGTTGAGCGGCCCGTCGAGCAGCACCAGCAGGATCGCCCCGCTCCAGCGCTTGCCGACCATCTCGATCGCCCGGTGGTACTTCGCGCAGCACGTCTCGCGGCTCTCCAAATGCGACCGCCCCCGATCGGGGGCGGAGGAGGTGCCGTTGCCGTTGGCTACGCGGGACGGCATCTTGCCAGCGCGCGCCGCACCGTTCGCGTTGTGCGCGGTCCCGTTTACGCCGCGCGTTGCACGGTCGGTCCCGGTCACTCCTCCCCGGGTGGCCATACACAAATCGTAGCTCGACAGCCGACGCTGCTCCCGTCCTCAGGCGGAAAGCGCTACGCGGCCTGGAGCAACCGGGCCTCCTCGGCCGATCCGTCGAAGGGGAGGTCGCCGCCGCGCGCCATCAGCGTCGTGAACTCGCCCAGCGCGGTGTGCGCGATCGCCTCGAGCAGCTGCTCGTCCGTCCAGCCCGCTTCGCGGGCCTCTTCGAGCAGATGCAGCGGAGGAATCCCCGGCTCGTCGAGCAGCCCGCGGACGAACCGCAGCAGAGCCGCCTCGCGCTCGTCGCCCGATTCGAACTGCCGCGGGCCGTGCGCAGCACGACGGACAGCGCGTACTCCGCCTTCTCGTGCTCGGCGACCGCCAGCGCGATGCGCTGCTGCGACTTGAGCGGGAGTGCGCCCTGGCGAAGCTCGGAGCGGAAGCGCGCGTACGCGCGCAGTACCGCTGGGGCGCCCGCCATCACCCCGAGGAAGTTAGAGAGCTGGCCTCCAGTCGAAAGCGCGCCCTTCAGGATCGGCAGGCTGCGCTCGGGAGCGGTCAGCTCGTCGTGGACGTCGAAACGGCTCTCCTTTGTCTTCATGCGGTCACTTCTCGTATGTAGCTTACGATCGGTAAGTATAAGGCCCGTTGGCGCTTCTTGCGTTCCGGTCGAGCCCCACTCGAAGGCATACGCACGACGAGTCGATTCGGATGCTCGTCCGCCAAGGTGAGAGGTAGCTAACGGGGACGTGAGAGCGAGCTAAGACTCGACCGAGGCAACTACTCGGCGTCGACGCTCCAGTGCTTCATGACCGCGGCCGACCAGCCGTCGCCGCGCGGCAGCACGCCAAAGCGAGTGATGGTCCGCTGCCCGCCCTCGAAGTCGCCATAGAGGAGCTCGATCGAGATCGCCTGCCGTTCCTCGATGGCGGGACGCAGCTCGCGGTACATGTCCACGTCGGGATCCCGGAGCGAGGCGTGCCAATAGCCGGTCGCGCCTGCGGGTACGAAGAGGTCCCGCTGCAGCAGCCGGAACTGCTCCGGATCGGCGTGCGGGATGCCCGCCCCGACCCGCGCCGCCCGGACGTACCCGCCCTCGAGGATGGCCAGGCCCGCGCCGACGTTCCGCAGCGACAGGCCGAGGAAGAGGATGCCGTCGTCCTCCTCGACGAGCGCCCTCCCCGCCGGGAGCTCGAACATCCGGTCGGGAAAGGGCACGTTCTCCGGCGGATCCTCGGGCCGCGCCGGCACCAGGATCGGGCGCAGGCCCAGCTGGAGCGATCGCTCGGCGATGCGCGCCGATCGGTTCGCCGATTTCACGGAAGCGAACGTCGCGGCCGCCAGAACGAGCGTCCCGCCGGCGGTCGCCAGCGAGGAGATCGTGGCCCAGTCAGCCATCGCGGGCCTTATGTTCGCGGGTGCGAGCCCGGGGCGGGGATCAGGCGTGCCCGGTGGCGGCGGCGACCACCGTGAGGAAGACGCCAAGCAGCACGGCCCACATCGCCACGCGATCCGGGCGCGCGCCGACCGCTGCCTTCACCGGGTCGGGCCGCCGGCGCGGGGCGGGGCGATTCGAGTCGATCCGGATGGTGCGTACCTCGGCCATGGGCGCCGCGGCGTAGCGGTCGGCCCGCCGCGGATGGGCCTCCGCCTCGATCAGGCGCAGGTCCGGCCGTGGAGCTCCAGTGCTTGCTTCTTGGTCATGTTCCCGCCATGCGCGGGCGGCGTTCTCTCGCATGGTCCTCTTTCGTTTGCCTACGGGGTTAGCTGTCGGGCTCGCGCTGAAAGAGCAGCGCTACACCACGCTCCGGCGGCGACTCGCCCCTGGCCTCCCGGCCATCGGGTCCCCCGTGCCTCGCTCCTGCCAGCGAGACCTCGGCTTCTTGGCGGCGGGCATCGTAGCAAGCGCATTACGCGGGAATCTGCAGGGGATTTTCTTCGGGGCGGAACTTCCCCGAACTAGCGGGAACATCTAACCCTGAGGGTCGGACGTCACCGCGTGTGGGGGCCCTACGGGCCGGCCTTGCCCGCCACCGCGGAGACGAAGGCCGCGACCGCCTGGGCGTTCGAGCCCTGCAGCAGGCCCGCGGGCATCCGGCCGTCGCCCGTGCCGCCGATGCGTAACGCATTGAGCACCCGCTGCTTGGTGACCTGCCCGATCTGGTCGAGGTTCGGCCCGGTCACGCCGCGGGCGCCCACAGCGGCGAGGGTGTGGCAGCTCGCGCAGGTCTGGCGGAAGAGGCGCTTGCCCTCCTGCACTTCGGCGGACCCCTGGTGGTTTCTGAGCGTGCCCACGCCGCCCTCGGCGGAGTGGCGGTTCGCGATCACGATCGCGGGGACGGCGATCCCAATTCCGAGGTAGATGAGGGGCAGGACGATCCTGAAGAAGCGCCGCCCACCAGTCAGATAGGCCTCGCGCGCCCGCCCAGGTCCGCCGGAGAACGCGACGAACGCGACTCCGGCGCCCATGATGACGAAGAAGATGATGATCGCGGCCGCCGCCATGCGGCGGGCATGCTAGTCGACCGCTGGCCGGCGTCAGGCGGCCGCGGACGCGGCCTCGCGCCGGGCGCGCTTCCAGGTGCCGAACGCCGCGAACACCTCGGTGAGGTCCGGCAGGTCGGCGTCCTCGGACGCGCGCTGCTGGTAGTCGACCATGAGGAGCCGCTCGGGAGCGGCTCCGAGCTCGTTTGCGACC